>JBNLVK010000068.1:0-39757 GCA_050618055.1 Myxococcota bacterium
CAAGCTCGGAGTAGTGCGCCGCCTAACAAGGTGTTGCAGCGGACCGGGGTCCGGCTCCAACCAAACGCCTTCTGGCATACTTGGCAGTAGTGCTCAGTGCCCGGCGGCAAGTTGCCCCGGCCGCTGAACACCAGGTCGTTAGGCGGCAAACGATGCGAAGCAAGGGCACCATGAGACGGCCCCTTGGGTTCATACGCGCATGCGCCCTCGCTGCCGCTATCGCTCTCTTTGGCGTTCTCGGCCACGTCTTCTGGGCCCTCCGGTTCGAGGCGGACTACTCGGTCTTGACGAGGGCGGCGGAGGCTGCGCTTGAGCAAGCCAGTCGCATTGCCAAGCCATGATCATCCACTGCTCTCTCGCAAGGTCGCAAGTCAGCGCCGCCTAACAAGGCGTTGCAGCGGACCCGGTATCGGCTCCGTCCAGTCAGCTCTGGCATACTGGGGAGGTAGCGCTCACGGCCCGGGGTACGGTGCGCCGGGCCGCTGAACGCCAGGTCGTTAGGCGGCACTCGGTGCGCGAGTGGGTTGTCGGTTTCCTCGTGCTCGGCCTACACGCCGTAGCTGCGGGCGAAGAGCCTGCTGGCCCGAGGGTGATCTTCTCGGCGGAGGCCGCCGCAGAAGCAGACATCCCTCTTCCCATGCGGCGAGGCTGGAAGCCCTTCTGGTCGCCAACTGCGCAACACGTGGCGAATCTCGAGTCCAAGCTCGCAAGCTACTTGGAGCAAACCCAACCCAAGATCGCGCGAGACCTTGGGGACTACGGAATCCAATTCTTCGGGATCACGTTGCCGGGAGGTGAGCGCGACCGACCACCTAAGAAGGCGATCGCCTTCAACGCCTTCTGCAAGTACGCTTGGTCGGACCTAGAGGAAGAGTGGTGGCGAGAAAGCTACGGTTTCGCGCTCGGTGGAGGCACCTGCTACTTCGCGGGCACTTTCGACCACGAGTCCGGCCAGATCATGTCGTTTCACGTCAACGAGCCCAAGTAGCATCAACGCGACGTGCCGCCTAACAAGGCGTTTCAGCAGACCCGGCAACAGCTCCGTTCAACCGGCTCTGGCATACTTCCGGAGGTAGCGCTCACGGCTCGGGGTACGGTGCGCCGGGCTGCTGAACGCCAGGTCGTTAGGCCGCAACCGGTCTGGCTTCTCCTCTAGGGTCTCGGCGCAGCTTCCTCTGCCGTCAGGCTCTCTTCGAGTGCTCGTCGCTTGTCTCTTGGCACTCCGCGAGCGCGGCGGTCGGTCGCTTCTCAGAAGCGGAGCTTCTCGCGCTGCTGGCGCGAGCCAAGCCTTCAGCGCACTCATCGCTAGCGCCAGCCGTGCCGTCAGCGGGCTCCGCTCGAGCAGCTCGTCGGGTTCGTCGCCTCGCGGCCTCGCTCCGCGGGGCTCAGTCGCTGGCCTGCAAGCCCTCTTGCCGGGCGTCTCGTTCGCGGGCAGGCCCGGGGTTCACGCGGTGCGGCCTAACAAGGCCTTGCAGCGGACCGGGGAATAGCGCCCTCCAACTGGTTTCTGGCATGCTTCTCAGATCGGCCGAACCGGTCGGGGTGCGGTGCCCCGGCCGCTGAAGGCCAGGTCGTTAGGCGGCGAGGGATACCTTGCACGACAAGATTCAGATGCGCGAGTGGAGCCGCCTCACGTGGCACGATCCGGAGGAGAAGCTCCGCAAGCTGCGCGACGTCGAGTTCAAGGTCTTGGATCTCGACCTCCCTCCCGACGTCCGCCATCTCCGGACCAACGAGCTCAAGCCGTGGAACGAGGCTCGCCAAGCAGCACTTTTCGCACACGGGATGCGAGAGGTACTCGGCACGAAGGTCTTCCTCGCGCTCCACGAGGCTGCGGACTACGACTTTGTCGCGCACTATCGCGAGGGCGACGCCGGCCACTTCTGCCCGGTCCAACTCAAGGAGTGGGTCCCTCCCGAGCGCAACCCAGAGGAATCGCTGAACGATCTGCTCGCAAAGATCGCGCGCAAGTACCCAACGCCGACTACCACCACAGTCGCGATTCACGTCAACAACCCTGGCCGCCTCGAGTTCGCGGGTATCGAGGTCCCCGAGATCTCTCTCGGCGGGCTCTGGCTCTTCGGCTCCAAGACAACCGATCAGTCGCGCTGGTGGCTCTACGGCAGCCTCATCCACCATCCGGATCTCTACGAGTTCCGCTACCCCTGGCCGTAGGCGCGCTCGCCGCCCAACAAGGCCTTGCAGCGGACCGGGGAATAGCGCCCTCCATCCGGTTTCTGGCATGCTCGGTAGGTCGGCCGAGCCGGTCAGGGTGCGGTGCCCCGGCCGCTGAAGGCCAGGTCGTTAGGCAGCAAGCGTGGCCTTCTTCAATCTGCGCCACCTAGACCGCGACGGTGCAGAGGCTGTCCTTTGGGACGAGCTGGCCTATTGGCAGGAGGCGCGCGACCGGCTTCGCGAAGGCGCTGCGATCCGCCCCCCGTCCTGGCGTGGCCTCTTCAGGCTCGATCGCCCAATGGGTTGTGGAGAGGTTCTGGCCCGGCTCGAGCGCCTCAACGATCTTGCCCGGGATCGCATGCGAGGTTCGACTTCCTTTCACGAGGCAGTCGAGTCCCTCAGCCACCAGCTGTCCGCAGGCACCTAGTCCTGCAAGCCATCGCCGTGCTCGTGCTGCCTAACAAGCCCTTGCAGCGGACCGGGGAGTAGCTCGCGCCAACCGGTTTCTGGCATGCTGGGGAGATCGCCCGGACCGGTCGAGGTGCGGTGCCCCGGCCGCTGAAGGGCAAGTCGTTAGGCAGCAGGCGCGGTTCTTGGAAGAGGTCAGAACCTCTCACGACAGGCAGGCCTTATTCGCACAAGCGCGAACCGTTCTTCGCGGCCTCCTCGTCATCAACGCCGTCTTTCTGGTCGTCGTGGCTTCCCTGTGCTTCACGACGTATCGCGAGGATGCTGTCCAGGTCGCTCTCTACTTCTTATTCGTTGAGGCCCTACTCGGCGTCTTCTGGTTCGTCCCCGTCCTAGGGTTCCATTGGCTCTATCGGGGCCGCGGGCTCGCGGAGTCAAGTGCCCTTGCTGTCCTCTCATTCGCGCAAGCGCTTGGCCTCGCATCTCCAAGCTAGACGCGGGGGCCTGCTGCCTAACAAGGTGTTTCAGCGGACCGGGGAACGGCGCGGGCCAAGTGGCTTCGGCATACTCGTCAGGTCGTGTCAGCTCGTCGGCGGCAAGGTGCCCCGGCCGCTGAACACCAGGTCGTTAGGCAGCGTTTCGCGGCAACTCAATGACTCGCGACCAGCGACTCCAGTCTGAGGACCGCACCCTTCTCCGTGCCGTGATCGCGCAGTTTGAGGAGAACCCGCTTCCTCTCCCCAGCGATTCACTTCTTCCGTTCCTCAGTTGGCTCGCAGGCGAGCTTGGGTACATCTTCCCGGCCGCCGGCGTAGAGGAGCTCATCGCAAGCCCTCCAACCGATCCCCTGCAGCTTGCGCGGTCAGCGATTGCGCTGGATGGAGGCTCCTGCTCGGAGACCAGCGACGAGTTCGAGCGGGTTCTAGAGCGGGCCTGCAATGCCTTTCTCGAAGCCTCCCATACCGCCACCTAGTCCGCCGCTTCCAGTCGTTGCGGAGCCCTGTCCGCAGGCCATGTGCCGGCGCTGCCTAACAAGGTGTTGCAGCGGACCCAAGGAGGGGCCGCTGCTGCGCGGCCCCAAACAATTCGGCTTTGGACGATGGACTCTCCCAACGCGTCGCAATGGGGCCCCTTCTGCAAGCCGCAAGCCAACGCCGCCTAACAAGGCGTTTCAGCAGACCCGGTAACAGCTCAGGCCAACTGGCTCTGGCATACTTCTGGAGGTAGCGCTCACGGCCCGGGGGCACGGTGCGCCGGGCTGCTGAACACCAGGTCGTTAGGCCGCAGGATGCGCATCGTACTCGTGTTCGTCTGTCTCGCGGCTATCGGAGCAGCTGGTCTCGCGCTCTACAAGTCCGGCACGCTTCAGTTCAACGATCCTAACCCCGAGGAGTTCAAGCTTCTCGGTATCGATGTCTCCCACCACCAAGGCGAGATCGACTGGGAGGCTGTCGCAACCTCCGGCGTCTCCTTCGCCTACATCAAGTCGACAGAAGGCGGAGACTTCGTCGATCCTCGCTTCGCCGCCAACTGGTCTGCCTCTGCTCAAGCCGGGGTGCCCCGCGGCGCGTACCATTTCTTCACTTTCTGCACCCCAGGTAGGGCCCAAGCCGAGAACTTCGTAAGGGTCGCTCGACCTACATCCAAGGCCCTGCATCCCGTCGCCGACGTCGAGTTCGTAGGAAACTGCAAAGGCTTCACCGACCTCAAGGTGGTCAGAGACGAGCTTGCCGTCTTCCTCTCACTCGTCGAGGAAGCGTGGGGCCGCACACCCATTCTCTACCTCACCCCGGATTCACTTGAACGCGTCATCGGATCCGAACTCACGGGCTATCCGGTCTGGATTCGAAGCGTCTTCACGGAGCCAGCGCCCGACGCATTCCGCCGCTGGCTGCTGTGGCAGTTTTCGGACAACGCGCGCTTGCCAGGAATCGATGGTCCGGTCGATCGCAATGCCCTCCGCCCGGGCGAGTCACTCGCCGCGTTGGGATGGCCTGCGGCCTAACAAGGCCTTGCAGCGGACCCGGTAACAGCGCCCGCCAAACGACTTCGGCATACTTCCTAGGTCGGCCGAGCTGCTCGGGGTACGGTGCGCCGGGCCGCTGAAGGCCATGTCCGTTAGGCGGCGAGAATCGATGCACTGGGAGACTGCGCTCTCCACGACGGCGGAAGTCGCGATCGGCATTGCTGGCTTCTCCGCCGTTTTCGCCGCGGTTGCACGCCGAAGTCCCAACGCTTGGCATTCCACAGAGGCCCTGGCGCTTTCGATTCTCCTCTTGGCGAGTGCATCCGCGGTGTTCGCGAGCCTTCTCCCCTTCCTCCTCCTCGACGCGGGGCTTTCCGCTTCATCCATGTGGTCCGCCGCTAGCGCCCTCTACGGGGTATGGCTGCTGGGGATCGTCTCTCTGCGGGTCCGGCAGGGCGAACGTCTCCGGGCGGCCACCGCTGCTCGTCGCGCGAGCGCCCTGGTTACGATGGCTATGGCCGCGTTCGTTCTCTTCAATGCGGCTTCGCTTCGCAGTTCTTGGCCCTACGTCTTGGCCGTGTACTGGCAGCTTTTCGTAGCCTTCAGCGCCTTTCTCATGCTACTCCGCGGAGCCTCAAGCTCGGAGTAGTGCGCCGCCTAACAAGGTGCTGCAGCGGACCGGGGTCCGGCTCCAACCAAACGCCTTCTGGCATACTTGGCAGTAGTGCTCAGTGCCCGGCGGCAAGTTGCCCCGGCCGCTGAACACCAGGTCGTTAGGTGGCAGGATGGATCGAGAGTCCCATTACGCTGAGTGGGCCTTGTTCATCCACGAGCTCGACGACGCCAAAGAGCATCTCGATGAGCTCATCCAGAAGCTCGTTGCATCGGGCAGGTACGAGGAGCCCGAGCTCTCCGTCGAGCTTGGCCACGTCTTCGCCCATCTCAATCGAGCCTGGCGCATGCGCGACCTCGCCAATCAACCAGAAGAACCCTCTTCTTCTTTCCCAACCGACCTAGAACCTGTCGGGTAGCTTCAGGGGGCCTCCCCTGCCGGCATCAAGCTCGTGCCACCTAACAAGGCGTTGCAGCGGACCCGGCAACAGATCCTTCCAATCAGCTCTGGCATACTGGGGAGGTAGCGCTCACGGCTCGGGGTACGGTGCGCCGGGCCGCTGAACGCCAGGTCGTTGGGCGGCGCCACGGGTCGCCCGTCAACTCCTGGGGGGGAGGGGGAATGAGGATCGCATGCATCTCGGCGGCAGTAGTTCTCATTGCGGCGCAGAGCGTAGAAGCATCGCCTATCACTATTGGGGGGTTCACGTTCTCGGAGGGTGAAGCCGCGTTCGCGGACGATGCCTTCCTCGTATCTGGAACCATCCGCTTCACCTGCGCGACGGCAGCCGCAGGCCCTGCGGGTTCCGTTGCTGAAGCGCTCGCGGGCAGTAATCTCGAGCAATGCGTCAACAACAACACTGGGAACAGCGGAGTCGTGGAGGCGGTGTTCCTCGACAACTCCATTGAGAACGCATCGGGCGTAGACCTCGTCATCTTCGAGCTCTCCGGGGCGATGCCAGCTGGCACGCCCGATCCGCGGGAGAATTTCGGGGTCAGTATCGAGCTTCCGACCGGGTTCTCGCCGTTCACGTACTTCGACCCCATCGCCACCGGCACCAACAGCTGCGGCGATCCGACCCTATGTCTCGACACATTCGCTGTGGAGATCGACCTGTCCGATTTCGGCGTGGAGTCTGGAGCTGTAGTCGATCGAGTTCGCCTTCACATATTCGACGTGGGTCTTGGCACGAAGTCCGCTGACATCCCGGCGCTTGGTGCACTGAATTCAGGCGCCCCCGTCCCCGAGCCAGGCACGGGGCTTCTGCTGCTTGGCGGTCTTGCAGCACTGCGCATGATGGGGCGGGTCCTGTAGCATCGGCTCATCAAGCCTCTGCAGCCTGCGCTATAGAGACTGAGTAAGCGGTGCGACACTCTTCGGAGGTCTCGCGATTCCCGCGAACAAAGAAGACACCGGGAAGATCTGGAAGCGACGCGAGTACTCGTTTCTCGCTGGCTGGCTTGCGTTCGCGCTTGTGCTCTTCGCCATTCCCGCTGTAGTTCGCTGCCTCTGCTCGAATCCTCCCACACCCGGTCTGCTCAATTCGGCGTGGGCTGCCGCCGGCGGCATCCTCGGTGCGCTGGTCAACGTAGTCAGTCTTCAGATCAACCACCAGAGCCTCACGGAGCCCGTCAAGCGGGGTCTCACCTTCGGGCCGGGTCTTGGCGCAACAGTCGCGTGGTTCGTCTACCTCGGTGCGCTCTTCGACGTAGTCACCATCAATATCGGGGCGCCATCCGAGGGGCCGCCTTCGTTCCCCCGCGCAGTGGTTCTTGGTGGCCTGGCCGGATTCGGGTGGGACGTCGTACTCGGCCGCATCCGCGCACGAGCCAAGGAGTTCACTGAAGAGGAGTAGTGCCGGGCGCACGAGGGGCGCCGCCCAACAAGGCGCTGCAGCTGACGTGGCACAGCGCGTTTCAATCGATCTTGGTAGCCTTCTGGCAGCAACCGTGGGTGCCTCGGCGACCGTCGGCGGCCTGTGCCACGCAGCTGAGCGCCCAGTCCGTTAGGCGGCAGGATCCGGCACTTCTAGATCGCGACAGATCTTCCTCGCGAGGTGCTCGTTGATCTCTCGGTGGCGCGGAATCGTGGAGACCTTCCGGGTCGCACGATTCACGAAGACGGAGTGCCGCCCGCCCTCTCGTAGAAGCTCACATCCGTGCGTCTCGAGGTGCCGGACGAGATCTCTCCGCTTCACCCTGCGATCTTGAGGGGCTCACGGATCACCTTCGCAGTGCCGACTTCCTCTCGGGCTAGCGCTCTGTTGCTCTCCAGCACGAGCTCGACGGCCTCTCGGAGGTTCTCTCTCGCTTCCTCAAGGGTCGCCCCTTGCGTGTTCGCGCCTGCCAGCTCCTCGACGAAGGCGATGTATCCCTCAGGAACTTCCCTAAACACTGCGGTGAAGGCCATCTCCATAGCTCCTCCGGGACCTAGGCGTCTCAAGAATAGCTCGCGCAGTGCCCTGCCGCCTAACAAGGCCTTGCAGCGGACCCGGTAACAGCGCGCGCCAAATGGCTTCGGCATACTTCTGGGGGGTCGGCCCAGCTGCTCGGGGCAAGGTGCGCCGGGCCGCTGAAGGCCATGTCCGTTAGGCCGACAGGCGCTTCCCCTTGCAGAATGCCAACACTAAGAGAACCATCGATGCTTCGGTGCGTCTGGCGCTCAACGGTCTCTGCGGAACTCCGGGATCGGCTTCTTGGTCGAACCGAGAGTGGACCACGAAGGTCAAGGAGGCTCTCGCAAAGGCTGGCCGTGCTCGCGGCTACCAGGTTTTCGCGAGTTCGGCTTCCGGGGTAGACGGAGGCGAGTGGCTCTTCGACCTCTGCTGGCTTAGCTACCGGGGGGAGTGGCTCGTCGATGCCCCCCTTGTGGTGGAGTCTGAGTGGTTGCCACACTCCCTGGACGACGACTTCCAGAAACTGCTGGTCGCTCGCGCAAAGTTGCGCCTTATGGTCTTTCCCGCTCGCAACTCTGAGGCAGCGGACGCGCTGTTCGAGAGGTTCGAGGCTTCCGTCAAAAGGTTCAGTGCGAAAGAGGGGCGGTTCCTGCTTGCTTGCTGGCGCAACGATACAGAACGCTTTCACTATCGGCGGGTGGCTGCGGCCTAACAAGGCGTTGCAGCGAACCCGGTAACAGCTCGCGCCATCTGGTTTCTGGCATACTTGGCCAGTAGCGCTCACGTCTCGGGGCAAGTTGCGCCGGGCCGCTGAACGCCGAGTCGTTGGGCAGCGCGGCCAAGTCGCACGCGGGCGTAGTCCGACGCAGGAGGGCCAATCCGATGACCGCCCTTTCGAAGGGCATGCTGGTATCGGCGCTGCTGCTCGCATGGTGCATGGCCTTCCGCCCCGCTGACGCGCATGCTCTTACTCTTCCTCTGTCGTGCTCCCAGATCCAAGGGGCGATCGTATTCGGCGATGCGTCGTCGTTCCCAAGCACTTCCGGCG
This sequence comes from Myxococcota bacterium, assembly GCA_050618055.1. GTDB lineage: Bacteria > Myxococcota_A > UBA9160 > UBA9160 > SMWR01 > CALDCK01. The sequence goes on from JBNLVK010000068.1 coordinate 8,606, forward strand.
GTTGTTCCACTGAAAGCTACTCTGCCTCCATCGTCGATCTGATCGAGGGAAGTCAGAGCATAGAAGTCTCCTTAGCTTCTGCCTCGATCTCCCATTCCCATCAGGCTGTCCGCGGTGGCTCCGCATGGGCGGTCTATTCAGCCGTTTCTTTCTCCTTTGAGGTCCCCGCGAACACGGATTCAATCCAGCTCACCACCAGCTATCCACAGCCTGTCCTTGACGAGTATGTCTTGCAGATCCAGGGAAGCGGCTTCAGCGCGACATATTGGAACGAGGTCTGGGTCGTGGGCGCTGCTCCTCCACCCGGGCTCCTGCCGCTTCCAACTGGGCCGATCCTCCTTGCTCCCGGTTCTTATAGTGGATACTTCCGCTTCGCGACGTACACACCTACCGGGACGGGAAGCCTGGGTCGCGCCGCAAGCCTTTCGATCGAGGCGAACGTCGTTCCGGAACCAAGTACCTTTGTTCTCTTCGCTACAGGTTGCGCAGTTCTCACTTTGAGTCGACGAAAGTAGGTGCACGCGCGCTGCCCAACATGCCGTTGCAGCGGACGTGCTCACGCTGTGCCGGCATTTGGCGTGGTAGAATCCCGATCGACCGAGGCGTTTACGTGGCTGCTCTGCAGGTCGCCGCACGCCGCTGAACGCCGATCCGTTGGGCGGACGTCCTTGCGCACACCCGAACAGGAAAGGGACGAGACTCGGCTTCGCCGCCGTATCGAGCGTTTGCGGCTCACCTCTGTCATGAACGACACGAAGTGGGGGCGGCTGCTTGAACTCCTTGAGGATTTCTATCCGTGCGGAATGCGACGTAAGGACGTCGGCGAGGATGCTCCCCCTCCCGATCGGGACGATTCTGACATCTACCATATGCTTGGTCGCTGGGAGCACATCGAATGGATTGAACTCGATGCCGTTTCCGTGACCCCGCGCGGAGCCCTGATCAAGCCCGAGGTCCACGACCGGAACGACGAGCTTCGTGCGGCACTCTTGGCCGCATCCATTCCCTTTAGCGTCGAGAACGGGAAGACCAGGATCTGGGGCTACCTCGCTCCCGGGGCGTCTCCTAACTGGGCCGCCGCCTAACAAGGCGCTGCAGCTGGCCGTCCCTCGCCGAGGTGCGATCGGCCTGGTGTATCCTGGCCTCACCAAGGCGCTTCGGCCATACCGGTCAGCGGGGCCTGCAGCTGAGCGCCTGGTCCGTTAGGCGGCGGGATTGGAGACGCGCGGTGCGAATCCTCACGCTGAGTGGCATAGCTGGACCGCTTCTCTTCGCATCGGTCACGGTTCTCTGTGCCCAGCTCCGACCTGACTACAGCCACGTCCACGCCTTCATCAGCGAACTCGGTGCCACCGATACCCCGCACGCGTGGCTGATGAACTACGCAGGCTTTGTTCCCACAGGCCTCTTCCTCGTTGGGTTTGGTGCTTCCATCAAGACCGGCCTGCGACGGCAGCGCGCGGTGACCATCGGAGCCTTACTCGTCGTCCTCTTCGGTGCAGGTGTCGCGCTGTCGGGTCTCTTCTCATGCGACGCCGGCTGCCCCCAAGAGGGCGGTTCCACACAGAATCTCGTTCACGACAGGCTCGCCCCGTTCACCTTCCTCTCGGGTAGCCTGGCTGCGATTAGCCTCGGGCTGGGGGTTCGCAAACTGCCGCTGCTGCGGCCCATTTGGATCTACTCGATAGCCTCCGGCGTCGCAGGCCTCGGTCTTCTTGCGGCGGTCGCGAGCACACTCGAGACTCGTGAGCTCACTGGCCTCTGGCAGCGTCTGCTCCTCGCTGTGCTGTTCAGCTGGTGCGCCGTGGTGGCTCTCCGTCTATTCCGTATCGACGAGGTCGAGTCGCCCGCCGCCTAACCAGGGGTTGCAGCGGACGTGGCAACGCTCATGCCATATCGGTCGTGGTAAGCTTGCGGAGTCCTAGGCTTCAGCCAGCGCGGTGCAAGGTAGTGCCACGCCGCTGAACGCCTATCCGTTGGGCGGACACACGCTGCTCACGTGGGCAACCAGGCCGCGCTGAGACGCGTCCCAAACGCACAAGGTACATGCGTGGAGATCTCAGACCTCGGAGCGATCGGCGAGTTCGTATCCTCTATCGCCGTGCTTGTGACCCTGGTGTTCCTGACGATCGAGACTCGAAAGAACTCGAAACTTCTCGTGCGCGCGAATGCGAGGCAGACGTCGAGCGACAACCGCCAAGCGCTGAGCGAGATCCTTGATGGGGAAGTTTCCGAGCTGTTTCTCCGCGGAAACAATGAAGGGCTCGACTCCCTCACTCCGGAAGAGCGGTATCGGTTCGATATCGCCTACTGCATCTGGCTTCAGCCTCTCGAGCAAGCATACGCGGACTACCGCGCTGGTCTCTATCCGGCCGATCACCTCGTGGCGTACGAAAACTCCATTCCCGGGTTCCTGAGTACGCCTGGGGGATCACAGTGGTGGAGAGAACGAAAAGTGTGGTTCGGTCACGCTTTCAGGATTGAAGTCGAGAGGCTTCTAGAGGCTCTGCCCGACGAGGCCCTTCGCTCCGGGACGAGGCCTTCGGAGTAGGCAATGCCAAGATCACGAGGCGCCGCCCGACAAGTTGTTGGAGTCAGACGCGGCCACATCTGGGCGCTGGCGACGTGGTAGCCTTCTGGCATCAACCGTTGTTGGCGTAGCGAACTCGGCGGCGGGCCGCGCTGCTCGACAACCGATCCGTTGGGCAGACGGGAGCGAGAGACTGGAGCACACCGACCTGCTTCAAACGATTTCAGAGGTTGCGACGGCGTTCGCTGGATTCTCCGGCATTGTTGTCGCACTCGGGGGTCGGGCCAGCGGCGAGTGGCGCACCGGTGACCTCTCGGCACTTGGTGCGCTCTTGGCATGCAGTCTCGGCGTTGTCTTCTTTGCATTCGTTCCAGAAGTAGTCCACGCCGCAGACGTCGAACCGCTACTTGCCTGGCAGGAATCCTCTTTCGCGCTTGCCAGTTATCACCTCTTGGCCGTCGTCACCGTAGCTTCCCGGCGTCGCGCAGTTGGTACGTTCCAGGACCCGTTGGTGTGGCGCGCACTGTCCCGTGTTCTGGCTGTTGGTGGTATCGCGGTTGTTTGCTCGCTTTTCGCTGCGGGGCTGGGATTCCTCGAGCGTTGGCTGGTCTTTCTCTATCTTCTGAATCTGCTGTGGCTCCTCTTGGTCGCTGTGATCTTCTTCGCTCTTCTTCTTTTCGACATCGTTTCCTCGAGATCCGCTGCCTAACGGGTTGTTGGAGACGGGGTGTCGCACTGGAGATTCTTTCTCGATGATCATTGACGCTTGGGCCCAGCACCCGACATTGAAGCATGCGCAGGATCCGATCTTCGAGTCACTTCGTCGCTGGACGAAGACGCCGATGCCTACTGTCGAACTTCCGGTTCAGATGACCTTGGGCACGATGGATCAGGCTGGTATCGACCGAAGCCTGATTTCGGCTTGGGTGGCTCCCCGCAACGTCATGATCTCGAACGACGAAGTCGCAGGGTTCGTATCAGAGGCACCAGACAGGTTGGTTGGCGTTGGTTCGGTCGATATATCGAGGCCTATGGATGCGGTACGCGAAATCCAGCGCTGCATCAAGGAACTCGGATTCAAAGCAATTCGAGTCTTGCCGTGGCTTTGGGAGGTGCCTCCAACAGATCGCCGCTTCTACCCCATATACACCGCGTGCTGCGACCTTGGGGTTCCATTCTGCACGCAAATCGGCCATACCGGACCTCTCATGCCATCCGAAGTCGGGAGGCCTATCTACCTGGACCAGGTGGCTCTGGATTTCCCCGAGCTGGTCGTTGTTGGAGGCCACATTGGTTACCCCTGGACTGATGAGGCTATTGCGGTGGCCACAAAACACGAGAATGTCTACATCGACACTTCGGCGTACACCGCAAAGAGATATCCAGAGGCTCTGGTTGAATTCATGCGTGGTCACGGCCGCCACAAGGTTCTGTTCGGAACCAACTACCCAATGATCACGCCGGCCAAGGCTCTGGAACATTTGCCGGAGTTGGTCCTGGGGAATGAAGTTCAAGAGCTTTTCTTGGCTGGCAACGCATGTCGTATTTTTGGTTTGTAGCGGGCAGCTGCCCAGCAAGCCGTTGGGCGGACACATCGCGACGTGCAGTTTGAACAGGTTTTCAGTTCGGCGATCGAGGTAGGAGTCGCAACCGCGGGCTTCTCGGGCATCGTCGTGGTGCTGGGTCAGCGTGCCCAGGGCGAATGGAGCCCGGCCGATCTTGGGCGCGTATCCGTGCTCTTGCAGTCGAGCCTCGCGGCGATCCTGCTGTCCTTCCTGGCGTTGGTTCTGCATGGCGCCGGCGTTGCAGATTCCTCGATCTGGCGAATCGGCAGCGGCACTCACGTCGTCTACACGGCAGTTCAATTGCCCTTGCGGCTCCGGCAAATGCGGGGGCTACATGAGGTAGACACCTCCTACTCGGCCTCTCTCACGAAGCTCGTCATTCCGGTCCTCATTTGTGTGTTTGCTCTTCAGATCTACAACACAGCCACACTGGCCGCAGGTTGGGCGTTTGCAGTAGCAGTGATTGCCGAACTCGTTGTGGCCTTTCTCATGTTCGTTCGGCTCCTGGAGGCCATCTGGCGGCATCCTGCCGCCTGACAAGTTGTTGGGCACGGACGCGTCCACAGCGGGACGCACTTGGCCAACGCGGCCCTGACGGGCGAAGGGGCGTCGGCCTTCGCGTTCATCTCGTTGGGCTCGATGGTCGCCTGCTTCCTCTGGATGGCTGCCTCATCCAGGATCGCGCACCATTGGCTGGCTTGGGCGGTAGTCTGGCTCTGTCACATCTCCTGGTATTTCGTGTTTCTCCCGAGTCTCGCGGCAGCCGCCTGACCAGGCGCTGCAGCGGACCGCCTGCGCCGCGTTCCAGTCGGCCTGGCGCCCAATCCGTTGGACGGCGGAACCGATGCCCGACACAGCTCGATCGAGGAGCGTCGACGCCGTGCCTCGGACAGGATGATCAACCAACCTCGCGTGGCATCATGAAACGACCAGCCGGGTGTCGTCTCGCTGCTGGCGGAGAGCAGAACATGAGACTCCTGGATCGGTACGTGATCGCATGTGCCACAGGTGCGCTGCTGGCGTGTGCTCCATCCGGATCGCCGCAACCGGAAGACCTGAACCAGGTGCTCGCAGAGCAGCGCGCACATCGAGTTCAGATGGAGGCGATGCACCGCGAAACCCTCGCCCTTGTCGAGGGGAGCTCGATCGAGCCGTTCTTCCTCATCCTCGCCCGCGAGGCCCTGGTGGAAGGCAAGACGCCTTGCGCCCTCTGCCTGATCGAAGCGGAGATCGATATCGAGCTGGAGAAGGCCGAGCGCTTCCTCTCCAAGGACCCGCCCGATTCCGTGCTCGAGAGCTACATCGACACGATCGACTTCCTTCGTTCGTACCGAGAGGACCACCCCTGGGACGAGAGCGCCTGCACTGGAATCTGTGCGCGGGAGCCCGGTAGCCTGTCGTCTGACGAGTCGTTCCGGTAGCGCTCGCGACTCAGGGTGGGTGCGCCGGATCGGTGAACGCCACGTAGCCAGGTGGCCGGACCACCTGCCGGAGAGACCATGCGAAAGACCGCGCTGCTGATCTCGGTACTCATGAGCGCCTTCGCCACCCATGGCGCGCGGGCAGGGATCTACACGGACGACCTCTCCAGGTGCATGGTCGAGTCCACCACCGAAGGGGACCGAACGGAGCTGGTGAAATGGATGTTCGCTGCGGCGTCGGCCCACCCGGCGGTGGGTCCGCTCGCCAACGTCTCCGCCGATCAGATCAGCACTGCCAACAGGACCATGGCCGACCTCCTCACCCGCCTTCTCACCAGGGATTGCCTCGAACAAGCCAGCAAGGCCTTCCAGTTCGAAGGCGCTGCCGCGATATCGGCGAGCATGCAGGTCCTCGGTCAGGTTGCCGGCCAACAGCTCTTCTCCGACCCGAGCGTTTCCCAGGCGATCGCGGATCTCGACGCGCACTTCGATGCGGACGCCGTGAAGTCGGCCCTTCAGGCCAAGTAGGAACTGCGTCCGACGCGACCTTGCAGCGAACCGCGGAATGGCGCGCTCCATTCGGTTTCTGGCATGCTTCCCGGGTCGGCCGAGCCGGTCGGGGTGCGGTGCCCCGGCCACTGAACGCCAGTCCGTTGGGCGGTGTGGGCGATGAGCGAGCAGGACGAGTTCTATCTTCGGCCGGTCCTCTGCGTCGCCGACGTTTCTGCCAGCACGGCGTACTACTGCGACAAGCTCGGCTTCCAGCGAAGCTGGCAATCCCCAGAGCAGGAACCGATCATCGCCCAGGTCGGTCGCAATGGTCTCGACCTGATCCTGGATTCGAGCAGCTCCATCCCGAGAGCTCGGATCCCCTCCGTCCTCAGCATGTCGCTCCACGACTCGCACGGCCTCGACGAGCTGTACCAGGAGTTCTCGCGCCGTGGCGCGACCACCCAAGGCCCGCCGTCCGAAGTGTCCTGGCAGCAGGGAGTCGTTCAGTTCGAGGTCCTGGATCTCGACGGAAACATTCTCGTGTTCTGGGGCGACACGCCTGGCTAGACTGCCACCGGCGCCTCGAGCGGGCGTCGTATTGAGGCGCAGAGCGTGAGTCGAGGCTACTCCCACCAGCCCCCGCAAGAGAGCTTGCGCCTCTACGATCTGCGAGCGCTCGAGATCGCAACCTTTCTCGGGTCCTGCTTCGCCGGCGCCTTCCTCGCCTGGCGCAACTTCCGGTCCCTCGGCGAGCACGACGCTGCTCGCAACTCGCTCCTTCTGGGGGTCGCGGGCCTGATCGTCGTCGCCGTCGCAGCGCTGCTCATCGAGGTCCCCGAGAGGGCCGAGCGCTCCCTGGGCTTTGCCATCCAAGGAGCCCAGGTAGCAGCCGTCCACGTACTCGCGAAGCGCGGCCTCGCCTCGATCTACTCTGCCCATTCGGCGGCCGGCGGCGAGTTCTACTCCCGGTGGCGTGCCGCCGGCATCGCGTTTCTGCTCTTCGTGCCGGTTGCGGCCGTGTTCCTCGGCATCGGCCTCCTGTTGCCTGCCGCCTAGCAAGGCGTCCGCGGCACTTGCAGACCCTGCGGAGTGCTTAGGTTCCGGCTCGGATTCGGTGGACCGTGCTCGGTCGCCGGGTGGCGTCCGGGCACCCGCCGTCGAAGCCGGGGCGAGAAAGCCCCGTCTTCAGGAGACGCGGCCATGCCGCTTGCAACCATCAAAGTGATCAGAGGTGTCTTCACTCCCGCCGAGAAGCAGCAGATGATCGAGCGGGTCACCGAGGCGATGGTCTCCGTCGAAGGCGAGAGCCTTCGCGACAAGACGATCGTCCTTCTGGAGGAGGTCGAGAGTGGAGCCTGGGGATTCGGTGGCAAGACGCTGTCCACGGATGACGTCGGCCGGCTGAGAGCCAGCTCCCCGAGTGGCTGATCTCGTTCTGGTTCTTCACCTCGCCTTCATCCTCTTCGTGATGGCGGGTGGCCTGTTGGCGTTGCGGTGGAGGTGGGCGCCCATCGCTCACCTCCCCGCCGTCTGCTGGGGGGCCTACATCGAGCTCTCCGGAGGCATCTGCCCACTCACGCCCCTCGAGAACGCGTTGCGTCGCTCTGCCGGGTCCTCGGGGTACGAGGGCAGCTTCGTCGAGCACCATCTCCTTCCGCTGATCTATCCAGCAGGCCTGACCCATGAAGTCCAGCTCGTTCTCGCCGGTCTCGTCGTCGCGGTCAATGTCCTGGTCTACCTGGCCGTCTGGCGTTCGTGGCGGCGCAGGAGCCTGGTAGCCTGACGAGGCGTTCCAGCCCGGCAAGGCCGGCTCGCATTGCGCTTGTGGCATCATGAAGCGAGCGGAGGGATGCGCAGGTGAAGCACTACTTCAACGCGATGAGCCGGGCCGTGACGACCGACTGGATGCTCCGGGAGCTCGACGCCGAGCACGAACGCATCGTCATCGACATCCAGGCCGGTGAGCAGAACTCGCCCGAGTACCGGGCGATCAACCCGATGGGCAAGGTCCCCACACTCGTCGATGGCGACGCCGTCGTCACCGAAGCCGGCGCGATCTGTGCGTACCTGGCCGACAAGTTCGCCGAGAAGGGGTTCGCGCCGTCCCCCGGCTCACCGGAGCGCGGCAGCTACTACCGGTACCTGTTCTTCCCAGGTACCACCCTCGAACCGCTCCTGTCGGTCAGCTCGCTCGGGATCGAGGACATCAAGCCGCAGACGATGGGATGGGGGGACATGCCGCGTGCGATGGCCGCGGTGGAGTCGATGACACCCGACAACGGCTGGGCCCTCGGGGAACGGTTCACCGCGGCCGATGTCGTCTTCGGCGGCACGCTGGCATTCTTCTGCGGCTTCGACATGATGACCCCATCGCCCAGGGTTGCGAGCTATGTCGAGCGAATCAGATCGCGAACGGCCTACCAGGCGAGCCACGCGGGTTTCTGAACGCCAAACCGATCGGGCGGCACGACATGCATTGCATTCGACTTCTCGCGGTTCTGCTGGTTCTGCTGGGCGCGACGGCGTGCGGGACCATCGACGAGCTCCAGGGCATGGCGGAGAAGCAACAGGCGCTCGCGTCGGAGCTCTCGGAGCTCCTTGGATCGAAGGCCGAGGTGGGATGGAACTGGAACAACGGCCGACTGGTCGACGTAGCCATCCACCTGGAGGCGGATGCTCTGGAGCGGAAGACCGTTGGAGAGCTCCGCGACCAGATCCTTCCGGTCGTGGCGCGCACGTTCGGAGAGACCCCGCAACAGGTCCGCGTCCACCTGGCCTGGCAGCCCCGAGGTTCTTGATTCGCCACGGGGCACGACGTCTGGGATCGGGCACGGCCCGACGGCACTCGTGCCCGATCAGGTGTCGAGCGACTCCCAGGACACGCGGTAGCGGCACACCGAAGCGCCCACGCGGCAACAGGCCCGCTTGTCCACCTGGACCTTCTCGATCCCCGAGGCGCGGAACAGCTCCTCGAGGTACGGCCGGATCATCGTGCACATCTCGGGCGTAGGGTAGGCGTAGCCGGATACCTCCGCCGTGGCCTCGCCGTCGCCCATGACCACCCGGAACTCCCCCGAATCGTGCATCGACTTCCAGAGAGTGGCGGCTCGGAGCGGAAGCGTTGCGGAACGAGGGCTCTCGAACAGGTGCTTGTAGGTGCCTTCGATGTGCTGGTGTGCGTTGAGCCGACCGATCGACACGAGGGGCTCCTCGTCGCCTTCGGGCAGCAGCTGCACCAGCACCCGGACCAGGCCGATCATGTCCTCTTCGGGATACCAGCTCGCGACGTTGATCCGCTCGTCGAGGTAGTGTCGGAGCGTTTCGGGCATGAGTTCCAGCGCAGCGTCCCGGCGGGCACGGAGGAACTTCACCATTTCGAGAACGTTGATCCCCTTGGTCTTCGGCATAGGACCTCCCCGGATGCCTTCCTATCGGCCGCGGGGGGCGGGCGCTTGACGTCGCTGCGGCTGCGAACTTCGGTAGCCGTTGGATGGCCGAACCACTTCCCGCGCACTGCGCGCGGGTTCGCGATCGCGTGAACAACGCCTGTCGCCCCGACAGCACGTGGCGAACAGGTCGAACAGGTCGAACAGGAGGTCGACGCCTGGCGGGAACCGGAACGCGTCCCCGTCGAACCGCGCCCCATCGCCCGACGTGGTAACGTCCGGACGAAGGGCGCTGCGCTCCGATGTCGGGTCGGGCGGCGCCGGGGGCAGCCAGAGCGCCATGCAGGACCTTCCTCATCGGTACTCGGTCTCCGCGCTCGCGGATACGGAGGGAGACGTCGACCTCGAGAGCGAGGCGCTCCCTTCCCTGGTTTCGGCTCCTCCCGCGGAGTTCGGGGGTCCCGGCGGCCGCTGGTCCCCGGAGACGCTCCTCGTCGCCGCCGTGGCGGACTGCTTCGTCCTGACCTTCCGGGCGATCGCGCGCGCCTCGAAGCTTCCGTGGGTCTCCCTCCGGTGCGAGGTCGAGGGCACGCTGGATCGGGTGGAGCGCGTGACGCGCTTCACCGAGTTCCGGGTGCGCGCATCGCTTCGGGTGCCCCCGGACGTAGACGAGGAGAGAGCGCAGCGCCTGCTCGCCCGCGCCGAGCAGACCTGCCTCATCACCAACTCGCTCGTGGCGGAGTCCCATCTGTCGGCCAGCGTCGAGACCGCCTCCTGACGTCGAATGCCGCCCGGCAAGGCGTTGGCGGCGAAAGGAAGTCCTGCGGTGCGCGACAGTCGGTACGAGCTCGACTCCGAGGACCGGATCCGATCCGTTGGAGGTGCGTGGACCTCGTTCGCTCGCGCCAACGGAGCGGAGCATCTAGAGCACGGAATCCTCGGAACCCCGATCTGGGACTGGATAGCGGGAATGGACGTTCGGCACCTGTACCGCTTGCTGTTCACCCGCGTTCGCGGCACCCACGCAAGCGTTCGGCTTCCGTTTCGGTGCGACTCCCCGGACGTCCGCAGGTTCATGGAACTGGAAGTCACGTCCCTTCCCGATGACGGCCTGCTCTGCAACGCACGACTCGAGCGATCCGAGCGGAGGCCACAGGTTTCGCTCCTCGAACCCCGCGCGGTCCGTTCGGAGGATCTCCTTGCCATCTGCAGCTGGTGCAAGCGGGTGCGGGTGAGCCACGTGTGCTGGCTCGAGATCGAGGACGCCTTGTGCGCGCTTCAGCTTCTCCAGGGCGCCCCCCCGGCGATCACCCATACGGTGTGCCCGGGTTGCGCAGCTCGGCTCGACGACCCGGATTGATCAGCCGCCGTCCGGCAGGCCCTTGGCGCGGACCAGACAACGAAGATCGCGGGGCATCTCGCCTCCCCCTCGGACGCCGTGGCTGGATCCCCACTCCGATCCAGGCTGTACCCATCGACCTGCTACGTTCCGGTGGTGTCGCCGCGGCGAAGGTCCGAGAGACGGAATCGAGGCGCCTGAACCTTCATGATCCAGTACGACTTCGATCCCGAGCGGTCTTTCACCCGGGTGTTCGTGTCGGGAGAGCTGGAAGACGCGGCCATGCTCCCGTGGTTTCGCCGGTTCCTCGACGACCTGCGGGGTGCGGAGCGGGTGAGCGGCATCGTCGACACCCGCTCGGTGACCCACCTGAAGGTGACGGGCGAGACCGTCCGCCAGATGACCCGGCTCGTCGAAACCCGCGAGCAGGTGTTCGCGGGCTCGCGCTGGGGCCTCGTCGCGAACCGGGACGCCCTGTTCGGCATGGCGCGGATGTACCAGCTCATGCGCGATCAGGCGCCCTACGAGATCTGCGTGTTCCGCGACATGGACGCGGCGCGCGAGTGGTTCGAGGAGGAGGTCGGAGCGCCCGGCCCGCCGGGCCGCGCGGCTCGCTGGTGCCTGGTCGAAAGCTGATCGATACTCGAAAGGGGCCGCGATGCGCCGTGCCCAGGGCGTCGGCCCGCACGGCGAACCACCGGGAGGACCAGCATGGTCCGCGGAAGCTGCCTTTGTGGGGGAGTCCGGTTCGAGCTGGCGGAGGTCCCGCTCATCGCCTTGTGCCACTGCTCCATGTGTCGCAAGGCGAACGGATCCGCCTTCGAGGCCGGCGCGGCCGTGCCCTCGTCCTCGGTCCGGCTCACCGCCGGGCAGGACCTGATCCAGCAGTACGAGTCGTCGCCGGGGACGCGTCGCAACTTCTGCCGCGTGTGCGGCTCGCGGGTCCCGTCGCAGTCGAAGGATGGACGCATCCATTTCGTGCCGGCGGGTCTCCTGGACGACGACCCGGGCGTGAGGCCGGCGCTCCACATGTTCGTCGGCTCGAAGGCGCCCTGGTGGGAGATCACCGACGACCTTCCCCGGTTCGAGGAGTGGGTTCCGGGATACGGGCCGGACGGCCCGGACTAGTCGAAGAGGACGGGCCCAAGCTTGCTCTCGACCCTCGCCCTGGCGGCCGTCAGTCTGGCCATGCTCTACCTCGGCGGCGAGTCGCTCGTTCGCGGCGCGTCCGCGCTGGCGACCCGCCTGGGGGTCTCGCCCGTCGGCATCGGGCTCACGGTGGTGGCGTTCGGGACGAGCGCTCCCGAGCTGGTCGTCTCGGTCGACGCAGCCTTGTCCGGCGCGAACGACATCGCCCTGGCGAACGTCGTCGGTTCGAACATCGCCAACGTGACGTTGATCCTCGGACTGGCGGCCCTGCTGCGTCCGTGCGCGGTCCACGCCAAGATCGTGCGCATCGACGCGCCCATCATGATCGGCGCATCCCTTGCGCTGGCCGCCGTCTTCGCCGACGGAGCGGCCTCCCGGCTCGAAGGCGTCCTGCTCCTGATCGCCCTGGTCGTCTACACCGGGTTCACGTTCTGGGACGCGCGGCGCGAGCCCGAGCCGGTCCGCGAAGAGATCGCCTCGGCGGCACCCCGCCGACCCGTGGGAGCTGCGTTGGGCGGCGCTCTCGTCGTCGCCGGCCTGGCGCTGCTGGTGGTGGGTGGTCACCTGCTGGTGGTGTCGGCGGTGGACCTGGCGACCGCCCTCGGGGTCGGTTCGGCGGCGATCGGGTTGACCATCGTCGCGGTCGGCACCAGCCTTCCCGAGTTCGCGACGACCGTCGTCGCATCCGCACGCGGCCAGGGCGACATCGCCGTGGGGAACGTCGTGGGCAGCAACATCTTCAACGTCCTGGGCATCCTCGGCGTGACAGCAGTCGTCCGGCCCCTCGATATGGGCGGGCTCACGTGGCTGGATCTCGGCACCATGGTCGGCCTGGCCTGTCTCGTCGCATTCTTCGTGGCGACGCGGCACCGGATGGGCCGCGTAGAAGGGACCGTGCTCGTGGCGCTCTTCGTCGCATACACGAGCTGGATGCTCACGGCCTGACCTGGGAAGGGGGACGATCATGACACGCTCGGGAGACGGCGATCGCAAGGCACTGGTGGTCGGGCCCGGCGAAGGACGCGAGTACGACATGGGACGCATGCGGGCCGTGTTCTTCGCGGACGGAGAGCAGACCGCCAACCGGTACTCGATCTCCGAGTGGCGGCTGGAGCCGCGCACGGAGGGTCCGGGCGCCCACTCGCACCCAGACGACCACATCTTCCACGTGCTGGAGGGCACGCTCAGCCTGATCGTCGACGGCAAGCACACCGATGCTCCGCGCGGCAGCTATGCCCTGGTTCCCGGAGGCCTGTCGCACGACTTCCACAACGCCGGTGCGGAAGCGTGTCGGTTCATCAGCATCAACGTGCCCGCGGGCTTCGAGAAGATGATGCCCCAGCTCGTCGAGTGGTTCGCGGACAACCCCCTGGGCGACGTCGGTGCGTGAGTCCGAAGGCTCCGCATGAGGCTGTCCGAAAGCTACCGGGCCCGCCCCATCCGGTTCCTGGGACTGTGGGAGATCGACGGGTGGAGGCTCAAAGCGTACGGAATCACCTACGCGGGTGAGCGGCCCGACCGCGTCCTGGTGGAAGCCGCGCGCCGGGTGGCGGCCGAGCGACTGGCGGAGAGTGGCGGCAAGACCCGTCACTACGGTGTCGGCTTCGCCGGGATCCACCAGGGGAAGACCGGGAACTTCGTGTTCGTCGACTGGTGGGCCGACGAGAACGAGCTGCACCATCATGTCTACGTGTCGGCTTCTGAAACCCCGGAAGAGCTGCGCTACATGACGCCGAGCGGCCTGGCGGCCTGTACGTGGGACCTTCACCTCATCGGTCACGAACGGGACGCCTGGGTCCGGCATGTGCTGCGGAAGAGCGACGCACCGGATCTCGACGCCTACCTGGAAGAGCGGCTGAATGCAGACGTATGATGGCACCCGGCCGACTCGGCCGTCGTCCGTGAGTGGACGTGAGGGTGCTCTTGTACGGTCATAGCAGCATCGCGATCGCCTTCGTGCTCCTCGCGCTCATCCTCGCCGCGAACGAGACCGGCTACCGGCTCGGACGGCGGGGCGCGACCCACGACGAGGGCGAGAAGGCCCAGACCAACGCGATCCAGGCCGCCTTGCTGGGCCTGCTCGCGCTGCTGCTCGGCTTCACGTTCACCATGGCCCTCCAGCGCTTCGACAGCCGCAGCCAGGCGGTGATCGACGAGGCCAACGCCATCGGAACCGCCTACCTGCGCGTCGACCTGCTGCCGCAGGAGACCCAGCCGGCGGCGCGCGACCTGTTCCGGGAGTACGTGGAGCTCCGGCTTCGGGCGGGCGAGATCGACCTGACCCGGTCGGAGGCCCGTCGCGCGGCGAACGCGGCCGTGGGCGGTTTGCACGGCAGGCTGTGGTCCATCGCACTCGAGGCCTCGACGCTCGATCCGCGTCCGGCCACCACGGGGCTCTTCACCCAGTCGGTGAACGAGCTCATCGACGCCTATGCCAGCCGCGACGCAGCGCTGAAGAAGCACGTGCCCGAAATCGTGCTCTGGCTCCTGTTCGCCGTGTTCGTGATCGCCGGAGCCGTCCTCGGGTACGCGGCGGGCCTCGCCGGAGCGCGTCCCGTCGTGGCGACGATCTCGATGGCCGTGCTGATCGCACTGGTCATCTTCGTGATCATAGACCTCGACCGCCCCAGGCGGGGGCTCATCCAGGTCGACCAGGAAAGCATGACGGACTTGAGCGCGGTGCTCCTCGAGAGCAACACTTCCTAGCCGAGAAACGCGGAGTACTCACGTGAAGAACATGACCCCTGCGGAATGGCGAGCCTTCCTGCTCGCCGGTTCGCGCACCGCAAAGCTCGCGACGGTCCGGCGCGACGGGAGACCCCACGTGGCTCCCGTCTGGTTCACGCTCGACGGGGACGATCTCGTCTTCATGACCATGGCGGACACGGTGAAGGGCCGGAACCTGCGGTCGAACCCGCGAGTCGCCCTGTCGGTGGACGAGGAGCGCTTCCCCTTCGCCTTCGTCATGGTCGAGGGCAAGGCCGAGCTCCTCGATCTCTCCCCGGACGAGCTCCTCCCGTACGCCACGCGCATCGCGGAGCGCTACGTGGGAGCCCAGCGCTCCGATTCGTTCGGCCGACGCAACTCGGTCGAGGGCGAACTGCTGGTTCGCGTGCCACTCACCCGCGTGGTGGCGCGCAAGGGCGTGGCGTCGTGAGGGCTGCGGCACGATGCGCAGGCCCTCTCGGAGGAGTCCGCCGGCGATGACGCTTCAGGACCTCGGAAGCATCGGAGAGATCGTCGGCGCGGTGGGCGTGATCCTCTCCCTGGTGTACCTGACCGTCCAGATCCGCCAGAACACCCGGTCGGTTCGCTCGGCGAGCCTCCAGGAGGCAATGCGCGACGTCTTCTCGATCACCGACTCCCTTTCGACCGACCATGAGCTCTCGAGGCTCTACTGGAAGGGCCTGGCCGACTTCGACAGCCTGGACCCGGACGAGCGTCGTCGCTTCAGCGCGTACCTGGTCGGTCTGTTCCGTCGCTTCGAGAACATCTTCTACCAGACCCGGCACGGTGCGCTGGAGGCGGACTTCTGGGAGGGCGTGAGGAAGACCGCCGTCCTCACCATCGGGCGGCCGGGCGCGGCCGCCTGGTGGCGCGACGCGTCGGACCTCTTCAGTGAGGAGTTCTGCGAGTACGTCGAGCACGAGCTGCTCGGAGGTGGTAGGTAGGTAGCGCGACGCCATGGTCGAAACACGCTTCACACGGCTGCTCGGGGCTTCCGCGCCCGTCCAGCTCGCGGCCATGCCGGGGGTCGCGACGCCGGAGCTCGTCTCGGCGGTGGCCGCGGCGGGCGGCGTCGGCATGCTCCCCGCCCCCATGCTCTCGGCGGAGGTGCTCTCGCAGGTCCTCGACGGTCTTCGTGAGAAGGCCCCGGGCGTCTTCGGCGTGAACTTCCTGATGCCGTTCCTCGACCGCGACTGCGTGACGGTGGCAGCGCGCAAGGCCGCGCTCGTCGAGTTCTTCTACGGCGACCCCGACCCGACGCTGGTCGAGCACGTCCACTCCCACGGTGCGCTCGTGAGCTGGCAGGTCGGATCGCTCGACGAGGCGCTGGCGGCGGAGCGCGCCGGCTGCGACCTGGTGGTGGCCCAGGGAACCGAGGCGGGCGGTCACGTGCGGGGCACGACGAGCCTGCTTCCGCTGCTCTCTCAGGTCCTCGACGCCGTGCGGGTTCCGGTCGTGGCGGCGGGCGGCATTGCGACCCCCCGCGACCTGGCCGCGGTCCTGGCGTGCGGCGCGGCGGGTGCGCGCGTCGGCACGCGCTTCGTCGCGGCAACCGAGTCGGGAGCGCACCCCAACTACGTGAAGGCGCTCCTCGACGCGACCGCCGCCGACACCTGCCTCACCGAGGCCTTCTCCACGATGTGGCCCGACGCTCCGCACCGCGTGCTCCGCTCTTGCGTCGCGGCGGCGGAGGCATCGTCCGACGATGTAGTCGGCGAGGTGCAGATGGGCGACCAGGGGGTCCCGGTCCAGCGCTTCTCCGTGATCTGTCCCTCCCGGGAGACCACCGGCAACGTCCAGGCGATGGCCCTCTACGCCGGCGAGTCGGTGACCAACGTGAACGACATCCGACCGGCCGCGGCGATCGTCGCAGAGCTGGTGAGCGGCGCGGCGGACGGCGAGAGCTCGTGAGCCACGAAGAGCCGTTCGCGCTCCTCGCGGAGCTCGCGATCGCCCTCGCCGGCTTTGCCGGGGTGGCGGCGGCGTTCGCGGGAAAGGAGCGCGCCTACGGTCCCAGCGAGCGCCTCCGGCTCTTCTCGCTCTTCCTCGACTCGGGCACCATCCTCTGAGCACGGCCCCGTCCGCAATCGCCTCTGGTATCCTGGCGGGCCGCTCGGATGCCGATCGAGATGAAGGACTGATCCGCGACCTTGGGCCACTTCGATCCGCTCGCGTGTGAATTCTGGGCGACCGTCGGCGTCGCCGTGCTCTGCGGCGGGATCGTCGGGCTCGAGCGCCAGGTGCGCGGCAAGCCCGCCGGGGTGCGCACGAGCATCCTGGTCTGCCTGGGAACCTCGGTGTTCATCCATCTCGGATCGTCGATCGCGGGGGACGGATCGGACCCCACCCGCGTCCTGGGCCAGCTCGTGACGGGCATCGGATTCCTCGGCGCGGGGGTCATGTTCTCGCGCGAGGGCGTCGTCACCGGCGTGACCACGGCCGCGGTGATCTGGGTGCTCGCCGCGATCGGCGCCGCCATCGGCCTGGGGCACTTCGGCGGAGCGCTCGCCTTGTCGGGCGTCACCGTGGCGATCCTGATCGGTGTGGAGCTCCTCGAGTCGAGCGTCCAGTGGCTCACCCGCGGCGTCCACCGGCGCGAAGAGGACTGATCGGACGGAGGGCGGCGCATGCAGACCGCAGGTCGATGAACCTGGATGCTGGCCGACCCGTGAGGCGGCCGCCGACATGGACTTCCCGAGCGGCGGAATAGCGCTCGCCGTCCTGGCCGCGCTGGGCGTCCTGGGCCTCGGGCGCGCCATCGCCCTGGGAATGCGCGGCGTCCTGGTGATCCCGGTCGATCGCCAGCGGCGTCTGCACGAGATCCTGGCCGACGTCGTCTTCGCGCTGTCCTTCCTGCTCTGGATCCATGAGGTGATCGCCGCGGCGTGGCCACTCGAACGCCACCTGGTGCCGGCTGCGCTTGCGGAGGCGGCGTTCGAGGCGCTGCCCGTGCAGGTCGCGGGAGCGGCGGTGATGGCGACCGGCCTCGCGATCTACGGCCTGGCGCTCCAGGCGTTCGGACCGTCGTGGCGCTTCACCATCGACCGGGAGCGCGCCGGCGAGCTGGTGACCGGCGGCATCTTCGCGCGCACGCGCAACCCCATCTACCTGGCGCTGGGCCTCGTCGCCTTCGGATCGGCACTGCTGCTGGCCCGCCCCATCCTGTTCGTGCTGACGCTCGTCTTCGTCGCCTACTTCGCGCACCTGGTCCGCCGCGAGGAGGCGTTCCTGCGCGGACACTACGGCGAGGCGTACCGCGACTACTGCCGCCGGGTGGACCGCGTCTGGACGTTCCGGGCGCGCCGTCGCGACGTCGCGCCGCTGGATCCGTGATACGGTCTGGCCACGGGACGAGCGGAGGGAGCGAAGAGGAATGGCGCCGGAGGAGGTGCTCGTCGCACTCGGCGAGGTCGCCGCGGCCTTCGCGGGCTTCACCGGGGTCGTGGGCGCGCTGGGGGCCCGATCGCTGTCGGACCTTCCCTCCTTCGTGCGCTTCCGGTTCGCCAACCTGCTGATCGTGTCCGTCGCAGCCACGCTGTTCGCCTTCCTGCCGGTCCTATTGGCCCAGGTCGACGCGCTCGGACGGGCGGCCTGGAGCGGGTCGAGCGTCTCCTTGGGGGTCTTCGCCGTCCTCTTCTTCTACGTCCGCCTGCGGGAAGGACTGCGCCTGGACCGGCGATCCATTCGCCCGCGCCTTGCGCTGGTCTGGATGCTCCTCCTGCTTGCGGTGGCCGCGAGCCAGCTCGTCGGCGTGGTCGCGGTCCCCGCGGAGGGTGCGGGCGCCCTGTATGCGTCCGGGGTGTTCGGCCTGCTGGTCCTGTCCGCGCTCCAGTTCGTCAGCCTGGCCCTCCCGGAAGGCGGATAGGCGCGCGTGGAAGCCTCCGACTACCTGCTCACCTGCGCGGAGATCGGCGTCGCGCTCGCCGGGTTCGCCGCCCTGATCGTCGCCGTGCGCCAGCGCGGGGCCGAACCGCTTCCGGCGCGGGACCGGCGCTACGTGGCGCTGCTGATCGAGCGCGGCCTCGTGGCGACCTTCTTCGCACTGCTCCCGATCGTCCTCGGCGGCGTCGGTGTGCCCGGGCAGGCTCTCTGGGCGGGTATCAGTGCAGCCTTCTGTGCATACGCCATTTCGCTGGCCCAGCGCTCCGGGACCGACCGGCGCGCCGAGCCCGAGACGTTCCACACGGTCGTCGAGCAACCCGTCTACTACGCCCTCCTCTTCACCGGCTGGGCCGTGATCGCCCTGATGGCCGCCCACGCGCTGGGTCTCGGCATCGAGCGCAACGCCTGGTGGTATGCCGTCGCCGTGACCTGGCTGCTCACCACGGCCGGCTACCTGTTCTTCTTCGTCGTCCGCTCGTGGACACGCGCCGGCTGACCCGCCACGCAGGAGGGCGTCGCCCATGACCCTCTTCGAGTACCTCGCCGCCGCCTACACCCTGCTCGTCTCGCTGGCCGTGGCCCGGCTCGTGTTCGGGCTCCCCGCGGCCGTCGTGCGCGGCCGGCGCTACTGGGTGCACCTCGTCTTCGTCGCCGGGTTCGCCTTCTCGCTGGCGCTGAGCTTCTGGTCGTTCTGGTCGTACCGCGACGTCGCCTGGACCTTCCCGCGCTTCCTGCTCGCCCTGGCGTCTCCGGCCCTGGCGCTGTTCATGGCCTCGACGCTCGTGCCGGCGTCGCCCGACCAGGTCGCGTCGTGGCGCGACTTCTACTACGCCGTGCGTGCCCGGTACTTCACCGCCTGGATCGCCGCCATCGTGCTCGTGGTGCTCAACACCACGCTGCTCGTCGACATGCCCCTCGCCCACCCGGCCCGCATCGGCCAGCTCGCGATCGCCGCCATCGGCGTGGTCGGCGCGGCGTCGCAGAGCGCCCGGGTCCACGCGGGGCTGGCCGTCACGCTGGTCGCGGTGCAGTCGTTCGCGGCCTGGGTGATCTTCCGCGAGCCCGGATCGCTCGCGGGCTAGAATCGCGGGACGATGGAGACCCGGACGCGCGCGCTCGGTATCGACCGGAACGGTGCGCTTCGCCTGCTCGCCGCGGTCGTGGCGGGCGCCCTGGTCTCGCGCCTCGTGCTGGACGGGGGCTCGGTCCTGCTGCGAGCGGTCTGGCCGGCCTACGCGGCGGCCGAGCCGGACCGGGCCTACTCGCTGGCGATGCTGCTGACCCGGCTCGTGCTGTTCGCCGGCATGATCGCGGCGGTCTCGGCAGCGGGCACGTGGGTGGCGCGCGACCGGCGCTTCCGCTGGGTCGCCGGCGGCATCATCCTCGCGATCTCCGCCCCGCCCCACCTCCTGCCCGGCGAGGTGTGGGACGCGTATCCCGTGTGGTACCACCTCACGTACCTCGCCTCGATCCTCCCCGTCGCCGTCTGGGCCGGCGGCCGCGCGGCGCGGTACGCACCGGAGCCGTCCGTCGCGACGGAACCCGGGTGATGTACGTTCCCGGTGCGAACCCCAACACCTGGAGAGACCATGGCGAACGAAGGATTCCACGAGGAGGTCGGTGACCTCTCCGACGAGACGCGCGACATGCACCGGGCGATCCAGTCCCTGATGGAGGAGCTCGAGGCGGTGGACTGGTACAACCAGCGCGCCGACGCGTGCACGGACGACGCCCTCAAGGCGATCCTCGTCCACAACCGCGACGAGGAGAAGGAGCACGCGGCCATGCTGATCGAGTGGATCCGCCGCCGCGACGCGACCTTCTCGAAGGAGCTCAAGGACTACCTGTACACCGAGGACCCGATCGCCGAGCTGGAGTCGGAACACAAGGGGTAGGGGTCCTGCGCGCGGCGAAGCCGCAGATCCGTTAGGCTGCGCACTCCAATCACGGGAGGCGCAGTGAACAAGCAGCGGCATCGGATCCAGTTTCCGCCGGCAGACGTCCGCGAGCTATGCCAGGACGAGGTCTACTTCTATCTCCTGGAGGGCGAGTCCAGGGAGAAGATCCGGCTCCACGACTACGATCGCATCTTCTCCGTGCCCGGCCTGTACGAGCAGGTCGTGTACGAGCGGCTCAAGTGCCAGTCGCCGGCCACCGTCGTGGACGTGCTCCGCTCGTCGGTCGCCCAGTCGCCGCAGCGGCTCACCGAGCTGCGGGTGCTCGACCTGGGCGCCGGCAACGGGATCGTCGGCGAGGAGCTGAAGAAGCAGGGCGTCTCCCGGCTGGTCGGCGTGGACATCATTCCCGAGGCGTGCACCGCGACGGACCGCGACCGCCCGGGCGTCTACGACGCCTACTACGTCATGGACTTCTGCAAGCTCGATCTCGACGAACGCGACGAGCTGAGCTCGTGGGCGTGCGACTGCCTGGTCTCGGTGGCGGCGCTGGGCTTCGGAGACATTCCCGCCCCCGCGTTCCTGGAAGCCTTCAACATGATCGCGAAGGACGGCTGGGTGGCGTTCAACGTGAAGGAGACGTTCCTGGATCGGAGCGACGACTCCGGCTTCTCGCAGCTGATCCGGGAGCTGATCTTCTCGGAGTACCTGGACCTCTACCACCTGCAGCGCTACCGGCACCGCTACTCGATCGAGGGTGAGCCTCTCTACTACTTCGCGCTGGGCGGAAGGAAGATCGCGGACGTGCCGCCCTCGTTCGGGGAGTCGCTGGCGCTCCAGGTCTGACGGGGCGGCCGCCCGCCGCCTAGTCGACCCGCTCGATCTCGCTCGGTCGCCACTTCTTCGTGAAGAACGGCTCGAGCGGGCTGTACAGGCGCAGGATCGTGAAGAAGCCCTTGTTCGGATCGGTCTGGATCCAGTTGCCGCGCGCCACGCCCTCGGGCTGCTCCGGGCTGAACCAGATGGTCGTGCTGCCGTTCTTCGCCGGCACCGCCGCCGGCGAAGGGAAGCTCTGGCTGCCGGCGCGCGGGTAGCGCTGCGGTGTGTCCAGCATGGAGCGCGTCTGGTTGTCGTAGAGCGTGAAGGACCAGAACTTGTTCTCCGGAATGCCCTTGGGCAGCGTCACCTTGTAGGTCTTCGAGCCGTCCAGGTAGTTCTTGTCCTCGTCGAGCATGGCGATCAGGTACTGGGAGCCGACGTCGGTCATGCGCATGGCCATGGCCGGCGTGATGCCCGTGGCGTAGTAGAAGAACCAGGTGCGGGCGTTCATCTTCCGGTAGCCGGTCGGCGGGAAGGGCTTCGCGCCCTGCCGCGTGATCTCCGGGATCGGCGTCTCGAACAGGTAGCCGCTGTCGAACAGCGCGTTGATCCAGGACGAGCCCGGGTAGTAGGACCAGTCCGGATCGCGCGGCCGCATGCCGATGGTGCGGGCGGTGGCGTTGGCGACCGCCGCCGCCCGGGTCAGGATGCCCTTCATGCGCGCGTCCGGCGCGAACTTCTTGCCCTTCTCGATACCGATCGCCGCCAGCGGGCCCATCAGCTCGGGATCCAGGGCGGTGGCGGGCTCCGACTGCACCACGTCGTTCAGGATCTCGTAGTAGCCGAAGTCGCTGGGCGGGACGGTGTTCATCACCCGGCCGGTTCCCTCGTGGAACACGGCGGGCTTCGCCTCGGCCGTCTTCGCGAGCGCCGCTTCGCCCGCCAGGAACTCGGCGATGGGCGTGCCGAAGCTGCCCGGGCGGTACGGGTAGATGCGCGTCTTCGACTTGATCGTCGCCACGGTGGGCTTGGGGTCGCTGTCCTGCATGAACGAGCGTCCGAGCAGGATGACGCGGTTGGTACGCGCGCGCGCGACGAAGTAGCCGCCCGACGGCACGTAGCCGTCGTAGCCCGGCGGCAGGATCAGGTAGCGGCCGCCTTCGCCGCGGTCCGGGCCGGGCGCGCCGAAGTCGGTCACCCAGCGGAACCACATGTCGTCGATGGTCCCCAGGGCGCCGGGCGGCGACTCGAAGACCATCGGCCCCTTCGTCAGGTCGAGGAAGCCCAGGTAGTAGACGGTGTCGGCGTTCGCCGTCAGGAACACCGACTTCGCGTCCATCAGCTCCGAGAAGAGCAGCATCTCGTTGTCCGGGACCCCGACATCGAGGAACCCCTGGCGGATGGCGGCCAGGCTGGCGCCCTGGAACGTGTCGACGAAGGCGCGGAAGGCTTGGATGAAATCGAGGTGGTCGTAGACCGTCTCGACCGTCTCCGCGCTCGGCGCGCCGTCGGTGAAGGAGAGGGTGCCGAGGCTCGTCTCGACCGTGTCCGGGGTCGAGAGCGACTGGAGAACCTCCGGCGGGATCTCCTCGGATGCAGCGGGCAGCGACAGGATCAGCGCGGTCACGATGAGCGGGAGCGTTCGAAGCACGGCGATGGCCTCCTCGTCGGTTGGATCTTCAGCGTCGTTCGCCGCGCGCACTGTAGCCGGGGGGTTCCGCCCCGGAAACGGGGCGAATGCCCCCACGACCGGTCTCGCGTGGGCCGAAGGGGGCACGGTCCCCGACGGCTCCGTCACGTTCGTGGACCCGAGGCCAGATGCGTGCGGCCTGGCGCGAGAGCCGGAGGGAGTGGCGTCGCCGAGGCGGAGCTACGTCTTCTTCCGCGAAGTACGCGAGTGCCGGGACGGGCCCGGCCCGACGTCGGCCCGCCGACCCGCCGCAGCCGGGCGCTCCGTGGTAGGTTGGGCGGAACGGAGAGATCACTTCGCCGGCCCGAAGTCCGCGTCGGGCTGATCCGCCGTCGGACAGGCCCGAAGCCGGGCAGGCCATGCTCCTGAACCGCGTCGAGTACGCGCTCATGAACAACCCGCTGCGCGCGGCGATCCAGCGGCGCTTCGAGGCGGGACGACTGCTGCGCATGGGGGGCGCCCTCTCCGGTGGTCGTGCGCTCGAAGTGGGCTGCGGCCGCGGCGTCGGCCTGGAGCTGGTCGCGTCCGTCTTCGGAGCCGGCTCGGTCGACGGATTCGATCTGGATCCCCGCATGGTCGCGAAGGCGCGTCGTCGGCTCTCGGACGGCGGCGTGCGGGCGAACGTCTGGGTGGGTGACGCCAGCGCCATCGCCGCCGGCGACGGAACCTACGACGCGGTCTTCGACTTCGGCATCGTCCACCACGTCC
This sequence comes from Myxococcota bacterium, assembly GCA_050618055.1. GTDB lineage: Bacteria > Myxococcota_A > UBA9160 > UBA9160 > SMWR01 > CALDCK01. Next base: position 32,209 of record JBNLVK010000068.1, read on the forward strand.
CGGACTGGCGGCGCGCCGTGTCGGAGATCCACCGGGTGCTCCGGCCGGGAGGCCGGCTGTATGCCGAGGAGGTGCTGCGGCGCTTCATCCACAACCCGGTGACGCGGAGCCTGCTCGAGCACCCGCTCGAGGACCGCTTCGACACCGACGGCTTCGCCCGCGCGCTCGAGGCGGTGGGTTTCGGGTGCATCGCGACCGAGGAGCTATGGGGAGCGTTCGCCTGGTTCACGGCGTGCAAGCCCGGCGCCTGACCCGACACGGCCGCGCGCCGTCGTGCTCTGGCATACTGCCGCCTTCCCAACCCGAGGCGCCGCATGGATCCCGCCCTCTTCGCGACGGTCTTCACCACCATCTTCATCGCCGAGCTCGGCGACAAGACCCAGCTCGCGACGCTTCTGTACGCCTCCGACGCGTCGCACCCCCGGCTGACCGTGTTCGCCGCGTCGGCGTCGGCGCTCGTCCTGTCGTCGGCACTGGGCGTGCTCGGCGGCTCGCTGGTCGCCGAGGTCGTGAACCCGCGTGTGGTCCGCCTGGTGGCGGGCCTGGGCTTCGTCGGCGTGGGCGCGTGGATCCTGCTGGGCAACACCCGGGTGTGAAGGGAGTCTGGTGATCCAGGGTGGGTGAAGCCGTTCCAGGAGGACCCGAGCTAGCCTGCCCCGGTCGGAGGAGACCCCGGGCATGCAGATCGAGCCCTACGACGAGTCCCGGCTCGAGGCGATCGTCGCGCTCTCGCTGCGCGCCTGGGCGCCGGTGTTCGCGTCGGTCGAGGAGGCCATGGGCTCCGACGTGTTCCGCGCGCAGCACCCGGACTGGCGCGTCACCCAGCGCCAGGCGGTCGAAGCAACCTGCCGCGACGCCGACGTGCGCAGCTGGGTCGCCACGGAGGACGCGCAGACGGTCGGGTTCGTGTCGCTCAGGCTCCACCGCGACGACCGCATGGGCGAGATCTACATGATCGCCGTCGACCCGGACTTCCAGCGCCGCGGCATCGCCGGCGCCCTCACCCGTCACGCGCTCGACCGCTTCCGCGAGGCGGGCATGACCACCGTGATGGTGGAGACCGGCGGCGATCCGGGCCACGCGCCGGCGCGCCGCACATACGAGGCGGCGGGCTTCCGCCCGTTCCCCGTCGCGCGCTACTTCAAGAAGCTCTGAGCCCGACCGACCCTGCCGCTTCTGGCATACTTCCGGTGCAGGCTGCTGGAGGAGGTCGATGGAGGCCCTTTCCGCCCAGCCCAGTGACGTGCTCTTCACGTTGGCCGAGGTGGCCGTGGCATTCGCCGGCTTCGCCAGCATCGTCGCCGTCTTCCAGGTGCGCCTCACGCCGGCGGGTACGCCCTTCGACCTGTTCCGCTTCTGGGTGATGCTGGCCTTCAGCCTGGCGACGCTGCTCTTCTCGCTCGTGCCGTTCCTGCTGCACTTCCTGGGCCTCGACGACGCCGCCGTCTGGCGCGTCTCGAGCGTCCTGCTGGGCGCGTTCGTGCTGGGGAACGGCGCCTTCGTCGCGCGGCTGATCGTGAAACGGGTGCCCAACGTGGTCTCGTCGCTCGACCCGGCGATCAGCATCGTGGCGAACCTCACCTACCTGGTGGCGCTCCTCGCGCAGGCGGCGAACGTTCTCGGCGCGTGGGGCGGTCCGGGCTTCGGGCTCTACCTGCTGGGTCTGCTGATGATCCTGCTGGGCGCCGCCGTGAACTTCGTGCGCCTGGTGTGGGTCGGCACCGCCGGCCTGCGGCCGCGTCCGGAGTGACGGTGGAGCCGCCGGGCATGCTGGAGCCGCCCCGATGAAGCACGCCGGCCCGGCGACGCTCGCCCGCATCGCTCCGCTGCTCGAGGAGCTGCGGGCGCGGAGCGCCCTGCGCGAGCCGCGTCCCGGCGTGTTCCAGCTGAAGTCGCGCGCCTTCCTGCACTTCCACGACGACCCGAGCGGCGTCCACGCCGACGTGCGGCTGGCCGACGCGTTCGTGCGCATGCGCGTCGAGACCGGGTCGGAGCAGTCGGACCTGCTCGAAGCGATCGACGAGTGCCTCTCCACGATCGAGTCGCGCGGCGCGGAAAGGCGCCGGAGCACCCGGCGACGCCGCGGGTCGCGCTCGTGACCACGCTGTACGCGACGCCGCTCTCCGCGAACGCGCGCAAGGCGCAGGCCGCCGTCGCCGAGCTGGGACTCGATGTCGACGTCCGCCTGGTGAACGTCTACGCCGGCGAGGGACGCAGCGCCGAGTACCTGCGCGTCCACCCGGAGGGCAAGGTGCCGGCGCTGGTCGACGGCGCGCTCACCCTGACCGAGTCGAACGCGATCCTCGTCCACCTCGCCGAGGTCCATGCCGGCGGCAGGCTCTTCCCTCGCGACGCCGCGGAGCGCGCCACGATCCTCTCCTGGCTCTTCTGGGAGGCGGCGCACTGGCAGCCGGCGCTGACGACCGTGCTCGCCGGCTTCGTGGGTCACGCGCTGCTGCCCGAGCACGTTCCCGCGCCAGGGGCGCCGCCGCACTGGAAGCACGAGCCCCTCGTGGCGTGTCTCGGGCGGCTGGAAACGCACCTGTCGGGGCGCGGCTGGCTGGTCGGCGAGAGCCCGAGCATCGCCGACCTCTCGGTCGGCGGCATGACGACCTACCTTGCGGCGGCCGGGTTCCCGTTCGACGCATTCCCCGGCTTCGCCGCCTGGCACGCGCGACTGGAGGGCCTGGACGGCTGGCGCGCGACGGCCACCCCGCCGTGGGACGGCGGGCAGCGCGCGTGATTCCAACCGGCGGGAGCTGCCATACTGGCCGCCCCCGACCCACATGGAGGCACCGATGAAGGCCCTGAAGATCCTCGGCATCGCGCTCGCGGCGTACGTCGGCATCGTGGTCGTGTTCGAGTCGCTGATCGGCTACTTCCAGCCCGCCGACGCCTCGACCCTCGTCATCACCACGTTCGACGCGGACGGGTCCCACGACCGGGTCGTGTCGAGGCTGGAGAGCGAGGGCAGGCTCTACGTCGCCGCCAACCACTGGCCGCGCGCCTGGTACGAGCGGGCGCTGGCGAACCCGGAGGTGCAGGTCACGCTCGACGGTGCGACGTCCGACTACCAGGCGGTGGCGGTGAGCGGCGCCGAGTACGAGAAGGTGAACGGGGAGCACGCGCTGCCCGTCTTCTTTCGCATCCTGACCGGCTTTCCGCCGCGCCACCTGGTGCGTCTGGACCCGCGCTAGGGTGGGCGCACGGTCGAGCCGGGTGCTGGCCATGCTCCTCGCCACCCTCCCCGCCTGCGCGACGGGACCGGCGGACGCCTGCGATCCGATCGATCCGCTGCTGGCCCGCTCCGCGTTCGTGCTGGTGACCGCGCCGGCCGCCGGTGCGCGCTCGGCCAGCCCGCTGCGGGTCGCGGGCTGTTCGCGCACCTTCGAGAGCAACGTGCTGTGGGCGCTGCGCGGTCGCGACGGCCGGGTGCTCGACGCGGGCCACACCCGCGGCGGCGGCGTCGACGGCCCGGGCCGCTTCGCCTTCTCGGCCGACTTCGCGGTCGATGCGGCGGAGCTGGGCGTGCTCGATGCGTGGGAGGAGGACGCCTCGGGCGGCGAGGGGCATCCGCCGCCGCGCATGCTCGTGCCCGTTGTCCTGCTGCCGCGAGCGGGCGCCGAGTGAGCGGGCGCAGCCGCCAGCGGATCGCCCTGCTCGCGCTGGCCGCGGCCGCTGTGGCCGGCTGCGCCACCGACGAGACCCCGCCCGGCTACTACGAAGCCGCCGAGGAGGTGCGCCGGAACCTGAAGACCCCCGCCGGCCACACCTACGGTGAGCTGGTGCAGCAGCGCACGCGCAACGCCCACGAACGTGCGGCCCGCCGCTGCTACGTGCACGTCCCCGACTCGCGCGGGGCGCACCTGCTCTACCAGCTCGACGCCGAGGGCGGTCCGCGCGAGACGTTCGTCTACCCGCCGAGCGAGTTCGGCGCCTGCGTCTCGCAGGCGCTGGGCAACCTGGAGACGTTCGATCTTCCGCCGCCGCCCGAGGCCGACTACTGGATCGGGCTGCCGGTGGAGCTGCGCGCCCACCCGCCCGGCAGGCCGGATCCGTGAGGGCCCTGGGCGTCGCGGCGATGTCGCTCCTCGCCGGGATCGGCTGCGCGTCGAGTGCGTTCGACTACGCCGGGCCCTCCCGGCGCAGCCCCCGTCCGGCGCAGCTGCGCCTGCTCGAGACCGAGATCGAGCGCCACGACTCCACGACCGGTGTCGCCCTCCACGTCTACGAGCTGGGCGACCAGTGCCTCGGCCCCGAGACGCTCGAGGCGAGCTACCGCGGGGCGGTGGGACTCACGCCCTTCCCCCGCAGCATCGAGGTGCGAAGCGGCGGCTACCTGTTCCTCCAGGTGAAGCTGCGCGCGTACGAAGGCGACGTGTACCGCGCCTGCAACGTGTCCGGCGGGTTCGTGCCGGAGCCCGGACGCACCTACGTGCTCCGCTTCTCCGCCTACTCGTCCCGGACCTGCGTGATCCTCGTCTACGACGAGGCGATGCAGCCCGTCGCCACGTGGACACCGCCGGAGTGCGAATGAGCCGGGTCGCGTTCCCCCAACGGGGCGGCTGCCCGTGCGGCGACGTCGCGTACGCGCTCGGCGAGGATCCGCTGAGCGTCTACGCCTGCCACTGCACCGACTGCCAGAGCGCGACCGGGAGCGCCTTCTCGCTGGCGATGATCGTGCGGCGCGACGCGCTGCGGGTGGTCCGCGGCGAGCCCGTCGAACACGGGTTCGCGACGCCCGACGGACGCGACAAGTCGGCGTCGGTCTGCCCGCGCTGCCAGACCGCGCTGTTCGCCCCGACCCGCATTCCCGACCTGATGCTGCTCGAGGCGGGAACGCTCGACGACACCTCCTGGGTGGCACCCGTCGCCCACATCTGGACGCGCAGCGCCCAGCCCTGGCTGCTGATCCCGCCGGACGCGCTGCGCTTCGCCGAGCAGCCCGACGAGGAGGGCACGCTGGCGATGGTCCGCGCCTGGAAGGAGCGCCACGCGCCGGCCGCGCGCGCCGACGTGATCGGCATCGACCACCTCTACCTGGCGGTGCGCGACGTCGCCGCGTCCGAACGTTTCTACGACCGGGCCATGCCGCTGCTCGGCTTCCGCAAGGGCGAGTCGATCATCGCCGGCGAGCGCCACGTGCACTACTACGGGCGCCCGTTCGGGTTCACCCTCCGGCCGGCGCGGCCGGACACCCCGGACCACGATCCCTACGCGCCGGGCCTCCACCACGTCAGCTTCCGGGTCCTCGACGAGGCGTCGGTCGATCGGGTGGCGGGCGAGCTCCGGGCGCTGGGGATCGACGCCACCCCGCCGCAGACCTATCCAGAGTACGCTCCCGACTACTACGCGACCTTCTTCGAGGATCCGGACGGGATCCGCCTCGAGGTCTGCAACTTCTGGGAGAAGCGCCGGCGGCGCATGTTCGACTGGGAGGGCGAGGAGATGGCGGAGGGGAGCCGGTACCGATGAGTGTCTTCGTGGGCCTGTTCGGCGCCTTCGTCGCGGTGCTCGGCGTGGTCGGCGCGCTCGCGCCGGTGCGGCTGCTCGACCTGGTCACCCGCGTGCAGACCCGCGCCGGGCTGTGGGGCATGGCCCTGCTGCGCGTGGTGCTGGCCGTCGCGCTGTGGCTGGCGGCCCCCGCCTCGCAGGCGCCCGCCTACCTCCAGGTGCTGGCGGTGCTCTCGCTCCTCTCCGGGCTCGCCACGCCGTTCTTCGGGCTCGCGCGCTTCGCGGCCGTCGTCGACTGGTGGCGGCGGCGCGCCGACTGGCAGGTGAGGCTCTGGTCGCTGCTGGTCGTCGCCTTCGGCGCGAGCCTGGTGTGGGCGGTGGCCTGACGCGCGACAGGCTGGCCCACCGGAAACAACCGCGTCATGGAGAACGGCCCGGAGCTCGAGGCCCTCTACACCGCGCAGGAGCCGACCGAGTGAGCCGCGCGACGCCGTGGCGACGGCGCGCCCACGGCGCATACTTCCGGCCATGAAGCACACGAGAATCCCCTGGATCGCGACCCTTCTCCTGCTCTTCACCGCCTGCTCGCCCGAGGTGGGCAGCGAGGCCTGGTGCGAGGAGATGAAGGAGACGCCCAAGGCCGACTGGAGCGCCAACGACGCCGCCGCCTACGCGAAGCACTGCGTCTTCCAGTAGGCATGCTGATACCTCCCTTCGAGGGCGGCTGCAGCTGTGGGTCGGTCCGCTACCGCTGCGACGCACCGCCGTTCGTCACCTACACCTGCCACTGCCGGGACTGCCAGCGCGCGACCGGGAGCGCCTTCGCCACCTGCTGCCAGGTGCCGGCGGAGGCGCTGCACGCGACGGGCGAGCCCGCGAGCCACGAACGGGTGGCGGACAGCGGCAATCGCATCACCACCCGCTTCTGCGCGCGCTGCGGGTCGGCGCTGTGGATCGCCAACGCGGCGCGACCCCGCCTGCGGACCCTCTACATCGGAACGCTCGATCATCCGGAGCGGGCCGACGTGGACGCGCACATCTGGACGAAGCGCCGGCTTCCGTGGGTCGCGCTTCCCGACCACCACCGCATCTTCCCCGAGGCCGGCGACTGGCGCCCCGACTACGCGGCCGGCCCGTCCCGGCTGGAAGGAGCCTAGGAGAGCCCCATGCCCCAGACCGCGATCTTCGGACCCGTCTACGCGACCATCGCCCTCACCTTCGCGGTGTGGGTCCTCATGTACGTGCGGCGCATCGCCTTCATCAACGGCAACCAGATCAGCCCCGACGACCTGGCCGTGCCCGGCAGGCTGGCCGAGCTCTCGCCGCCCGAGGTGACGAACCCGTCGGACAACCTGAAGAACCTGTTCGAGATCCCGGTGCTGTTCTACGCGCTGGCCCTGGTGCTGTTCGCGACCGGGAAGGTGGACGCGCTGTACGTGGGCGCGTCCTGGGTGTTCGTCGCCTTCCGGGCCCTGCACAGCGCCGTCCACTGCACCCGCAACGTGGTGATGGTGCGCTTCTGGCTCTACGCCGTCTCCACGCTGGCCGTCTGGTTCATGGCGGCCCGCGCCATGCTGGGTCACTGGAGCGGCTAGCCATGGACACGGCGGTCCACTTCACCACCGTGCTGATGGCCTTCTTCGCGATCATGAATCCGATCGCCAACACGCCGCTGTTCCTGGGGCTCACCGAGGGGCTCGACGGCGCCACCCGCAACCGGGTCGCGCTGCGGGGCGTGCTGCTGGCCTTCGCCATCGTGGCGGCGTTCGCCGTCGCGGGCCGCGCGATCTTCGATCTCTTCGGCATCACGCTGCCCGCCTTCCGCATCGCCGGAGGCCTGCTGGTCGCCCTGGTCGGCTACCACATGCTCCAGGGCGAGGCGTCCTCGGTGCACGCCCCGGCCGAGGGGGACGTCGAGGGAAGCCGCGACGCGGCCCTCGACCTGGCGGTGAGCCCGCTGGCGCTCCCCGTCCTGGCCGGACCCGGCACGATCGCCACCGCCATGAACTTCGCGGCCGAATCGACACTTCCGGAGGTCACGCGCGTCGTCTCCGCCTTCGCCGTGGTGTGCCTCTTCACCTGGCTGGCCTTCCGG
>JBNLVK010000069.1:0-7833 GCA_050618055.1 Myxococcota bacterium
CTGGCACCCGTCCGGCCGCCTGCAGAGTTCTACTTGGGCCGCTTGGCTCCGTACTTGGAGCGACCGCGGTGGCGGTCGGAGACGCCCGTCGTGTCGAGCGTTCCGCGCACGATGTGGTACCGCACGCCCGGCAGGTCCTTGACGCGACCGCCGCGGATCAGCACCACCGAGTGCTCCTGGAGGTTGTGACCGACGCCCGGGATGTAGGCGTTGACCTCGCGGCCGTTGGTCAGACGCACGCGCGCCACCTTGCGCAGCGCCGAGTTCGGCTTCTTCGGCGTCTGCGTGAACACGCGCAGGCACACGCCGCGCCGCTGCGGGCAGTTGCCCAGGTCGGCGGACTTGCTGCGGCTGGTCTGGCGCTTGCGGCCGCGGCGGATCAGCTGTTGAACGGTCGGCATGAGAGGATCCATCCCACTTCGGGCACCACGCTGCGGGCCCGGGGTGTTTCGAGAGACGAGAGGGCTGCAAAGACAAGAATCCCCTGCGCCCGACTCGAGGCTTCGAAGGGTCCGGAGGCCGATGCCTCGGGAGACCCCTCCGAGGAGCCCGCGAGCGGACCGCAGGAGAGCGGCCCTTGCGGAAAAACCGCCGCATTCTAGCGAGCTTGGAAGCGGTGTCAACGCGACGAAAAGGGGCCGGATCCGGTCGGATCCGGCCCCTTTTGCGGGTCGCGATCGGGAGCCGGCTAGCTCTCCAGCGTCCCCGAGGGGGAGTCGCTCGAAGCCAGCATTTCGGGGGCTTCCAGCCCCGATTCCAGGCCGCCTTCCAGGCTGGGCGGCGCCAGATCCTCGTCCGGACCTTCCAGCAGCTCCTCCGGGGCGTCGATCTGGATCCCGATGTTCTGGTAGCGCGCCATCCCGGTACCGGCCGGGATGATGCGGCCCATGATCACGTTCTCCTTCAGGCCGCGCAGGTGATCCCGCTTGCCCCACATGGAGGCCTCGGTGAGCACCTTGGTGGTCTCCTGGAAGGAGGCCGCCGAGATGAACGACTCGGTGGAGAGCGACGCCTTGGTGATGCCGAGCAGCAGGGGCTCGGCCACGGCCGGCTGCTTGCCCTCGGCCAGCATCTGCTCGTTGGCCCGCTCGAAGTTCACCTTCTCGACCTGCTCGCCCACCAGGAAGTCGGTGTCGCCCACCTCCTTCACGCGGACGCGGCGCAGCATCTGCCGGACGATCGTCTCGAGGTGCTTGTCGTTGATGCGCACACCCTGGAGGCGGTAGACCTCCTGGACCTCGTCCACCAGGTACTTCGCCAGCTCCTTCTCGCCCTTGATCTTCAGGATGTCGTGCGGGTTGCTGGAGCCGTCCATCAGGGCCTCGCCGGCGCGCACCCGATCGCCCTCGTGCACGCTGATGTGCTTGCCCTTGGGGATCAGGTACTCCTTCGGCTCGGCGTCCTCCAGGTCCGGCGTCACGATCACGCGGCGCTTGCCGCGCGAGTCGGGACCGAACGACACGGTGCCGTCGATCTCGGAGACGATGGCGAAGTCCTTGGGCTTGCGGGCCTCGAAGAGCTCGGCCACCCGCGGCAGGCCGCCGGTGATGTCCTTGGTCTTCGTGGTCTCGCGCGGCATCTTCGCCAGCACGTCGCCGGCATCCACGTCCTGGCCCTCGATGACACCCAGGTTCGCGCCGACCGGCAGCAGCGCCCGGGCGACGGTGTTGTTCTCCGGGTCCTTGATGGACACGCGCGGGCGCAGCTCCGGGTCCTTCGACTCGATGATCACCTTCGAGGACAGGCCGGTGAACTCGTCCACCTGCTCCTGCATGGTCGACCCTTCGACGATGTCGCCGAACTTCACCGTTCCCGAGCTCTCGGCCAGGATCGGGTTGGCGAAGGGGTCCCACTCGATCAGCATGTCGCCCGGCTTGACCGTGGACCCGTCCTCGACGCGCACCTGCGCGCCGTAGACGACCGGGTAGCGCTCCCGCTCGCGACCGCTCGAGTCGAACACGCCGATCTCGGCGTTGCGGCTCATGGCGATCTTGCGCCCCTCGCGGTCGGTGACCGTCCGCAGGTTCGCGTAGCGCACCTCGCCCTCGGCGGTGGCCTCCACGTGCGACGCCTCGACCCGCCGGGTCGCGGTGCCGCCGATGTGGAAGGTCCGCATGGTGAGCTGGGTGCCGGGCTCGCCGATGGACTGGGCCGCGATCACGCCGACAGCCTCGCCCATGTTGACCATCTCGCCGCGGGCCAGGTCGCGGCCGTAGCACTTGGTGCACACGCCGAACTCGGTCTCGCAGGTGAGCACCGAGCGGATCATGATCCGCTCGAGGCCCGCGTCCTCGATCACCCGCACCAGCTCCTCGTCGATCTCGGTGCCGGACGGCACCAGGACCTCTTCGGTCAGCGGGTCCTTCACGTCGTCCAGCGCCACGCGGCCCAGGATGCGCTCGCCGATGGGCTCGATGATCTCGCCGCCCTCGCCCCGCGGTCCGATCTCGTTGCCGTCGGTGGTGCCGCAGTCCTCGGCGGGGGTGACCACGTCCTGGGAGACGTCGACCAGGCGCCGGGTCAGGTAGCCCGAGTTCGCCGTCTTCAGCGCCGTGTCCGCCAGTCCCTTCCGCGCGCCGTGCGTGGAGATGAAGTACTGGAGGACCGTCAGGCCTTCGCGGAAGTTCGCCGTGATCGGCGTCTCGATGATCTCGCCCGAGGGCTTGGCCATCAGGCCGCGCATGCCGGCCAGCTGACGCATCTGCTGCGCCGATCCGCGCGCGCCCGAGTCGGCCATCATGTAGATCGAGTTGAAGCTCGGAACGTGGTGCTCCTCGCCGGCCTCGTCGGTCACGACGTCGGTGCCCAGGCGCTCGAGCATCTGCGCCGACACCTGCTCGGTGGCGTGGGCCCAGATGTCGATCACCTTGTTGTAGCGCTCACCGTCGGTGATCAGGCCCTCCTGGTACTGCTCCTCGATCTCGCGGACCTGGCCGTTGGCCGCCTCGATGAAGCGGTCCTTGTCGCTCGGGATCTGCATGTCGTTGATGCTGATCGAGATGCCCGCCCGGGTGGCGTGCTGGTAGCCCAGCGTGCGCAGCCGGTCGGCCAGGATGACGGTGGCCTTGTTGCCGAGGCGCCGGTAGGCCTGGTCGATCAGCTCGCCGAGCGCCTTCTTGTCCATCACCTGGTTGATGATCTCGAAGGGGATCTCGGACGGCACGATCTCGCGCAGCAGCACGCGACCGACGGTCGTCTCGACCTTCTCGCCGTCCATGCGCACGGTGATGGCCGCGTGGATCGCCACCTCGTCGGCGTCGAAGGCGGCGCGCACCTCGTCCGGGGACGAGAAGCGCATGCCCTCGCCGCGGGCGCCGGGCAGCTCGCGGGTCATGTAGTAGCAGCCGAGCACGATGTCCTGGCTCGGCCCGATGATGGGCCGGCCGGTCGCCGGGCTCAGGATGTTGTTGGTCGACATCATGAGCACGCGGGCTTCCATCTGCGCCTCGACCGACAGCGGCACGTGCACCGCCATCTGGTCGCCGTCGAAGTCCGCGTTGAACGCGGCGCAGGTCAGCGGGTGCAGCTGGATGGCCTTGCCGTCGATCAGCATCGGCTCGAAGGCCTGGACGCCCAGGCGGTGCAGCGTGGGGGCCCGGTTCAGCATGACCGGGTGCTCCTGGATCACCTCGGCCAGGATGTCCCAGACCTCGGGGCGCTCCTTCTCCACCATCTTCTTCGCTGCCTTGATGGTGGTGACGTAGCCGCGCTGCTCGAGCTTGCTGTAGATGAAGGGCTTGAACAGCTCGAGCGCCATGCGCGACGGCAGTCCGCACTGGTGCAGCCGCAGCTCCGGACCGATCACGATCACCGAGCGGCCCGAGTAGTCGACGCGCTTGCCCAGCAGGTTCTGGCGGAAGCGGCCGGTCTTGCCCTTCAGCATGTCGGAGAGCGACTTCAGCGGGCGCTTGGACGGTCCGGTGATGACGCGGCCGCGGCGGCCGTTGTCGAACAGGGCGTCCACCGCCTCCTGGAGCATCCGCTTCTCGTTGCGGATGATCACCTCGGGAGCGTTCAGCTCCTGGAGCCGCTTCAGCCGGTTGTTGCGGTTGATGACGCGGCGGTACAGGTCGTTCAGGTCGCTGGTGGCGAAGCGGCCGCCGTCCAGCGGGACCAGCGGGCGCAGGTCCGGCGGGATCACCGGGATGACCTCGAGGATCATGTGCTCCGGCTTGTTGCCCGACTCGCGGAAGGCGTCGAGCACCTTGAGCCGCTTGCTGATCTTCTTGCGTTTCGCCTCGCTGGTGGCCTCGCGCATCTCGTGGCGCAGGCGCTTGCACTCGTCCTCGACCTCGAGCAGCGCCAGCATCTCGCGGATCGCCTCGGCGCCGATGCCCACCTGGAAGGCCTCGCGGCCGTACTTCTCGCGGGCCTCGAGCAGCGCGTCGTCGTTCAGCAGCTCACCGAAGGCCAGCTCGGTGTCGCCGGGCTCGACCACGATGTGGCTCTCGAAGTAGAGCACCTTCTCCAGGTCGCGCAGCGAGATCTCGAGGATGTTGCCGATGCGGCTGGGCAGCGACTTCAGGAACCAGATGTGGGCCACCGGCGTCGCCAGGGTGATGTGCCCCATGCGCTCGCGGCGGACCTTGCTCTGGATGACCTCGACGCCACACTTCTCGCAGACGACGCCCCGGTGCTTCATGCGCTTGTACTTGCCGCAGTTGCACTCGTAGTCCTTGACCGGACCGAAGATCTTCGCGCAGAACAGCCCGTCACGTTCCGGCTTGAAGGTCCGGTAGTTGATCGTCTCCGGCTTCTTGACCTCGCCGAACGACCACTCCCGGATCTTGTCCGGGGACGCGATGGAGATCCGCAGCGCGTTGAACGCGAGCGGATCCTTGGGCTTCTCGAACAGGTTGTACAGATCTCGCAAGATCGATCCCCCTAAGGGTTCAGGACTTGTCTTCCATCAGTTCTACGTCGAGCCCCAGGGCCTGGAGCTCCTTCACGAGCACGTTGAAGCTCTCGGGCAGGCCCGGCTCCAGCACGTTCTCGCCCTTCACGATCGACTCGTAGATGCGCGTGCGTCCGAGCACGTCGTCCGACTTGACCGTCAGGAACTCCTGGAGGCCGAAGGCGGCGCCGTAGGCCTCGAGGGCCCACACCTCCATCTCGCCCAGGCGCTGGCCGCCGAACTGGGCCTTGCCGCCCAGCGGCTGCTGGGTGACCAGGCTGTACGGCCCGATGCTCCGCGCGTGGATCTTGTCGTCGGCCAGGTGGTGCAGCTTCAGCATGTAGAGCACGCCGACGGTGACCTCCTGGTCGAAGGGCTCGCCGGTGCGGCCGTCGAAGAGCACGGTCTGACCGGTCAGGGGGAGGCCGGCGCGCTCGAGCTCGCTCCGGATGTTCTCCTCCTTGGCCCCGTCGAAGACGGCCGTCGCCATGTGCACGCCCTTCTTCACGCGCTCGGCCACGTCCATCACCGCGTCGTCGGACGCCCCGTCGATCGCCGCCGAGATGCGCTCGTCGGCGTACACCTCCTTCAGCTTCTCGCGAACCGCCTGGATGTCGGCCTCCCGCCGGTTCTCGATCAGCCGGGCGACCTGACCGCCCAGGCCGTGGGCGGCCCAGCCGAGGTGGGTCTCCAGGATCTGGCCGATGTTCATGCGCGAGGGCACGCCCAGCGGGTTCAGCACGATGTCCACCGGCGTGCCGTCGGCCATGTAGGGCATGTCCTCTTCCGCGAGGATCCGCGAGATGACGCCCTTGTTGCCGTGGCGGCCGGCCATCTTGTCGCCCACCGAGAGCTTGCGCTTGATGGCCAGGTAGACCTTGACCATCTTGAACACGCCCGGCGGCAGCTCGTCGCCCTTCTTGAGGCGGGCGATCTTCTCGTCGAACACCGCCTTGATGACGGTCGCCTGCTCCTCGATCGAGTCGAAGATGCGGTCGACCTGCTGCTGGACCGCGGCGTCGGAGATCTGCACCTCGTGCCAGCGGCGCTGCGGCACCTGGGCCAGCGTCTCGTCGGTGATCTTGTCCTTGGCCTCGATCCAGGTGACCGCCTTGCGGTCGTCGGCCACCCGGTTCGCGGCGGTCTTGCCCACCAGGAGCTCCCGCACCTTGTTCATCGCGCTGTCGCGGATGATGCGGATCTCGTCCTCCTGGTCCTTGCGCAGCCGCTCGATCTCTTCCTCCTCGATCGCGCGGGCGCGCTCGTCCTTCTCGACGCCGCGGCGCGAGAAGACCTGGGCGCCGATCACCGTGCCGGTGACCCCCGGCGGCACGCGCAGCGAGGTGTCGCGCACGTCGCCCGCCTTCTCGCCGAAGATCGCCCGCAGCAGGCGCTCCTCCGGCGAGAGCTGGGTCTCGCCCTTGGGCGTGATCTTGCCGACCAGGACGTCGTCCTGCTTCACCTCGGCGCCGATCCGCACGATGCCCGACTCGTCGAGGTCCTTCAGCGCCTCCTCGCCCACGTTCGGGATGTCGCGGGTGATGTCCTCCTTGCCGAGCTTGGTGTCGCGTGCGACGCACTCGAACTCCTCGATGTGGATCGAGGTGTAGGAGTCGTCCTTCACCACGCGCTCGGAGATGAGGATCGAGTCCTCGAAGTTGTACCCGCCCCAGGGCATGAACGCGACGACCACGTTGCGGCCGAGGGCCAGCTCGCCCTGCTCGGTGGCCGGACCGTCCGCGATGACCTGGCCCTTCTTCACGCGGGCGCCGGGCTTCACGATCGGCTTCTGGTTGATGCAGGTGTTCTGGTTCGAGCGCTGGTACTTGATCAGGTTGATGATGTCGATGTTGCTGCCGGTGCCGTCGTCCTCGTCGGGCTTGACGACGATGCGCGAGGCGTCGGCCGACTCGACCGTGCCGTCGCGCTTCGCCACCACGGTGACGCCGGAGTCGCGGGCGACCACGGCCTCCATGCCCGTGCCGACGAACGGCGCCTGGGTCCGCAGCAGCGGAACCGCCTGGCGCTGCATGTTCGATCCCATCAGCGCGCGGTTGGCGTCGTCGTTCTCGAGGAACGGGATCAGCGCCGCCGCCACGCTCACCAGCTGGTTCGGCGACACGTCCATCATCTCGACGTCGTCCGGCGGGACCACCACGAACTCGCCGGCCTTGCGCGACTGCACCGAGTCGCGCACGTACTTGCCCTCCTCGTCGAAGGGCGCGTTCGCCTGGGCGATCGACAGCCTCTCCTCGTCCAGGGCCGACAGGTACTTCACCTCGTTGGAGACCTTGCCGTCCGCCACCGAGCGGTAGGGCGTCTCGATGAAGCCCAGCTCGTTCACCCGGGCGAAGGTCGACAGCGACGCGATGAGGCCGATGTTCGGACCCTCCGGCGTCTCGATCGGGCAGATGCGGCCGTAGTGGGTGGGGTGCACGTCGCGCACCTCGAAGCCCGCCCGCTCCCGGGTCAGACCGCCCGGCCCCAGCGCCGACAGGCGCCGCTTGTGGGTCACCGCCGACAGCGGGTTGGTCTGGTCCATGAACTGGGACAGCTGGCTGGAGCCGAAGAACTCCTTCACCACCGCCGAGACCGGCTTGCTGTTGATCAGGTCGTGGGGCATCAGCGTCTCGATCTCCTGGAGCGACATGCGCTCCTTGATCGCGCGCTCCATGCGCACCAGCCCGATCCGGTACTGGTTCTCCAGCAGCTCGCCCACGACGCGCACGCGCCGGTTGCCCAGGTGGTCGATGTCGTCGACCCGCTTGTCCGGGTCGTTGCCGTTCTTCAGGTCGACCAGGTACTTGACCGCGGTGAGGATGTCCTCGCTGCGCAGCGTCGGCAGGTCGCCGAGGGCGATCTCCTCGGTCGGACCGCCCGGCCCCTGGGGCTGGAACTCGGTCCGCTCGTCCGGGTCGAAGCCCAGCTTGTGGTTGACC
>JBNLVK010000070.1:0-4860 GCA_050618055.1 Myxococcota bacterium
GAGCGGGGCGAGGAGGAGGTGCGCCGGGTGTCGGGACGCAGCGAAACGGGCGAAGTGGTGACGGTCGACGTGCTGCCGGAGGGGAGCCCCGCCGCGAACCCGGCCTTCGACGTGACGCCGCGCCGGCTCGTCACCGCCCTGGTGACCGAGCGCGGCGTGTGCGACGCCTCGCCGGAGGGACTGCGCTCGCTGTACCCCGACCGCGGGCGGTAGCTTGCCGCTTCACGTCGTCGCCACGCCCATCGGCAACCTGGAGGACGTGACCCTGCGCGCCCTGTCGGTGCTGCGCGAGGCCGAGCTGGTGCTGGCCGAGGACACGCGGCGCACGCGCGTGCTGCTCGACCGCCACGGCATCGAGGCGAAGCCGGTCTCGCTGCACGCCCACAACGAGGCGGCGCGCATCGAGCGGGCGCTGGCGGTGCTGGCCCGCGGCGGCAGCGTGGCGCTGGTGTCCGACGCGGGCACGCCGCTGGTGTCGGATCCGGGCGAGCGGCTGGTGCGCGCGGCGGTGGAGGCGGGACACCCGGTGGTGCCCGTGCCCGGCGCGTCGGCTCCGCTGGCGGCGCTGGCCGCGTCCGGACTGCCCGCCGAGCCCTTCCTCTTCCAGGGCTTCCTGCCGCGCAAGGCCGGCGCCCGCGACGCGCGCCTGCGCGAGCTGGCCGACCGGCCCGAGACCCTCGTCTTCTTCGAGTCGCCGAAGCGGCTGGCCGGCACCCTCGAGCGCCTGCTCGCGGCCTTCGGCGACCGACCCGCCTGCGTCGCCCGCGAGCTCACCAAGCTGCACGAGGAGTGGGTACGCGGCCCGCTCTCGGAGCTGGCGAAACGCTTCGCCGACGGCACCCGCGGCGAGGTCACGTTGGTGGTGGGGGGGGCACCGCCGAGCGCGGGGGAGATCCCGGATGCGGACCTCGACGCCGCCCTCCGCGCCGGCCTCGCCGCCGGCCGCTCCTCGAAGGAGCTGGCCTCCGAGCTGGCGAAGGCCCACGGGCGCCCGCGTCGCGACGTCTATGCGCGCATCCTGGCGCTACGCGGGGAGTCAGTCGGCGAGTAGCGCCTCGAGCCCGGCCTGGTCGAGGACGGGCACCTCCAGGCTCTGGGCCTTGGTCAGCTTGCTGCCCGGCTCGGCACCGGCCACCAGGTAGCTCGTCTTCTTGGACACGGATCCAGTGACCTTGCCGCCGAGCGCCTCGATGCGCCGCTTCGCCTCGTCGCGGGTCATGCCGTCGAGGGTGCCGGTCAGCACGAAGGTCTTGCCGGTGAGCGGACCGTCCTCTGGCGCGGCCGGCGCCGGCTCGTGCACCTCCCAGGCAAGGCCCAGCTCGCGCAGCCGGTCGACCTCGGCGCGGTTGCGCGGGTCGGCGAAGAAGGCGGCGATGCTCTCGGCGATGGTGGCCCCGATGCCGTCGATGCCGACCAGCTCCTCCTCGCCGGCGGCCAGCAGCGGGCCGAGGTCGCCGAAGCGCCGCGCCAGCAGCGCCGCCACCGTCTCGCCCACGTGGCGGATGCCCAGGGCGATCAGGAAGCGGGTCAGCGTGGTCCGTTTCGCCTTCTCGAGGGCGGCGGCCAGGTTCGCCGCCGACTTCTCGCCCATGCGAGGCAGCTCCTGGAGCGCCTCGGCGTCCAGGGTGAAGACGTCGGAGATGCGCTTCACGCGCCCGGTCTCGACGAGCTGGTCGACGAGCTTCTCGCCCAGGCCCTCCACGTCGAGGGCGCCGCGGCTGGCCAGGTGGCGCAGGTTGTTCTTCAGCTGCGCCGGGCAGTCGAGGTTCGGGCAGCGGGTGACGGCCTCGTCTTCCAGGCGCACGGTCGCGGCGCCGCAGACCGGACACGCCTTCGGCAGCCGGTAGCGCCGCGTCCGCTGGGGACGCAGCTCCTTCACCACCTTCACCACCTGGGGGATCACGTCGCCGGCGCGCTGGATCACCACCGTGTCGCCGACGCGCACGTCCTTGCGGTCGACCTCGTCCTGGTTGTGCAGCGACGCGTTCGAGACCGTGACGCCTCCCACGTGCACCGGCTGGAGCTTCGCCACGGGCGTGAGCGCACCGGTGCGTCCGACGTTGGCCTCGATGCCGAGCACGACGGTCTGCTCCTGGGAGGGCGGGAACTTGAAGGCGATGGCCCAGCGCGGGGAGCGGGACAGCTCGCCGAGCTCGCGCTGCAGGTCGAGCCGGTCGACCTTCACCACCGTGCCGTCGATCTCGATGGGCAGCGTCTCGCGGCGCGCCAGCAGCGCGTCATGGGCGGCGATCACCGCGTCGACGCCGCGGCACAGCTGCGCGTCGGGCGTCACGACGAACCCCCAGTCCGCCAGGCAGGCCAGCACGCCGGCCTGGCTGTCGACCGCGTCCGGCAGCCCCTCGCCCACGGCGTAGGCGTGCAGCTCGAGCGCGCGCAGCCGGTCCCTGTCGACGTCGTGGAGCTGGCGCAGCGATCCGGCCGCCGCGTTGCGCGGGTTGGCGAAGGCCTCCTGGCCGCGCTCCTCGCGCTGCCGGTTCAGGCGCTCGAAGCGCGCGATCGGCAGCACGACCTCGCCGCGCACCGACACGCGTCCCGGCGGCCGGCCCGCCAGGGCCAGCGGAACGCTTTGCGAGAGCACCAGGTTTGCGGTCACGTCCTCGCCGACGCGGCCGTCGCCGCGGGTGGCCGCCACCTCCAGCACGCCGTCCCGGTAGACCAGCTCGATGCCGGCCCCGTCGAGCTTCGGCTCGACCGTGAAGTCGATGGGGTCGTCGCGGTCGAGCAGGCGGCGCACCCGCTCGTCGAAGGCCCGCAGCTCGTCGGCGTCCATGGCGTTGTCGAGCGACAGCATGGGGACGCGGTGCTCGACGGTCGCGAAGCCCTCGGCCGGCGGCGCGCCCACCCGCCGGGTGGGCGAGTCCGGCCGCATCAGGTCCGGGTGCCGGGCCTCCAGCTCCTCCAGCTCGCGGTACAGCCGGTCGTACTCGGCGTCCGAGATCTCGGGCGCGTCCTCCACGTGGTAGAGGCGCAGGTGTCGGTTCAGCTCCTCCACCAGCCGGTCCATGCGCTGGCCGGCGTCGGATCGCGTCCTGGGCATCGGAACGAACCGGCTCCGCGGGGAATTCCCGTTAAAGATCGGGCGGATTCGCGGCGATGAGTGCAGGGATGTTCCAGGCACCCGTGCATCTTCCGCCGGGGGTCGGCTCCCACGGTACCGCGGTGGCCGCATGACTTCACCGACCCGCAGCGGGAGCGAGCAACCCCCCGAAGAGGCGACCCTTCGTCGCCTCGCCGACGCCCTGCCGCTGGGGGTGATGAGCCTGCGCGACGGCTGCGTGGCCTGGGCGAACCGCACCCTGGCGGCGCTGTCGGGCCGCGGCGAGCGCATCCTGGGCCTGAAGCTCGAGGACCTGCTCGCCGACGCCGGCCGCGGGCTGCCGCATCCAGCGGATCCGGCGCCGGTCGAGTGCCGCCTGCTCCAGGCCGGCGGGGGTCACCGCGAGGTCGTCTGCCAGCCGGTGGATTCCGTGACCTGGATCCTGGAGGACGTCACCCACGTCCGTAGGCTCGAGCGCGAGATGCACGGCGTGTCGCGCGACCTCCTGACCGCGAACCGGGAGTGCGAGGAGCTGCGCGCGCGCCTGGAGGCCGAGGAGGAGGAACGGGAGGAGCTGCTCTCGGTGGTCAGCCACGAGCTGCGCACACCGGTGACCGTGATCGGGGGCTACAACCGCCTGCTCCTGGAGGAGGAGGTGGGCCCGCTGACCGAGGAGCAGCGCGGCTTCCTGCTCGAGACCCGCAAGGGCTGCGAGCGGTTGAACGGCTTCATCGGCAACCTGCTCGAGGCTTCGCGCGCCGAGAAGGGCGCCCACGTGCTCGAGCTGGGTCACGGCGCGCCGGCCGGGGCGATCGAGGCGGTCGTCGCCATGCTGCGTCCGCTGCTCGAGGAGCGCGACATGACGCTCTCGCTCGACCTGGATGCGGAGGCGCTGGCGCGCTTCGATCGGCTGCGGCTCGAGCAGGTGCTGACGAACCTGCTGGGCAACGCCATCAAGTTCGGACGCAGCGGCGGCCACGTCGAGGTGACCTCGCGGCGCATCGCCGCCGAGGGACCGGGCGGACGCGACCAGGTGGAGATCGCGATCGCCGACGACGGACCGGGCGTGGCCCCGGCGGACCGCGAGCGCGTCTTCGAGCCCTACGTGCAGCTCGGCGACGGCGGCCGGGGCGGCGGACTCGGGCTCGGCCTGGCGATCTGCCGCCGGCTCGTAGAGGCCCACGGCGGCACGATCCGCGCGGCCTCCCGCGACGGCGGCGGCGCCCGCTTCGTCTTCACCCTGCCCGCGGCGAGCACGGGCACGGGGAGCCGCTGATGGCCGGCGCAGCGCGAAACGAGGGTCGGCCGCGCGTGCTGGTGGTCGACGACGCCGAGGGCATCCGCACCTACCTGGCGAACCTGCTCGAGCTGAAGGGCTACAGCGTCGACACCGCCGAGGACGGTCGGCGCGCGCTGGCCCTGCTCGAGGGCGGCGCCAACCCGGACGTCATCCTGCTCGACGTGATGATGCCCGGCAGCGACGGCATCGACACCCTGCGGCGGCTGCGCGAGAAGGGCGACGCGGTGCCGGTGGTGATGCTCTCGGTCGTGGGCAAGGCCAGCACGATCGTCGAGGCCATGCGCCTGGGCGCGTCCGACTACCTGAACAAGCCGTTCGAGGAGGAGGACCTGCTGCTGACCCTCCAGGCGGTGCTCGAGACCAAGGCGCTGCGCGACGAGCGCGACCGCCTGGCCAGCGAGATGATCCCGCAGGGCGACTCGATCGTCTGGGCCAGCGAGTCGATGAACGCGGTGCGCGAGCTGCTGGCGCAGGTGGCCGACACCGACGTGACGGTGCTGAT
>JBNLVK010000071.1:0-15054 GCA_050618055.1 Myxococcota bacterium
CGGCGCGGCTGCGGGCGGCGGCTCCCGACTTCCGCCTGCTCTGGGACAACGCCTACGCGGTGCACTGGTTCGAGGAGGACGCGGAGCTGGCGAGCATCGTCGCCGCCTGCGAGCGCGCCGGGAACCCGGACCGGCCGCTGCTGTTCGGGTCGACCTCGAAGATCACCTTCGCCGGCAGCGGCATCTCCGCCTTCGCGTCGAGCGCAGGGAACCTGAAGTGGATGCTGGCCCACCGCGGCAAGCTGACGATCGGTCCGGACAAGCTGAACCAGGCGCGCCACGTCGACTTCTTCCGCCACGAGACGACGCTCTCCGACCACATGAAGGGCCACGCGGCGCTGGTCCGCCCCAAGTTCGAGGCCGTGGAGCGGGTCCTCCAGCAGGAGCTGGCGGGGCTCGACGTCGCCGAGTGGACCCACCCGACGGGCGGCTACTTCGTGTCCTTCGACTGCGCCGCGCCGATCGCCGCCGAGGTGGTGGCCCTCTGCGCCCGGGCCGGGGTGAAGCTCACGCCGGCCGGCGCCACCTTCCCCTACGGCCGCGACCCGCAGAACGCCAACATCCGCATCGCGCCCACCTTCCCCGGCGCAGCCGACGTGGCGGCGGCGGTCGAGGTGCTGTGCTGCGCGGTGGTCGCACTGACCGCCGGCGCCCGGGTCTAGCGCTCCGGCGGCGTCCGCCGCTGGAGCACCTGCATGAAGTCGCCGAAGCCGCGTGCGCGCCAGAAGGCCTGACCGGCGGCGTTGCCCGCCGCCACCCGCACCTCGACGCGCGGCACGCCGCGCTCCTCGGCCCAGCGCAGCGCCGCGTCGGCCAGCGCGCCGCCCAGGCCGCGGCGCCGCGCCGACGGCTCCACGAACAGGTCGCTGATCTCGGCCCGCTCCTTCTCGGCGTGGACCGGGTGGCCGCGGTCGACGCGCACGATGCACATGCCCGCCAGCGCCTCGCCGGCGTCGTCCGCTCCGTCGCCCGCGGGCGCCACGAAGATCTCGGAGCGCGCGTGCTTCAGGTGGCCCATCAGACCCGGCACCTCGGCCCGCGCCGTCGGCGCCAGCGCGAAGGCCGGATCCAGCGACGCGTGGTACTCGGTGAG
Source organism: Myxococcota bacterium (assembly GCA_050618055.1). GTDB lineage: Bacteria > Myxococcota_A > UBA9160 > UBA9160 > SMWR01 > CALDCK01. The sequence goes on from JBNLVK010000071.1 coordinate 1,094, forward strand.
CGCGGTCCACAGCCGGGCCAGCTCGCGGAGGTCCGAGTTCCGCACGCGGCGCACCCGGTCCCGGTCCACGACCGACACGCGCCTCAGCCTCCCGGGTAGAGCTCGCCCGCCACCGGCACCAGGCCCGCGGCCGAGCCGTCCTCGAAGCGGATGTCGACGGACCGGGGCTCGCCGCGGTCGTCCACCCGGATCACGCCGAAGTGCAGCAGCGGCGTCTCCACGTAGCCGGGCCGGCCCGAGCGGCCGAGCACGTCGCCCGTCTTCACCGCGTCGCCGGGACGCACCGGGATGCCGTCGGAGAGGTGCAGGTAGAGGGCGGCGGTGCCGTCCTCGTGCAGCACCCACACCGCGTTCGGGTTGCCCTCGATCTCCACTCCGCTCTGCTGCGACTTGAAGCCGTCGACCACGCGCGCCACCTCGCCGCCGCGCGCCGCCCGCACCTCGCTGCCCACCGGCAGCTCGAACTTGAAGGAGTGGCGGGCGAAGCCGGTGTGGCGGGCCAGGTGCTCGAACTGGCCGAGCGGACCCTCGCGCGTGCCCACGCTCGCCAGGTCGCCGCCCTCGCCGAGCAGCAGCCGGCGCGGCGTCGCCGGATCGAAGGGGAAGGCGTAGCGGACCGTCGCGTCGGGCTCGGCGCCGCGCGGCGCGAAGCTCCAGTAGTCGGCGATCATCTGCTCGCCGATGCGCTCCTGGATCTCCCGGTCGGGCACGCCCTGGATGTTCCAGGCCACCACCTGGGCGCCCAGCCGCTCCACGTCCTGCCGGCCCACGTAGATGCCCGACTCGGCCAGGCCGTCGCGCACGCCCTGCCGGGCCTGGGCCTGGATCTGGGGACTCTCCTGGACGGCCCGCTCCATCTCGCGGCGGAACACCTTCTCCTGGAGCTCCTTCTGGTCCTTCGCGCCCTTCACCGCACCGACGTCGCCGGCCTTGAACATGCGGAAGGTCCCGTGGCGGCTGCCGTCGCGCTCGTAGCTGCCGGAGATCTGGGTGCGCATCACCTCGCTGGCGGCGTACTCGGTGAGTCCCTCCATCGAGTCGGTGCGGCCGCCGCCCATCATGTCGGCGCGGCGGAACACCGGCCGCGTCGGCATGCCCTCGATCGACCACACCTCCTGGTAGGTCACCACCGACGCCGAGGCCGCCGACATCTGGCGGCTCGACGTCCAGCCGTCGTCGTCGTTGCCGCGCAGGGTCTTGACCTTCGAGCCCCGCGAGTTCACCTGGAGACCGCTGCGGATCTCGGCGCGCTGGCCGACGTTCGGCTCCCAGTAGTGGAGGATCCTCGCGTACTGGCCCGTGTGGCGCCGCTCGAAGCGGCCGGTGTCGTCCTCGAACACCACGATCGGGTACTCGGTCCACTGGATGCGCCGGCCCTTCTTCGCGAACACCCAGACCCGGTCGTCCCAGCGCTCCTGGTCCGCGTTGGGCGCGTTGTCGTCCTTGTAGTGGACGAGCACGTACCAGGTGCCGATCAGGTCGACCGCCTCGGCCGCGGCGAGCGACGGCAGGGCGCAGAGCAGCCAGCAGAGGGCGAGCGCGCGGCGCATCAGATCACCCGGGTGGTGTCCGGGAAGCTCTTCCAGACGGGCACGCCGCAGAAGTGGGATCCCTCGGTGCAGCGCGGGCGGGCGTTGCCGTTGCGCACCACGCAGGGCGGACCCATGTGCGCGACCAGGCTCGGGTGGACGGCGCGCACCTGCTCGATCTCGTCCATCGACGCCTGCCAGATCTCGCGCTGCGCGTTCAGGCAGGTGCGCATGGTCCACTTGTGCATCAGGTCGAGCAGCGTGCCCGACTCCTCGAAGCGCACGGCCAGCGCGTTGGGCAGCACGTAGAGCGCGTTCTCCGGCGACACGCCCAGCGCCAGCAGGCGCCGGCGCGCGTCCCACTGCTCCTCCACCGTCTCGCGGAAGAGCGCGCGGGCGGCGTCGTCGGCCGCGATCAGCTCGGGCTCGACCACGTCGACGCGGTCGGGCACGGTGCGCGAGAGCAGCGGTCGCGACCCGGGCACGGTGCGGTGGCGCTGGTCCTGGGAGTCGGCCGTGTGAGAGAGCTTCTTGCGGAACACGAAGTGGGCGTGGGCCAGCGCGCGCATGATCGGCGCGTGGGTGGAGACGTTCAGCCGGTCGAGCCGGTAGGGGTTGCGCGCCGGATCGAGCGCCAGCGCCAGCGCCTCGTCGTCGGCCAGGTCCACGCGGCCGAGCACCTGGCGGACGGCATCGGCCACCACCTGGGGCGCCCGGGCGCTCCAATCGACCAGCCGCGCGGTGCGTCCGTCGAGCGACTTGTCGAAGGCCTCGACCGCCGCCGCGTCGCCCACCCCCGGCGGCGCGATGCCGGTCTCGACCACCTCCTCGGGCAGCAGCGACTCCTCGCCGACGCGGCCGAAGAAGGCGGGATCCAGCCGCTCCACCTCGTCCACCATCAGCCCCACCACGCGGGCCGCCTCCTCCGGGACGTCGCCGACGCGGGCCATGCGCCGCAGGCGGTGCAGCACGATGCCCGAGATCGTGTAGACCATCGAGGTGTGGCAGGCGATCGGGATCACGTAGCGCGCGGTCTCGATGGCCTTCTTCTGGGCCTCGCGGGCGACGTTCCTGCCGAAGGCCTGGTTCTGGCGCTGGTCGAGGCGCCACAGGTCGGAGAGGATGCCCCGGGTGGTGGGCGTGAGCCGCTCGGACAGCTCGCCGTAGGCGCGCCAGGCGCGCTCCACCGACGCGGTGAAGATCTCCCGCGCCCTGCCCTGCACGCTGGGCGGCACGTGGGCCGTCACCTCGCCCAGCACCACGTAGCGCTGGCTCTGCTGCTCGGTGTTGTAGAACGGGAAGCCGTGCAGGAACGACCACACGAGCTGGCGCGACACGCCCGACAGCGAGAACTCGAAGGTGGCGTGCTGGAACACCGTGTGGTGTCCGCCCTCGAAGGTCAGCGGACCGATGTTGCGGCGCTGGCGCTCGGTGATCTCGCCGGCCTCGACCACCCGCGGCGAATAGCAGGTGCGCGCGGCGGCGATGGCGTCGTCGTAGGGCTGGTCGGTCGCGCTGCGCAGCCGGACCACCGGCCCGGCGTCGATCACCGCCACGGCATGCTCCTCCTGCACGGGAACGCGCGCTCCGTCGGCCGCACACCCCCGCGCCACCGACGGATGATTACTCTGGCAGACCCCGGGATCCGGTGCGAGGGCAAAGTTTTTCCACAATTGGAAGGACCATCACCCGAGTTGCCGGTCGGCGCGAGCCGCCGGCGGCGCCGCGCCGCGGCGCGAGTTCCGTACCGCCTGCATCGGCTTACGCCCGCTGCTGCGGGTCGGTGTAGACTCGCCCGCCGCGTTGGCACACCGCTTGCCCCTTCGTGGATCGGATTCCTCCGCACTGGATTCGTGTACCCATGGCCCGCTTGTGGATCGTCGATCGCAGCCCCCGCCGCCGGACCGCACTGGCGCGCCTGGCGGCGGCTCCGGAGAGCGCCGTGCTCGGCGCTCCGGGGGACCCGCGCTTCGAGACCGCCGAGGAGCCCGACGTGGTGCTGCTGGCGTTGGACGGCGACTGGGAGCGGGAGCTTCAGTTCGCGTTCGCCACCGGCGAGCGGGCCAGCCGCGCCCGCTGGATCCTGCTGGGCGAGGGCCTGCGCCAGGGCGAGGCCGAGGCGGCCCTGGCCGCCTTCGACACCCGCCAGGCGGAGGTGCTGGCCTTCCCGCCGCGCGCCGATCTGCTGCGCGAGCGCATCCGCCAGGCCCCCGGCCGGCGGGCCGCGCCGCCGCTGTCCGAGCGCCGGCGCCGCGCGCGCGTGGCCGAGCGCTTCGCCCGCTGGTTCGAGGACCTGGACCTGCCCGACGTGCTGTGCGCCCTGGATCCGCGGCTGGCCGACGTCCCGGTGCTGATCCGCGGCGAGCCGGGCACCGGGCGCGGCGTGGTTGCCCGCTACCTGCACTTCTTCGCCGGCAGCGGCGGCGCCCGGCTGGTGCACCTGCCCTGCCAGGCGGACGCCGGCCCGGCCCGCCTGGTCGCCGACCTGGCGTCCCAGACGAGGGGCGCCGGCGGCTCCCCGGAGCTCACCGTCTGGCTCGAGGACCCGGACCGCCTGCCGCTGGCGGCGCAGCGGGCGCTGCTCGACTGGATCGAGACCGGCCTGCCGGCGGACTGCGGGCGGGCGGGGCGCGTCCGCTTCCTGGCCACCGTCGACGAGCACGCCGTCGACGCGCTGGATGCCGGGCTGCGGCTGGCGCTGGGCGGCATCTCGGTGCGGCTGCCGGCGCTGCGCGAGCGGCCCCACGCCATCGGCCGGATCGCGTCGGAGACGGTGCGCGCCTGGTGCGCCGCGCGCCAAGAGCGTCCGCGCCGGCTGGGCGAGGACGCGCTGGCGGCCCTCGAGGAGTACCCGTGGCCCGGCAACCTGCGCGAGCTCGACGCGCTGCTGGTCCAGAGCCTGGCGGCCGCCTCCTCGGACCCGCTGCGCGCCGACGACCTCCAGCTCGACGGCGTGGCCTTCGCACCGCTCGAGGCGGGCGAGTTCGGCGCGCTGATCGAGGAGGACGAGGGCGAGCCGGCGTCGCGCGCCAACCACGGGGCGAACCATGGGGCCAACCACGGGCCGGGCCTGGCCGCCGGGCCGGGCGAGGGTCCCCTGGACGACGAGATCGAGGCACTGATCGAGGCGTCGGTGCCCCAGCCCGAGCCCCCGAGCGAGCCCGAGATCGAGCTGGCCCGCTCCGACGAGGGCGCGCTGGCGGCGCTGGCCAACGCGGTGTCGTCGGAGGTGCGCAACCCGCTGCTGACGCTGCGCACCTTCGCCGAGATCCTGCCCGAGCGCTTCGACGATGCGGCCTTCCGCGAGCGCTTCGCCGAGGCGCTCCAGGACGACCTGGGCCGCATGGACGCGCTGGTCCAGCGGCTGGGGCAGGTGGCCCACCTGTCGAAGCCGGAGCGCGAGAAGGTGGACGTGGCCGCCCTGCTGGAGACCCTGCTCGAGGAGCGCCGCCAGCGCATCCGATCCCAGCGGCTGCTGGTGCTGAAGGAGCTGGACACCCAGGAGCCGAACGCCCTGTGCGACCCGGCCCAGCTGCGCTTCGCCCTGGATACGCTGCTCGGCAAGGCCCTCGACTGGGTGCCGCCCCAGGGCGACGTCTACCTGGCCTCGCGCCACCACCCGGGCAACGCCGGCAGCGGGCCCTCGGTGCGCGTGTTGATCCGCTTCCACGACCCGGACGGCGCCAGCGAGCCGGTGGAGGGCTCCGGACTGATCGAGAACAGCTTCGAGCTGGTGCTGTGCGAGATCGTGATCCGCTCCCAGGGCGGCAGCCTGAGCGTCACCTCGACCGACGGCGAGGAGACCGTGATCGTGATCGACCTGCCCGCCTGAGGGCCTTTTTGCGAACACGTTCTCATTCGTGGCCGGGCCTCCCCTACCTCGCCCCACCCGGCTGATTTCCTTCCGATTTTCGCCCCCGGCGGGTTCAGATCACCGCCCGTCCGGCCGATGCGTCCGGGGTCGAGCTGCGCGCCCCTGCCGGGCGCTGGCGGAGGAAGGAGACGCGCATGAGCGAGCCCCGGTCCGAGACCCACGCGGCCACCGTCCTGATCGTCGACGACGAGCGCGGACCCCGCGAGTCGCTGCGCATGATCCTGGCGCCCACCCATCGGGTGGTCTGCGCCAAGACCGGATCCGAGGCGCTCGAGCTGCTGGAGAGCGAGCCGGTGGACGTGGTGACCCTCGACCTGAACATGCCGGGCATGCTGGGCGACGAGGTCATGCGCACCGTGCGGGAGAAGCACCCGCACGTCGAGATCATCGTGATCACCGGCTGCGGCAGCCTGGAGAGCGCCACCGAGGGCATCCGCTTCGGCATCTGCGACTACCTCCAGAAGCCCTTCGACGTGGTGCAGGTGATGGGCGCGGTCACGCGGGCGCTGGCCCGCCGCAAGGCGCGCACCGGCCTGGTGAGCTTCCTCGAGGCGCTGGGCGACGTGGTCGGGCGCGAGGCGGACGCGGCGGCGATCCTGGAGGAGGTCCAGCGCAGCCAGAAGATCCGCGGGCGCCTGCGCGCCCTGGTCGGCGAGCAGGGCGAGGCCCAGGACCGCTCCCAGACCGACGAGCACACCGTCGAGTTCCTCGAGGTGCTGGCCGAGACCATCGAGACCAAGGACCGCTTCATGCGCGGCCACGCGCGCCGGGTCGCCTTCTACGCCGGGCTGGTCGCCGACCGGCTGGCGCTGCCCGTCGAGACCCAGGAGCGGGTTCGCATCTCCGCCTTCCTGCACGACCTGGGCAAGGTGGGCGTGCCCACCGACCTGCTGCTGCGGGCCGGCGCGCTGGAGCCGGCGGAGCGCGAGATCGTGGAGCGGCATCCGGTGATCGGAGCGCACCTGCTGAACCCGCTGGACCTGCCCTACGTGATCCCCGTGGCGATCCGCCACCACCACGAGTGGTGGGACGGCAGCGGCTACCCGGACGGGCTGTCGGGCGAGGAGATCCCGCTGGAGGCGCGCATCATCGCGGTGGCCGACGCCTTCGACGCCATGACCTGCGACCGGCCCTACCGCCAGGCGCTGCGCCGCGAGATCGTGGTGTCGGAGCTGAAGCGCTACGCCGGCATCCAGTTCGACCCGCAGATCGCCACCCTGTTCCTGGAGATCCTGGAGGAGGGCGTGGCCGACGTGGACGTGCTGACGCTGGCGGAGAGCGCCTCGGCGCCGGGCAGCAGCGCCACCGAACAGCCCGCCGCCTGAGCCGCCGCCCGGCGCGCTAGCATCCCCCGGCGATGTTCGGCATCGGCATGACCGAGCTGCTGGTGATCTTCGTGATCGGGCTCGTGGTGCTCGGTCCGAAGCGGCTGCCCGAGCTCGCCCGCAGCCTGGGGCGCGGCATCGCCGAGTTCCGCCGCGCGTCGCTGGACATCCGCAAGGAGTTCATGGACGTGGCGGAGGAGGTGAAGATCCAGCCGCCCAGCCTGGAGCAGACCGGCGACGGCATGCCGCCCCAGGCCGGCGACGTGGCGCCCGAGGGTCCGGTGCCCGCCGAGAAGCCGGCTCCGCCCGCGTCGGCCGACGCGCCCGACCCGAGCGAGGACGGGGAGCCGGACCACGAGCCCGAGCCGGATCCGGAGACCGGCCGTCCCCATGGATGACACGCGGCTCCCGCTGACCGAGCACCTGGCCGAGCTGCGCAGCCGCATCATCCGCATCCTGCTGGCCTGGATCGTCGGCAGCGCCCTGGCCTGGAGCTGGTCGGAGCAGATCTTCGGCCTGCTGCTCGAGCCGGCGGTGGCGGCGCTGGCCGAGGGCGAGCGCACGCTCCAGGCGATCGCGCCCACCGAGATCTTCTTCACGTATCTCAAGTGCGCGCTGCTGGCCGGCTTCGTGTTCTCGCTGCCGGTCGTCTTCTGGCAGGTGTGGGCGTTCGTGGCGCCGGGCCTGTACGAGAGCGAGAAGAGCGCGGTGGTGCCCTTCGTGCTGGTCTCGACGGTGCTCTTCGCCGGCGGCGCCGTGTTCGGCTACACGCAGGTCTTCCCGCTGATGTTCGACTTCTTCACGGGCTTCGACAACGAGTTCGTGCAGTCGGCCTGGACCATGCGCGAGGTGTTCGCGCTGACCACGCGCCTGTTCCTGGCCTTCGGCGTGGCCTTCGAGCTGCCGGTGGTGGTGTTCTTCCTGTCGCTGGCCGGCATCGTCGACGCGCCCACCCTGTTCCGCGGCACGCCCTACGCGGTGCTGGGCGTGTTCGTCACCGCGGCGCTGCTGACGCCGCCCGACTGGGTCTCCCAGGTGTTCCTGGCCATCCCCATGATCGCCCTCTACCTGCTGGGCGTGGGCGTGGCGTACCTCTTCGGCGGATCGCGCAGCCGCGCGCCCCAGGCCGACCGCAGCGCCGGCTAGAGGCCGGCGGCTAGGAGCCGTCCGGCACCTCGCCCTCCACCCAGGCACGGATCAGGTGGTGGGCGATGGCGAAGGGCGGCGGCACGGTCAGGTCCGGCTTGCGCCCGTCGAGGGCGGCGCGCAGCGCGTCGCGGGTGAACCACTTCGCGTCGTCGAGCTCGAGCGCGTCGACGGTGAGCTCCTCGCTCAGGGCGATGCCGATGCAGCCGATCATCAGCGACGACGGGAAGGGCCAGGGCTGCGACTGGAGGTAGCGCACCTCGCCCACCACCACGCCCGCCTCCTCGCGCACCTCGCGCCGCACCGCGTCCTCCAGCGTCTCGCCGGCCTCGATGAAGCCGGCCAGCGCCGAGTACATGCTCGCGGGCCAGCCCGGACCGCGTCCCAGCAGGCAGCGATCGCCCTTCACCACCACCGCGATGGCCACCGGGTCGGTGCGCGGGAAGTGCTCCGCCTGGCAGTCGAAGCAGATGCGCGACGCGCCGCCCTGCACCGAGCGCGTGTGGCCGCCGCACACCGCGCAGTGGCGGTGACGCGCGTGCCAGTCGACCAGCGTGCGGCCCTGGGCGGCGATGGCCGCGTCCTCCGCCGGCATGGCGCCGATCGCGCCGCGCAGCTCCTCGAAGCCCGCCACGTCGGCGACGCCGAAGGCGTCCTCGCGGCCCGTCGCCGCCGACACGTCGACGGCGAAGTGGGCCACGCCGTCGCGGCTGCCCAGCAGCACCGGCTCGGGCACCGGGTCCAGGTCCTCGAAGAACTCGCGCCGCGCCCAGGCCAGCTCGCGCTTCTCGCCCAGCTTGAGCAGCGGCTGGAGCTCGAAGAAGGGCAGGTAGCGCGACTCGGGCGCCCGGTCCTGGGCCTCCATCCACTCGCGACCGCGGCGGCGGTTGTTCTCGCGGTCGAGCGGGTTCCCGGCGTAGGCGATGGGCGGAACGGGCGGATTCATGCAGGGCTTCCCAGCAGTCGTTCGGTGATGCGGTCGCGCGCGGCCTTCGCGTCGACGGTGGTGGCGACCCGCATGACGCTGCCGAGCCCGGCGTCGGCGGCCACCTCGTGGGTGCGCAGGATGCCGCGCTCGATGGTCGGCACGATGGCGAGCCGCTCGAAGCCGAGCGGCGACGCGTCGAAGAGCGCCAGCACGGTCAGCGGGTCGTGCAGGAAGGAGACGTTGTCGTCGTCGAGCGTGCCGCCCATGCCGGTGAAGATCCGGCGCTGCACCGGCTCCCAGAAGCGCACCTGGCGGGCGACCTCGCGCGCCAGCGGCGTGCTCGCGGCCAGTCGCTCGACGTCGGCGCGGCGCAGCCAGGTCTGGAGCGTCACGTCCGCCGTCACCAGCGTGGTCTCGAAGCCGGCGCCCAGCACCGCCACGCTCGCCTCCGGGTCGGAGCACAGGTTGTAGTCGATGCCGAACGGGCAGACGAAGTCGCCGAGGCGCGCCTCGCGCACGTGACCGCCCATGATCGTGACGCCGCCGACGCGGCCGGGCAGCGAGGGATCGATCGCCAGTGCCAGGGCCAGGTTGGTGAGCGGTCCCACCATCACGATCTCGAGGCCCTCGTGCTCGCGGGCCGCGCGCACGATGCGCTCCGGCGCCGGCTCGTCGGAGACCGGCCGGAAGGTCACGTCGGCCACGCAGTCCGGCTCGTGGCCGAACCAGTTGTAGCGGTCGCGGGGGCGGACCAGCCCACCCTCGGCGCCGGCGCACACCTCCACGTCGTTGCGACCGGCCAGCGCCAGCAGCGAGGCGGCGATCTCGCCGCGCTTGCGCGCGTCCGACGAGACGGTGGTGACCGCCACCAGGTCGAGCGCGTCCGCCGCCTTCAGCACCAGCGCCAGCGCCACCGCGTCGTCGCAGTCGCTTCCGATGTCGGTGTCGAACAGGACCTGGCGCACGCGCCCTCCGCGGGGCGACATCCTACACGGTACCCTCGGCGCCGTGCGCCACACACGCTCGGTCCGGGCCCTGGTCGTCGCGACGCTGCTGTGTGGCGTCCTGGGCGCCGGCTGCAGCGAGCGGTCCGCCGACGCGCCGGCCGACGCTTCTGCCGACGCCACGGCGGACGCGTCGGGGAGCCCGGGCGGGAGCGCGGCCGACCTGCTGGCGCGCGCGAGCCGGCTGGTGGCCGACGGCGACGCGGCGCGCGCCCTGTGGCTGCTCGAGGACGCTGCGGAGCGCTTTCCCGACGACGAGGCCCTGGCGCTGGTGCTGGCCGAGACGGCGCTGCGGCTGAACGATCCGGCCCGCGCGGACCGGGCCGCGTCGCGGGTCGCCGACGACTCGCCGCGCGCCGCCGAGGCGCTGCTGCTGCGCGCGCGGGCGGTCCTGGCCCTGGGCGACCTGGATGCGGCGCTCGAGCGCTTCCGCCAGGCGGAGCAGCGCGACCCGCGCAGCACCGCCCTGCGCGGACCCCGCATCGGCGCGCTGCTGGCGCAGGGCCGGCTGGCCGAGGCGGCGGAGGCGGTGGCCGAGGCCACGCGCCAGGCGCGCGGCGACGACGAGCTGGCGCTGGCCCGCTCCTTCGAGCTGGCGCTGCACCAGTACCGGGCGGCGCACGCGGGGTCGGCGCTGCGCCGGGCCCTGCGCGACGACGACGCGCTGGCGGCCGACGCGGCGCGCGCCGAGCTGGCGGCGGCGGTCGACGCCAGCGGCCGGCTGGCGCGCAGTGCGCACCGCGACGCCGACGCCTGGCGGGTCTTCGTCGGGGGTCTGGTCGCGACCGGACGCGCCGACGAGGCGCTGCGCGAGGTGGAGGCGCGGCTGCGCGACGACCCGGACTGGCTGCCGCTGCACGCGCTGCGCGTCGCCGCGCTGCTGGCCCGCAACGACGTCGACGCGGCGGAGCAGGCGCTCCGCCAGGCGATGACGCGCGACCCGTCGCCCGCCGCCGCACTGGCCCTGGCCCGCTTCCAGGCCCGCCCGCCCCCGGACGCCGAGCGGCGCGACGCGGCGCTGGCGACCCTGGACGCGGCCCTGGAAGAGGCACCCGACGATCCGCTGCTGCTCCACGCCCGCGCCGACCTGCTGCTCGACCGCGAGGAGCCGGCGCGCGCGGCCCGCGCCGTCGACGCCTTCGAAGCGGTGCGCCCCGACGATCCGGCCGGCGAGCTGCTGCGCGCCCGCCTGCTGCTGCTGCGCGGCGACCCGGCCGCGGCGGCGGACGCCCTGCGCGCGCTGGCCCCGCGGCTCGACACGGCGGCCACCCAGTACTGGCTGGCGCGGGCCCTGGAGGACGGCGGCGACGCGGCCGGCGCACAGCGCCGCTACGCCCTGTCGGCACAGCGCGCGCCGTCGGAGCCCGGTGCCTACGCCGCCATCGCGCGGCTCGCCCGCCGGCGCGGCGCCTGGCGCGAGGCGGCCGCCGCCGGCCGCCAGCTGGCCCTGCACGCTCCGGGCTGGATCGACGGCTGGGAGACGTGGGTGGACGCACTGCTCCAGCAGGGCCGCGCCGCGGCGGCCCTCGACGTGGCCCGCCGCGCGCGCCAGGTCCTGCCCGACGCGGCCGGGCCCCTGCTGCTCGAGGCGCGCGCCCTGCGCGCGGCCGGTCGCGCCGACGAGGCCCTCGCCGGCGTGCGGCAGGCGCAGGAGCGCTTCGGCGACGATCCGGCGATCGTCTCCGAGTGGATGCTGACGCTCGCGGCGCTGGGTCGCGCGGACGAGGCGCTGGCGCGGCCGGCCCGCGACGACGATCCGGCCGCGCTGCACCACGCGCGGGCGGTGGTGCTCTTCGCCGCGGGTCGCTTCGACGAGGGATCGCGCGCCGTCGACGCCGCGCTGGCGGCCGACGCGGACCCGGGCCCGCTGCGCACCCGCTGCCGCTTCGCCGCGTCGACCGGCCGCCGCGACGCCGCCCGCCGCGACTGCGGGCGCTACCTGGAGGTCCGCCCCGGGGACGCCGACGTCCAGTTCGCGCTGGGGGTCGCGCTCGACGCGTCCGGTGACGCGGCCGGCGCCGCCCTCGCCTACGAGCGCGCCGCCGCCCTCGACCCGTCGGCCGCGGCGCCGCGCAACAACCTGTCCCACCTGCGCTTCGCCGCCGGCGACCTGGACGGCGCCCTCGAGGCGGCGCAGCAGGCCTACGCCCTGGCCCCCGACGATCCGCAGGTGCTCGACACCCTGGGCGAGCTCTACCTGGCCCGCGGCCTGGCCGGGCGGGCGGTCGCGCTGCTGGAGCGCGCCCACGCCCTGGCGCCCGGCGACGCGGCCATCGAAGCCCGCCTCGCCGACGCGAGGTCGAGGCTCTAGAGCAGGGCCAGGGTCGCCTTGCGGCGGCGCTCGGCGCGGGCCTCGGGCGCCTCCTCCTCGGCCCGCTCGTCCGGGTCGATCTTGAAGATGATCTGGCCCTTCTTCACCACCGTGCCGTCCTGGTCGGTCATCAGGTTCTCGGTGACCGTGCCGGCGAACGGCGCCAGGATCTTGTTGAACATCTTCATCACCTCGATGATGAAGAGCGGCTGGCCCGCCTCGAAGTGGTCGCCCACGTCGACCAGCAGCGGCAGGTGCGGCGCCTCGCGGGCGTAGAAGGCGCCCGCCATGGGCGTCACGATCTCGTCGGCGCTGGCCACCGGCGGCGGGGCCAGCGCCTTGGTGCACTCGGCCATCTCGTCGGCGTTCAGGAACTTGTCCGGGAAGACCACGCGCAGCGTCTCGTCGACGGTGACGTCCGAGAAGCCGGAGACGATGCCGATGCGCGGCACCAGCAGCAGCAGCTCGAGGCCCAGCTGGTGGCCCCGGTGCGCGGCGACGCAGGCCTGCCAGAGGGCGTCGTCGCCGTCCACCAGGCGGTCGTCGCGCTCGCCGTCGAAGAGCGCCGTCACCTCGGCGGCGCTGTGCGCGCCGGTGCGGTCGGCGACCTCGGCGTAGAAGGCGAGACCCGCCTGGAGCATCCGGTCGTCGTGGTCCCAGATCTTCTCCGACGGCGGCGTGTGCGGGCGCTCGTCCATGTTCAGGTAGTGGTAGAGCTCGGAGAGCATGCGCACCGGATTGTCGGCGAAGGCCACCGCGTCGCCGTCGCGCCGCCAGAGCTCGCCCTCGAAGCGGCCCAGGAAGCCGGCCAGCAGGTGGGGACACTCGAGCAGCCGACCGAGCGGTCGCATCAGCAGGGTCTGCTTGGCGCCCAGCACCTTGCGCGCCTCGGCGTCCGGCTGCTTGGCCACCAGCTCGTCGACCGCGATCTCCAGGTCCAGCGAGTCGATCACCTGCTGGAGCGCGCCCACCGCCGCCAGGTACGACTGCATGAAGCGCGTGTCCGGCTCGGCCATGGTGCCCTTGCCGAGGAACCAGTTGATCAGGCCGTAGTGCACCGGGGTGTTGGTGTGCAGGTCGTCGCCGCGCAGCTCCATGCGCCGCAGGATCTCGGACATGCCCCGGTAGTTCTCTTCGCGGCTGTCGCCCTCGGAGAGCAGCAGCGCCACGTTCGAGTCGTAGGCGCCGGCCAGGGCGTAGAAGACGAACGATCCCGTGTCCGGGTTGCGCGTGCCGATGCCCTGGTCGAAGCGGATCTCGCCCTCGATGGGCGCCGACCAGCTGCGGATCATGCCGCCGGCGTGGGGCTGGAGCGCCTGGTTCGTGGCGTTGATGCGCAGCTCGAGGCCGGACACGGCGCGCGGGCGGCGCTGCGGCTTCGGCAGCCGTTCGCCGTGGACCGCCAGCAGCGCCATCGCCTCGATCAGCTTGTCGACGACGAAGGTCTCGCCCGCGTCCTGCGGGTTCGCGAACTCCAGGTCGTAGACCAGCTCGGTCACGCCATGCTCCACCTGGATGCGCGTGTTCATCTCCATGAAGAAGTGGTTGAAGCCCTCGACGATGCACTCGAAGGTCGACACGCTGTCCAGGCCGGTGGCCTCGCCGAAGCGCTCGCCCTCGTTCTCCATGCGCTCGAGCGTGCCGCGGTCGCCGGTGAGCGTCTCGCGGGTCTTGCCGCTGGCGCGCTCGGCCTCGACGGCCAGCAGCTCCTGGGTGAGCGACACCTCCACCAGCTTCTGCTCGTGCATCTGCACCGAGCAGTCGCGGCCGCCCATGGAGACGCACCAGTCGCCGTTGCCGATCAGCTGGATCTCGTTGTGGCGCGTGCTCTCCAGATTCAGCTC
>JBNLVK010000072.1:0-50446 GCA_050618055.1 Myxococcota bacterium
CGTGTGCTCTTCCGATCTCCCAGAAGCCGGTCGTGACGCCGAAGTTCCGGGCGGCGCGCGCGTGGTGGATCATGTGCATGCGCTGGCGGCGCTCGAGCGGCCATGCGCGCAGCGGCGTGGCGTGGGTGGCGTGGTGCACCGCGCCGTAGCCGACGTAGCCCGCGTAGCTTCCGGCGACCACGAGGCACGCCGGCCCCGATGGCAGGAAGCGGGTGAGCACCAGCCACCAGGCGACGGCGACCCCGATGGGCACGAAGAAGGGCAGCCCCACCAGGTCGCGCGGCGCCCGGTGGTGCTCCAGGTGCGCGCGCGACGCCGGAGAGAAGGCGCCGTGGAACACGAAACGGTGTACCAGGTACTCGAACAGGGTCCAGACGGACCAGCCGACCAGCAGGGCCGCAAGCGCGCTCCACGCGTACGGGCCCGGCTCCAGATAGTGCAGAATGCCCCACGCCAGCAACGCGATCGTCGCGCACGCGTCGATGCCGAAGGTCGACCAGTAGTTCGCTCGGCTACGGACCAGTGCCGAGAAGCGGGACTCGGCGAATCGGAACCCGTCGCGGACCAGGCGCACTGCGTACTCCCCGGCGCAAGGTATCCCGGGTTCCACGGTCACCGGTGTAAACTGGCTTGCAGTCCGCGGCCTGCCGCGACCGCATGCTGTGGGTCGAAGAGGAGCCCCCATTGTCCTCCGACCGGCCCTTCGACCGTTCCCGATCCCACACCATCGGACGCGTCTCCGAGGTGACGATCGCGACACCGATCCGTGAGGGGCTGGTTCCCGGCGAGCTGCGCAGCTACGCGAAGCGCGTGCGCGACATCCTCGAGGGCTTCCAGCGCCGCATCGACGAGGGCACGCCGACGCCGCCCACCCTCCTGGGCACCATCCACTTCGCGCGCTGGTTCGTGCTCGAGGGCCGCGATCCCGCCGGCACGCTGGTGTTCACCTCGAACTTCGACGGCGACCTGAAGATCTACCTGCGCGACTTCACCGCCAAGATCCCCCAGGACATCGACGAGATCTGGGGGAACTGCGTGGGCTACCCGGAGCTCGGCTGCCGCGACTTCGAGCGCTTCTGGCGCTACACCACCGCCCACCGCATCGAGACGCTGGCCTTCGTGCCGGCCCACCCGGACCTCACCGTCGAGGACATCGACCTCTTCAGGCCGCGGACATGAGCCTGGCCGGCGCCTACCACGACGTCCAGGCCTCGATCCTCTCGGACCCCGGCGAGTTCGCCGACTACCACTTCCTGGCGATCGCCGATCCCGACGACTTCCGCACCGCCCTCGCGGGCGACCTGGCTGCGCGCGTCACCAGCGAGCAGCGACGCCGCGACGACGCGCCGGAGGTGATCGTCGGTCTCGGGTTCACGTCGGCGGGCCTGGACCGGCTGGGCGTCGCCGAGACCACGCGCAGGGAGATGCAGGAGCCCTACTTCGACGGCATGGGCGAGCGCGGCGACGTGCTCGGCGACGGCGGTCCGTCGGAGCCGGTGCAGTGGGAGGCGCCGTTCGGCACGGGCGCGGTCGACGCGGCGATCTGGCTGTGGGGTCCGGACGCCGACGCGCTGGCCGCGGCCTGGTCCGAGCTGTGCGCCGGCGGCGACGCGCCGCCGGGCACGGTGCGGCTGGCGACCTCGCACGGCCAGGCGCGCTGGGACCCGAAGCGGCGCTGGCGCATCGAGCCCTTCGGCTTTCGCGACGGCATCGGCCAGCCCGCGCTGCGCACCGGCGAGGCCGGCGAGGATCCGCAGGACCCGGAGCGGCTGGCCCCGGGCGAGTTCGTGCTCGGGCTGCCCAGCGAGGCCGACGGCGACCTGGACGTGCCCATCCCGCCGCCCGACGCGGACAGCGCCGCCGCCGAGGCGCGGCGCATCGAGCGCCACGGCAGCTACATGGTCTTCCGCAAGATCGAGCAGTTCCCTCGCGCCTTCCGCCGGTTCGTGAGGGACCACAGCGTGGGCGGGCGCGACCGGAAGCAGCTGAAGACCGAGATGGTCGGACGCTGGAAGAACGGCGCGGTCTACCGGGGCGAGTCGCGGGCTCCGAGGCCGAGCGTCGAGGACGAGTTCCGCTACGACGACGCGTGCGTGCGGGTCCCGCGCGGCGCGCACATCCGGCGGGCCAACCCGCGCAGCGACCTGGACGCGCGCCTCCTGAAGCGCCATCGCATCCTGCGCCGAGCCCTCCCCTACCGGGACGGCGATCAGGAGGGACTGCTGTTCGTCTGCTTCAACGCCCGCATCGACGACCAGTTCGAGCTGATCCAGTCGCAGTGGCTGAACGGCGGCAACTTCTCGGGGTTCCCGAGCGACCGGATCGACGCGATCGCCTCCAGCAGCGTCGGCACGCGACGCGTGATGCGGAGCGATGGGAAGTACATCGACTTCGAGGAGCCGCTCTCGCGGGTGCGCGGCGGCGAGTACCTGCTGGTGCCGGGGCTCGAGGCACTGCGCTTCCTGGCGGCGGGCGGCTTCCGCCCCGCCGATCCCGTCGCGCCGGAGGAGCGCGACCTCTTCGACCCGTCGTACGAGTTCGCCGCGCGGACGCTGGCCGGACCGCCGCTCTCGCGGCCGATCGAAGGCTCCGCCGAGAAGGTCTGGTTCGTGGGCGTGCACGCCGACGTGGAGACGGTGCTCGCCGACGGCGCCACCTTCACCATCGACCCCTACCGGCAGCGCATCCTGCACGCCACCGGCGAGCGGCTGATGATCTCCACCTCCGACCACGTCCCGGCGGAGGCCCCGACGCGGCGCGAGCGCATCGAGCTGCTCCAGGAGGTGTTCGAGCCGGCCGACGTCCCCCGCATCGCCGCCATCGTGCAGGGCGTGCTGGCGCGGCTCGGGCCGGGGCTTCACGAGGTGGTGGAGGCGATCGGCCGCGACGTGCCGCTGGCGGTCGCCGAGGACTACCTGGGCGTGGCGAACCGGACGGGCGAGCCCAGTCCCGTCGAGATCGCCGCCCACTTCGGGCGCGTGCCGCCGTCGGAGGTCCCCGAGGCCTGGGTTGCGCAGCGCAAGCGAGAGCTGGGCAGCGACCCGGTGGCGGTGGGCCGCCACAACCTGAAGTTCTGGACGCGCATGCTCTTCCTGGAGACCTTCGGAAACCTCGACGAGCTCACCGAGTCCAGGGCCTTCGCGAAGGAGGCGGCGAGCGAGTTCCTGGAGCACCTGGCGGAGCGGGTGGCGGACCCGACGCCGGACACGGTGGTGGCCCGGGCCGCCGGGCTCGATCCCGCGCTCGCGAAGCTGCTGGCCTTCGAGCTGGCGGTCGGCGGCACCGACACGGTCACCCTCGCCACCGCCTTCCTGCTCGACCTGCTGCTCACGCGCCCCGACGTGCTGGCGGGCGCCCGTGCGGCCGTCCGCGCCGATGCCGACGACGACACCCTCGACCGGCTGATCGTCGAGTGCATGCGCCTCGCACCGCCGGCCAAGCTGCTCTTGCGCCGCTGCGGTCCGGCGGGGGCGACGATCGGCGGCGTGACGATCGGACCCGGCGAGCGGGTGGCGGCGCTGGTGGCGGCGGCGTGCATGGACCGGCGGGTGTTCGGTCGCGACCCGTCGGCCTTCGACCCGACCCGCGACCCCTCCCTCGCGCCGGTGTTCGGCACCGGACCGCACACCTGCCGCGGAAGCTGGCTGGCGCTCGTGCAGCTGCGCGAGGTGCTGCGCTGGCTGCTCGGACCCGCGGCGGCGGCGGGCCCCGAGCGCTTCCCCGGCCTGCGCCGCGCCGCCGGACCCAAGGGACGTCTCCAGAAGCGCCGGCGCGTGCCGCACGCCCTGCACCTGTGGCTCGAGTAGGCCGCCTCAGACCTGGACGCGCCGCAGCAGGGGCGCCAGGGAAAGCTCCTCGGCGAGCGCCGCCGCCTCGCGGCGGAGCGCCTCGGCCCGGACCGGCTCGCCCCGTCGGAACGCGATGACCGAGAGCTGCACCAGGGTGTGGGCCAGCTGGCCGCGCGCGCCGGTACGCCGGCACAGATCCTCCGCGTCGCCGGCGAAGCGCGCCGCCTCGCCCAGCTCGCCGCTCGCCGCGTACGCCTCGGACGCGGCCAGGAAGACGTCGGCCCAGATGTAGGCGCCGCTGCGCCGGTACACCGCCGGATCCAGCACCGGATCGATCGCCGCGAGCGCGCGCCCCGCGTCGCCGCCGGCCACCCAGGCCGACGCCAGCCGGGCCGCCAGCAGCGGGCGCATGGTCAGCACCTCGTGCTCCAGCGCCGCGTGCAGCGCCGCATCCAGACGCTCGCGGGCCTCGTCGCCGCTGACCGTCGCCAGCAGCAGCTGTCCGACGACCGAGTCGATCATGGCCAGCGAGTAGGGATGGTCCACCCGCTCCGCCAGGTTGCGTCCCTCGCGCACGCAGCGCTCGGCGTCGTCGACGCGACCCAGCTCCAGGAGCGACTGGCCCATGAAGGTGCGCACGAAGACCCCCGGGTAGCCGCCCCAGTTCATGCGGTCGTCCTCGCGGGCGCCGCGCAGCCTCTCGAGCACGCCGCGCTGGATCTCGACCGCCGTCTCGTGACGACCCTGGGCGTGGTGGATGATGCCCAGGTTGAAGGTGCTGCCCAGGGCGAGGGCGCTGTTGTCCAGGCGCTCGGCGCTCTCGCGCGCGCTCTCGGCGGTGCGCAGGCCGCGCTCGTGGTCGCCGGACAGCCAGAAGGCCATGGCCAGGTTGCTGCGTACCACGCCGAGACGGCGCTCGTCGGCGATCGACTGGGCCAGCTTCTCGGCGTCCAGCAGGTCGTGCAGCATGCGCGCGTGCTCGCCGACCGGCAGGAAGGCGTTCAGGATGACGAGGCGCAGGTCGATCGCCGCCTTCAGCGTGGTCGGCGTCTCGGGCATCTCGTCGAGCTCTTCGATGGCGCGGTCGTAGCGCTCGATCGCCTCGCGGCTGGCGGAGCGCGCGATCGCCGACTGGCAGGAGAGGAGCCGGTAGCGCGCAGCCTGGTTCCAGAGCCCGCCCGCGAAGGCGTGCTCCGCCAGCGCGTGCGTGTGCTCGGCCAGCCGGCCCGCATGGATCTGCTCGATCGCCTCCATCACGCGCCCGTGGAGCTCGCGCCGGAGCGGTCCGAGCAGGCCGCGGTAGGCCACCTCCTGGATCAGGCTGTGCCGGAAGGCGAGGGTCTCGCGATCGCCGCCGTCCGGATCGGCGGCGACGAAGCCTCCCGCCTCGAGCCGGGCCAGGCGCGCATCGAGCACGGACGCCGGCGCCCCGTCGACCGCGCCCAGCAGGCGCAGGGTGAACTCGCGCCCGACCACGGCCGCGGTCTGGAGCGTCGACTTGTGCTCGGCGTCGAGCGCGTCGATGCGCGAGGCGATGATCGCGTGGATCGACTCGGGCACGTCCAGCGTGCGCAGGTGTGCGTGCAGCTCGTAGCCGCCGGGCTCGCCCACCAGGTGGCCCCGGTCCACCAGCGAGCGGACCGACTCCTCGAGGAACAGCGGGTTGCCGCCGGCCCGTCGCAGCAGCAGCTGCTTCAGCTCGTCGAGGCGCGCGTCGCTTCCGACCAGCGTCGATGCCAGCTCCTGGGCCTCGGCGGCGCCGAGCGGGCCGAGCGTCAGGCGGGACGCGGGAGCGGGGAAGTCCAGGCCGGCCTCGGGTCGGTGGGTGAGCAGCAGCAGAGCCCGACAGCGCTCCAGGCTCGGCGCCAGCGCCGCCAGTGCCGTCAGCGTCTCGCGATCGGCCAGGTGGAGGTCTTCGAGCACCACCAGCTGCGGCTCGCGCTCGGAGACCCGGCGCACCGTCTCCACCAGCGCCGCGCTGATGCGCGCGGCGCGCTGCGCCGGATCGAGCTGATCCCAGCGCGCGTCGCCGACGTGCAGGTCGAGCAGCGACTCGAGGGCCGGGAGGTGGGACGCGTCGATGCGGTGGGTGGCGGCGAAGTCGGCCAGCCGCTGCGCCACCGCGTCCTGGCTGTCCTCGGGTCGCTCCGACAGCCAGGTGCGCAGCCAGCGGCTGATCAGCCGGTACGAGCTGGGACGGTCGTTGGCCGCGGCCGACTGGATCGCCACGCGCAGACCGCGCGCCTCGGCGCGCGTCGCCAGCTCCCGCGACAGACGCGACTTGCCGATGCCGGCCTCGCCCGAGAGCGTGGCGACGGCGCCGTGCCCGCGGACCGCGGCGTCGGCGTGCCCGAGCAGGGTCTCCAGCTCCGAGGGGCGCCCCACGAAGCCGGAGAGACCGCGGGCGGTCCGGATCTCCCAGCTGCCTCGCTCCATCGAGCCGCCCACCAGCTGGTGGACCATGACCTCGCTGGTGAACCCCTCGACGCGCAGCTTGCCGATCGGCCGGGTCTCGATGCGGCCCTCGGCCAGGCGCCGCGTCTCCTCGGTGATCCAGGTGGTGTTCGGGTCGGCCAGCTGCTCCATGCGGTTGGCCAGGTGGGGCGTGTCGCCCACCGCGTCGTAGTCGGTGGCGAGGTCGTTGTCGAACTGGCGCAGCACGACCTCGCCCGAGTGCAGGCCGACCCGGATGCGCAGCTCGGGCTCCGACATCTCGGAGACCACCCGGGTCATCTCCAGCGCCGCGCAGCAGGCGCGGACGGCATGGTCCTCGACCGCGGTCGGCGCGCCGAACAGCGCCATGATCCCGTCGCCGACCATGCGGTTCACCGTTCCGCCGAACAGCGAGACCGCGTTGCGCATGGCGGCCAGCGCCGGCTCCATGCGCTGCTCCGCCAGCTCCGGGTCCATTCCCGCGATCATGGCCGTCGAGCCCTCGATGTCGGCGAACAGCACGGTCACGAACTTGCGCTCGTCCTGGGGGATTGACTGCTCCGCGCCGCAGCGCACGCAGTAGCGCGCGTCGTGGGCGTTCGGGAAGCCGCAGTCGTCGCAGGCGCGCGGAATGCGGCTGCCGCACTCGGAGCAGTAGCGGTCTTCCGGCGTGCAGGCGCGCCCGCAGCGGCGGCAGTGCAGTCGCTCGAGCCGCGCGTCGGTCACCGGGCCGGCTTCTCCAGCAGGATCAGGTCGTAGCGGAGCACGCCGGTCCACAGGCCCAGCACCACGAGCTGGGTGTAGGCCGCCATCGACAGCCAGTGGACCAGCTCGGAGCGGGGCGGCCGGTAGCGCAGGCTTCCCAGGCAGCGCCCGACGGTCTGCTGGGCGCCGGGCCGCACCGCCCGGCGGATGTCGCGCACCTCCAGGGTCTCGAAGCAGCCCTCCCAGGCGCGGCGGTTCGCCGCGAAGGTCCCCACCCGCTCGAGCCCCGGCCTGCGCGCGAGCCGCTCGCCCAGGCGTCCGTCGAAGGCGATGTCGGCCAGGGCGAGGCGTCCGCCGGGCGCCAGCACACGGTGGGCCTCGCGGTAGAAGCGCGGGCGATCGAAGTAGAAGGCGCACTCGACCGCCAGCACGCGGTCCACGCTGGCGTCGCCCAGCACGGCCATGTCCTCGGCCGGTCCGCGGTGGAAGTGGAGCAGCTCCCCCAGCCCGGCGCGACGGGCCTGATCGTTCGCGTAGCGAACCTGCTCGGCGGAGATGTTGAAGGCGTCGAGGCGGGCGAAGCGGGCCTCGCGCGCGAACAGCAGGTCCTGCTCGCCGCTGCCGAAGCCCACGTCGACGACCCGGTGGCCCGGCGCAACCCCGGCGAGCTCGAACACCCTTCGGCAGAGCTCCGCCTGGCGGTCCTCGTAGCGCCGGCAGCCCGGAGCGGCGTACCCGTAGTTCAGGTACTTGCGCTCCTTGCCGATGCGCTCGAGCCCGGTCTGGAAGGCGTCGTACTGGCGGGCGACGTGGCGCGCGGCCTCGTCGGCGAGCAGCGGACCCTGGGACACGCCGGCTGTGCCTCAGTCCCGGCCGTCGACCAGGGCCGAGAGCCCGGCCGGATCCTTCAGGCGCACCCGCCCCGTCTCGATCTCGATCAGCCCCAGCTCCTTCAGCTTCTGGAGCTGGTGGTTCACGCTGACCCGCGACAGCCCGGCGCGCTGACCGAGCGCCTCCTGGGTCAGATCGACCCGCGGCGCGCGGTCGCCGCTCGAGACCGCCGCCTCCAGCAGGCGTCGCGCGACGCGCCGCAGGGCGTCGAGGAAGAGCGTGTCCTCCAGCAGGCCCGACGTCGAGCGCAGGCGACGCGCCAGGATCACCAGGATCGCGCGGGTGGCGGTCGGGTGGTCGTCGAGGAAGCGCTCGAAGGCCTTCTTCGGGATCACCAGCAGCTCGGTGCGCAGCTCGGCGCTGGCGGCGGTGGAGCGCACCCCGCCGTCGAGCACGCCGATCTCCCCCAGGATGTCGCCGCTCTCGATGCTGCGGTAGTTGAGCACGTGCCCGTCCGGCCCCCCGGAGATCACGCCGATGCGCCCCGAGACCACCAGGTAGAGGGCGTCGGACGGCGAGCCCTTCAGGAAGACGACCTCCTTGGGCTCGTAGGTGCGAACCCGGCCCGCGCCGATCAGCGCCGAGACCTCCTTCCGCGAGAGGCCCTGGAAGAGGTCGCTCGTCATCAGCAGGTTGGCGATCGCGTCGCTCATCCCGGACTCCCCGCTCGCGTTCACACCCCTCCTACCCGGCTACGGGGAACGGTGTCAACTCCGCTGGCGGGGCGCTGTGAAGCGGTTCACACCCGGCCGATCTCGATGGGGAGGTTCAGGGGCCGCTTGAACAGGCCCATGGGCGTGAACTCCATCCGGTCTTCGCGCAATCTGGACCCCGGGTTCAAGATGTCGAGGGCGGCGTCCAGCATGCAGCCCATCTCCTGGCGGGCCAGGTTCGCCCCCAGGCAGTAGTGGGGTCCGTGGCCGAAGACCATGGTCTCGCGGCAGTCCCGATCGATGTCGAGCACGTCCGGATCCTCGAACACGGCCGGATCCCGGTTCGCGCCGCCCAGGGCCAGCATCAGCATCTGGCCCTTGCGGATCCGGCGGCCGCGCAGCTCGAAGTCGCGCACCGCGTAGCGCATCATGCCGGCGGGTCCGCCGAAGGCGAAGCGCAGGATCTCGTTCACCGCGTTGGGAACCAGCGAGCGGTCGGCGCGCACGCGCTCGAGCTGCTCCGGGTGCTCGAGCAGCGTTCGGAGCATGACCTGGCCGCCCAGGTTGGTGGTCTCGCTGCCGGCGCCGATCAGGATCGAGGCGAGCACGACGATGTCGTCCTCCTCGAGCATCGCGTCGGTCGCCTCGGCGCGCAGCATGTCGGAGATCAGGTCCTCGCCCGGGCTGCTGCGCCGCTCCTGCACCATCGAGCGCACCCAGGGCGCCATCTCGGCCAGGGCCCGGTCCGCGTCCTCGACGGCCTCGGGCGGTGCGAACGGAAAGAAGCCGCGGATCAGCTGCTGTGCCAGCTCGCGGAAGCGCACGTCGTCGTCGCCCGGGTTCACGCCGAAGATGCGGGAGATCACCGCGTTCGGAATGGGATTCGTGAAGTCGCCCATCAGGTCGAGGACCTCGCCCGGGCGACCGCGCAGCGGCGCGGCGAACTGCTCGACGACCTCGCGGATCTGACCGTCCATGCGGCGCACCGCGCGCGGCGTCAGCGCCCCATTGAACAGGCCGCGGAAGCGCAGGTGCGCCTCCGGATCGTCGGCGCCCATGCTGCGCCGGTCCTCCAGCCAGCGCAGCATGCTGCCCTCCTTCGCCGGCACGTAGTGCTCCCACTCGGTGCGGTTCTGGCTGGCGTGGGCGGGATCGTTGAACAGGCGCTTCACGTCGTCGTGGCGCGTCACGAACCAGAAGCCGAGCGGCTCCACGTAGTGGACCGGGTCCTCCTCGCGCAGCCGGTGCAGGAACGGGGCGGGATCCTCCGCCTCCACCAGGTCGAAGAAGGGGTCGCGTTCGGCCGGGGCGGTCGCGTCCATGCTCACCTCCGATGGCAGCGCGCCGCGGGAGGATAGCCAGTTCGACACCGAAGTGGGACGCAGCGCGCGAGCTGCACGAAGCCGGGCGGCTGCAGCGGGCCCGTGGCCGTCTGGGGAGTGTCGGCACCAAGCGGCTTCGCTCAGGCCATCCCAGATGGATGGTCCGAGCAGTCGGCTCGTGCAGACATTCCCTAGGCGTCCCCGCCCTGCCCCGCGAACTGGGCCGCGTCGAAGTAGTCGCGCCAGGCGGAGATCTTCCCGTCCGCCGTCAGCTCGAAGACGCCGCACACCGGCAGCGCGACCTCGCGGTCGCCCATCACCAGCGTGTCCACGCGCTCGTTCATCACGGTGCGGCCGTCGACCAGCTGCTTCAGGATCTCGAAGTGCACCGACTTCACCATGCCGGCGAACATGCCGCCGATGAAGCGGCGGATCTCCTCCTTCCCCTTGCAGGGCGCCATCGGAATGTTGTGGTAGACGGCGTCCTCGGTGAAGGCGCCCATGATGGCGTCCAGGTCCGCGCGGTCCCATGCCGCACAGAAGTCGCGCACGACCTCGTCTGCATCCACTTCGCTTCTCCTCACAGCTCGCCGGAGGCGAGCAGGTCGATGGGGTCCCGCGTGTCGACGGTTCCCAGGTAGCCGCCCCCGACCGCCAGGGCGTCGTGGGCGCGATAGCCGAGCAGCTCCTGCGCGCGCAAGGGCAGCGGGCGCGCGACGTCCGGCGGCGTGGTCAGGTAGTTGTTCTCCTCGGTGCGCAGCCAGCCCAGGCAGAAGCTCATGTGCATGCCGCGGCGACGCCCGCCGCCGGTGTTCGCGCCGCCGCCGTGGATCGTCGAGCCCAGGTAGACGACGGCCGAGCCGGCGGGCATCTCGGCCGCAACCAGCTCTTCGGGCTCGGGCTGGCGCTCGCGCGGCCAGCGGTGGCTGCCCGGCACGACCCGCGTGGCTCCGTTCCCGGCGCTGAAGTCCTCGAGCGCCAGGATCGCGGCGAGCTGGAGCTCCGGGTGGGGCGACGGCATGTGGCACCACACGGCCTCGTCGCGGTGTGGGAGCTGCTGGGTCGATCCGGGACCGCGATCCAGCACGTGGGCCACGTTGAGCCGGTAGTTCACGCAGCTCGGCAGGAGCACCGCGTCGGCCAGGGCCAGCAGCAGCGGGTGGCAGAGCACCTCCTCGGCGAACACGCGCGACCAGCCCGCCACGCCGGCCACGTGACGCGTCTGCGCCCCGAAGAAGAAGCGGTGCGCCTCGGTCAGCACCGGGCGGCCCTCGGGCCGCGACAGCAGGTGCTCGTCGATCTCGGCGTTGAAGCGCTGCAGCGTGTCCGCGTCCAGCACGCCCTCGACGACGCCGCCGCCCGCCTCGCCCAGCGCCGTGTGGATGGCAGCGGCTCCGTCGGACGCCGCCAGTCGGGGAAGGGTCTCGGCCATGGCCACTCCTCGCGGCCAGTATACGCGGACGGCGTGACCAGAAGCGGTGCGACGACACGAAGTATAGCGGAGTCGCGTTCTGCGATTCAGTCGTGACGCGATCCGGTTTCGGCCATACCCTGCCGCGCCTCCTTCCCTGCCGTGCCCCCTTTCGGGAGGACGACTCCCTGGCCGAGACGACCGGACGCGATCGCGCGCTGGGCCGACCGCTCGACGGCGGGACGCTCCTCCGCCTGGGTCGCAGCGACGATCCGGAGGCGCGCGCCGAGCTCCGCGCCCACGCGCCCGAGGCGATCGCCCACGCGCTGCTCGACCTGGCCCCAGCGCAGCGCGCGGCGTTCCTGGAGCTGTCGGAGCGCGTCGAGGAGATCGTGCCGCTGCTGCCCGAGGCCGCGTTCACGGCCACGGTACGCGGAGCCGGCATCGAAGAGCACGGCTGGCTGGTCGGGTTCGCCACGCCGGAGCAGCGCGTCGCCGCCGTCGACCTCGACTGCTGGCAGGGCTTCCGTCTCTCGCCGAGCCGGCTGCTCCAGTGGATCGACGCGCTGATCGAAGCCGGACCGGAGACCCTGGTCGCGGCCTTCGACGAGCTCGATCCGGAGGTGTGGGCGCTGGCGCTCCGGGCCATGGGACGCTTCGCGATCGCGGGCATGGACGGCGACGGGGTGGACGGCGCCACCGACGACGGCCTCGTCTTCTACGAGGCCCACAGCGGCGAGGACGAGGAGCGCATCCGCGAGATCCTGACCGCCGCGCGGCAGCACGCTCCCTCCCACTACTGGCGTCTGGTGCAGGCGGCCCTGTCGGAAGGGGACGAGGAGAACGAGCAGATGGCCGCGCGCTGGCAGCGCGGACGCCTGGCCGACCTGGGCTTCCCGGAGCGCGAGCACGCCATGCGGATCTACGCGCCGCTGGCCGTCGAGGACGCACCGGCCACCGGTGCGCAGCCGGCCGACGGACGTCTGCCGGACACGCTCGACGACGCCCCGCTCGAACGGGCGCTGGCCGGGCTCGGGCCGCGGCCCGCCCTCGAGGTGGCGGCCGGGATCGCGGTGCTGGCCAACGCCCTGGCGGTCGCCGACCGGCTGCCCCTGGTCGAGCCGGAGACCGGAGCGCGCGCGCTCGCGAAGGCGCTGCGCGGCGTCGAGCGCGGTCTGGTCGCGCTGGCGCGGGCGCGCGGGCTTCCGCCGGTCGCGGTGCTGGCCGGCACTCCGGCGCGGGACCTCTTCCGCATCGGCGTGACCCTCGATCCCTCGCTGCGGCCGGCGGCACGGGTCGCCGACCTCGACGCCGACGACGGGGCGGACTGGAACGTGGAGATCGAAGAGATCGACTGACGACCGCTCAGGGCGTGCTGCGGTGCACCGGCTCCTCGAGCGTCCCGAACAGCCAGTCGTAGAGCATGGTCAGCGTGGCGTAGTTGCCGCGGTTCATGTCGACGTGGTGCGCGGTGTGGATCGAGGTGTGCCAGTCGAGGGCGCGGAACGGGAAGCGCGGCAGGTGGACGAAGGTGTGGTTCACGATGTTCACCTGGGTGAAGACGAGGGTCGCCACCGCCATCGAGAAGGCCGACAGCGGCGCCCCGGAGAGGGCGGCCACCAGCGGGATCGATCCCAGGAAGAGCACCAGGCCGATGGCCGTCTCGAGCGGGTGCACGAAGAGCGCGTCGGCGTGGGTGGGCGTGTGGGCCCGGTGGTGGAGGGCGTGGACCCTGCGCAGCAGCCTGCCGTGGAACACGAAGCGGTGCGTGACGTAGTAGAAGAGGTCGAAGACCATCAGCACCGCGACCGTGTCGAGTGCGTGGCGCCAGAGCGGACGCGGCGCCAGGTCGAGGCACCAGGGCAGCACGGCCACGTAGAAGAAGAGGTTCGTGGCCAGGCCGGCCCGGTTGTTCCGGCGCACCGCGTCGCGGTAGCCCGGGCGGGCCATCTTGCGGGCATCGGCCTCGGCGTTCAGCTCGCGCATGCGCTGGAGCGCGGGCACGCGGAACACGAGCCAGCGCCCCGCCAGCGTCAGCACGACCAGCACGCCCAGGTAGACGAGCGCGGCGGGCCAGTTCCAGGTCACGCGCGCCAGCATAGCCGCGCCGGTCGAAGCCCCCGTTCCGCAAGGCATTCGGCCGCGGCCGGCCCCGAATCCTGATTATTCACTTGACAAGCGAAATCGAAGGGTCCAGACTTTCGCTTGTCACTCGATCAGTGAACCGATCCGCCAGGAGGACCCATGGACAATCCCCGGCTTCCGGAGTTCGACCAGGACTCGCCGCTGCGCCCTGCCCGCTTCGGCCACATCGTGCTGCGCACCGCCCGCTTCGCCGAGATGGCGCCCTGGTACAAGACGGTGCTCAACGCCGAGCCGATGTTCGAGACGCCGATCCTGGCGTTCCTGACCTTCGACGACGAGCACCACCGGGTGCTGATCGCGTCGGACCCGAGCGCCACCGACCGGGACCCGAAGGCCGCCGGCGTCGCCCACTTCGCCTACCTCTTCGACTCGCTCGGCGAC
Organism: Myxococcota bacterium; assembly: GCA_050618055.1. Lineage (GTDB taxonomy): Bacteria > Myxococcota_A > UBA9160 > UBA9160 > SMWR01 > CALDCK01. The sequence continues at coordinate 13,730 of JBNLVK010000072.1, forward strand.
CTGATGGCGAGCTACGCGCGCCTGCGCGACCAGGGCATCGAGCCCACCTACTGCGTGAACCACGGCTTCCAGTCGTCGCTCTACTACCACGACCCGGACGGGAACGAGGTCGAGCTGGGCGTCGACAACTTCGCGACGCGCCAGGAGATCAACGACTGGTTCGCCGAGGGCCACTTCGCGAAGAACTTCTACGGCTACGACTTCGACCCGAAGCAGGTGTACGCCTGGCACAGCGAGGGCGTCGCGGACGCGGAGATCTTCCGCCGCACGTACGGCGCGGCAAAGCAGGCGGCCGAGGCATGAGCGCGCCGCGGCTCGATCCGCTGAAGCCGGCCGCGCTCGACGCCGAGCAGCGGCGCCTCTACGACGCGGTGCTCGACAGCCCGCGCGGCCACGGTCCGGCCCGGCGCATCATCCAGCGCGACGACGAGACCCTCGCCGGCCCCTTCGACGCCTGGCTGCGCACCCCCGAGCTGGGGCTCCACCTGGAGCGGGCCGGCATGGCGTTCCGCACGGCGACCGAGCTGCCCGACGCGGCGCGGGAGATCGCCGTGCTGGTGGTGGCGAAGGCCTGGGGCGCCGACTTCGAGTGGTGGGTGCACGGTCTGGTGGCGCGGCGCCTGGGCGTCGGCGAGGAGACGATCGACGCCATCGGCCACGGGCGCCGGCCCGCCCTCGACGATCCGGCCCAGGCCGCCGCCCACGACGTGGCCGCGGCGCTGGTGCACCGCCGCGCGGTCGACGACGAGACCCTCGAGCGCGCGCGCTCGGCGCTGGGGGAACGCGCGCTGGTGGAGCTGGTGACGCTGGTGGGCTTCTACCAGCTGGTGTCGGGCGTGCTCAACGCCTTCGAGCCGCCGCCGCCGTCGGGCGACCTGCCGGTGGTCGGACCTCCCACCCGCGGTCCGAACCCGGAAGGCGCCCGATCGTGAGGCGACTGACGCTGAGCTTCGACAACGGGCCCGACCCCGCGTGCACGCCCGGCGTCCTGGACGTGATCGCGGCCCACGGCGTCCGTGCCAGCTTCTTCGTGTGCGGCCGCGGCAACCGGCTGCACCCGGCATTGCGCGCCGAACGCCCCGAGGCCCGCCGCATCCTCGAGCGCGCACGCGCCGAGGGGCACTGGATCGGCAACCACACGCTCACCCACACCGTCGAGCTGGGCACCACCGACGACCCGGAGGTGATCGAGCGCGAGATCGGCGGGAACGACGCCGTTCTGGGCGAGCTGAACGACCGCCGCCTGTTCCGCCCCTACGCGGGCGGCGGCGTGCTGTGCGAGCGCACCTTCAGCCCGGCGGCGATCCGCTACCTGTGCGACGGCGGCTACACGACGGTGCTCTTCGACTGCGTGCCGCGCGACTGGGAGGATCCGCAGGGCTGGCCCGAGACGGCGCTGGCCGACGTGGAGTCCCGGGACTGGACGCTGCTCGTGGTCCACGACGTGGCGCGCTACGGCGGCATGCGCCAGCTCGACCGCTTCCTCTCCGCCGCCGAGGCCCGCGGCGTCGAGCTGGTGCAGGAGTTCCCGCCGGACTGCGTTCCGATCCGCGGCGGCGAGGTCGTGGGATCGCTCGAGGGCCTGGTCTGCGGCGACACGCCCGAGCCCGTCCAACCCCTGTCCGCGGCGGCCGCGGACCACGTCGAAGGAGGCCCCTGATGGAGCTCTACCACTTCGGATTCTCGACCTGCTCGCAGAAGGTGCGCCTCGTGCTCGCCGAGAAGGGGCTCGAGTTCACGTCCCACGAGGTGAACCTGATCACCGGTGAGCAGCACGATCCGGAGTACGTGAAGCTGAACCCGAAGCACGTGGTGCCGACGCTCGTGCACGACGGCCACGTGCTCGTCGAGTCGACGCTGATCATCCGCTACCTGGACGACGCCTTCCCGGATCCGCCGCTGCGCCCGGCCGACGCCCTCGCCCGCTACCGGGACGAGCGCTGGCTCGCCCACGCCGACGACGTGCTGCACCCGGCCGCGCCGATCGTCACCTTCGCCCTGGGGCCGCGCCTGGCGCTGCTCGCCCAGCCCGAGGAGGTGCGCGAGGCCAACATCGCCGGCATCCCGGACCCGCAGGCCCGCGCCGTCCGCCGCAGCGTGATCGAGCACGGCGTGGAAGCCCCCGAGTTCGGCGCGGCCCTGCGCGTCTTCGTCGACACGCTCGACGCCATGGAGCGCGACCTGGCGGCGAGGCCCTGGCTCTCGGGCGAGGCGGCCGGACTCGCCGACGCCACCCTCCTGCCCTACGTGCTGCGCGTCGAGCACCTGGCCATGGACCCGCTCTTCGCCGACCGGCCCCGCGTCGCCGACTGGTTCGATCGCTGGAAGCGCCGCCCGAGCTACGACACCGCCATCGAGGCCTGGCTGCTGCCGCCGGCGGTCGAGATGATGCGCACCAACGGCAAGGACGCCTGGCCGGACGTGGCCCGCATCGCGTCCGACACCGTCGCGTGACGAGCTCCCCCCGCGCACCGCTGCGCACCCGCGTCCTGGTCGTCGGCGGCGGACCGGTCGGCCTGACGGCCTCGCTGCTGCTGTCGCAGCAGGGCATCGACCATCGGGTGGTCGAGCGGCGCACGGACACGATCCGGGCGCCGGCGGCCCACGTGCTGCGCCCGCGCACGCTGGCGGTGTTCGATCGCCTGGGTCTGGGCGACGAGGTGCGCGAGGCCGCGCCGCTGCGGGACCTCGACTTCATCACCTGGTGCACCACCCTCGCCGGCAGCGAGGGGGGACGCCTCGACGTCCGCACCGACGGCCTGGAGTGGACGAACTGTCCCCAGAACCTGCTCGAGCCGATCCTGCTGCGACACGCCGGGGCGAAGCCCGAGGCGCGCATCCTGCGCGGCGCCGAGTGGACCGCCCTGTCCCAGGACGATGCGGGCGTGCACGCCCGGGTGCGGCTCGCGGACGGCAGCGAGCAGGCGGTCGAGGCGGCCTGGCTGATCGCCGCCGACGGCGCCGGCAGCCCGGTCCGGCGCGCCCTCGGCGTGCCAATGCTGGGCGAGGGTCCGCAGGGCCGCTTCTTCATGGTCCACTTCTCCGCCGACCTGCGGCCGCTCATGGCGGGACGCGCGGGGCCGCTCTACTGGATCATGAACCCGGCGTCGCCGGGCACGCTGATCGTGCACGACCCGGCCCGCTCGATCGTCTTCATGACCCCGTGCTTCGGACGCGAGGACGAGGAGGCCGGTCTCCCCGCCCGGCTCGACGCCGCCCTGGGAGCCGACCTGGCGCCGCGCATCGTCTCGGTCGACGCGTGGTCGCCGCACGTGCAGGTGGCCGAGCGTTACCGCGAAGGACGCGTCTTCCTGGCCGGCGACGCCGCCCACCGCTTCCCGCCCACCGGCGGGCTCGGCCTGAACACGGGCATCCTCGACGTCGACGCGCTGGTCCACCTGCTGGGCCGGGTGGAGGCCGGGGCGGACCCGGCCTGCCTCGACCACTACGAGGCCGAGTGCCGACCCGTCGCCGAGGCCAACGCCCGCGACAGCTTCGAGAACATGAAGCGCCTGGTGGAGATCCCGGCGGCGATCGGCCCCTTCCACGACCTGGCCTCGCTGGAGGCGCGCCTGGCGTCGCTGTCGATCGAGGAGCGCATGCGCCTCGACGAGGCCGTCGAGAGCCAGCGCAGCCACTTCACATCCCACGGCCGGCTGCCGCGGGATCCGCGTACACTGCCCGCATGAGCCGGAAGACCGCCGTCGTGATCGGAGTGGGCCCGGACCGGGGCCTGGGCGCCCAGATCTGCCACCGCTTCGCCGCCGAAGGGCTGCACGTGCTGGTGGCCGGCCGCAGCAAGGACAAGCTCGACGCCGTCGTCGCCGCCATCGCCGAGGCGGGCGGCAGCGCCGAGCCGGTGGTGGCCGACGCGACGAGCGAGTCGGACACCCGGGCGCTGTTCGACGCGGCCGGCGACGCCCTCGACCTGGCCGTCTACAACGCGGGCAACAACACGCCGGGACGCATCGTGGACATGGAGGCCGACTTCTTCGAGCAGAGCTGGCGGGTGTGCTGCTTCGGCGGCTTCCTCTTCGGGCGCGAGGCGGTGCGGCGCATGCTGCCGAAGGGCGGCGGCACGCTGCTCTTCACCGGCGCCAGCGCGTCGCTGCGCGGGCGGGCCATGTTCGGAGCCTTCAATTCGTCGAAGGGCGCGCTGCGCAACCTGGCCCAGGCCATGGCCAAGGAGTACGGGCCCGAGGGCATCCACGTGGGCCACGTGGTCGTCGACGGTCCGATCCGCGGCGAGAAGGTCATGACGCTGCTGCCCGAGTACTCGGAGAAGCTCGGCGAGGAGGGCATGATCCGCATCGAGGGCATCGTCGACGCCTTCGCCTTCCTGTACCGCCAGCCGCGCACCGCCTGGAGCTTCGAGGTCGACGTGCGCACCTCCCTGGAGAAGTGGTAGGCGTGGCCCCGACGGTCCGCCCCACCGACGCCACGCTGGGCGCCGTCGTCACCGGCGTCGACCTGGCGCGGCTGGCGGACGACGCGTGGCGGGCGCTGGAGGACGCGTTCCACGAGCACGCGGTCCTGATCTTCCCGGAGCAGGGGCTCACGTCGGAGCAGCAGGTGGCCTTCGCCGAGCGCTTCGGCGAGATCGAGATCCTGACGCCGGGACGCGAGCAGAAGGCGGTGCCGATCTCGAACGTGAAGCCCGGCGGCGCCATCGCCGACGCGAGCGACGAGTTCGTGCAGATCCTGCGCGGCAACGAGGGCTGGCACACCGACAGCTCCTACATGCCGCTGTCGGCCAAGGCCTCGGTGCTGTCGGCCCACGTGGTGCCGTCGAAGGACGGCCAGACCGAGTGGGCGGACATGCGCGCCGCCTGGGACGCGCTGGACGACGCCACCCGCGAACGCGTCGCCGGGCTCTCGGCGTTCCACTCGCTCTACCACTCGCAGGCGAAGATCGGACACGAGGCGAAGAGCGGCGGACTGTCGGGCTTCCACCGCGAGGGCGCGCCACTTCGCCCGCTGGTGAAGGTCCACCCGGTGACCGGCCGCAAGGCGCTCTACGTCGGGCGCCATGCCTACGGCATTCCGGGTCTGTCGGAGCAGGAGTCGGCGCGGCTGCTCGACGAGCTGGTGGAGTTCGCCTGCCGGCCGCCGCGCGTCCTGCAGCACGAGTGGCGGGTGGGCGACGTGGTCGTGTGGGACAACCGCTGCGTGCTGCACCGCGCGCGGCCCTACGACTACGGCGAGCCCCGCGTCATGGTCCACACGCGCGTCGCCGGCGACCCGAAGAGCGAGTGGGCCGAGACCCACGCGGACCACCGCTAGCCGTGGCCCGCACCCTGGATCTCACGCGCACCTTCCTCCACGTCCGCGACGGCGGCGACCTCGATCCGATCGAGGTGGGCCCCGGCTTCTTCCGCGAGAGCATCGCGGAACGCACCTACGACCGCGTCGCCGGCGTGTTCGCCTTCGAGACCGGGGACGACCTCCACTCCTCGCTCCAGGAGGTGCACCCGCAGGCCGACGAGCTGCTGTTCCTGCTGGAGGGCGCCATCGACGTGGTGATCGACGGCGAGGACGGACGCGAGACCGTGTCGCTGGAGGCCGGTCACGCCCTGGTGGTGCCGCGGGGCCGCTGGCACCACCTGATCGTGCGCGCGCCCGGACGCTTCTTCTTCCTGAACAGCCGCACGGGCATGCAGAGCCGGAAGGCCTAGCGACCGAGCAGGCTCGTCAGCACGGCGCGGATCTGCACGGGCGCGGCCGGCTTGCGCAGCAGCGGCAGTCCGCGCCGGCGCACCCGCTCGGCGACCGCCGGGTCGGTCTCGCCGGTGAGCACCGCCGCCGCGAGCGGACCCCAGGCCGCCTCGAGGGCGTCGAGCGCCTCCAGGCCGGTTCCGTCGGCGAGCCGGTAGTCGAGCAGCGCCGCGTCCGGCGCGAAGCCGGGCGACGCCGCCAGGAGATCCTGCGCACTCGCGCCCGACGCCACCTCCACGCCCCAGCTGCGCAGCAGTGCCTCGATCCCCTCGCGGGTCTCCGGGTCGTCGTCGATCACCACGACGCGCGCGCCGCTCGCCGCGCCGTCGCCCGGTGCGTCCGAAGACGCGACGCCCACCCGGGCCGATCCGGCCCGCACGGTCACCGTGGTGCCCTGCCCCGCACGGCTTCGCACCTCCACCGCGTGTCCCAGCAGATCGCACAGCCGCGACACGATCGAGAGACCGAGCCCGCTGCCCTGGGCGTCGCCGTCGGCGCTGCGACCGCGGGCGCCCGCCTCGAACATGCGGCGCAGCTCCTCCTCGTCCATGCCGCGACCGCTGTCGCGGACCTCGATGCCCACGCCGTCCGGCTTCTCGACGGCGGCGACGCGCACCGTGCCCGCGTCCGTGTAGCGCAGCGCATTGGTCAGCAGGTTCTGGAGGATCGACCGCAGCAGCGCCGGATCGCTGCGCACCGCCAGCCCGCCCGCCGCGACCTCGAGGGCCAGGCCCTTCTCCCGGGCCAGCGGCTCGAGGAAGCCCTCGAGCTCGGCGAAGAGCCCGGCGAGGTCGACCGTCTGGAGCTGGGCGCGCACGGCACCCGCGTCGAGCCGGGTGTCGTCGAGCAGGGCCTCGAAGCGCTGCTGCATGGCGATGGCGGAGAGCTGCGCCTTGCGGATCAGCTCGCGGTCCTCGTCGGCGCCGGCGCGTCCGTCGAGCGTGCCGAGGAACAGCCGCAGCGCCTGGAGGGGCTGGCGCAGGTCGTGGGTGGCGGTCGCCAGCAACGCGCTCTTGCGCTGGCTCTCCTGCTCGGCGCGGCTCTTGCCGGCGGAGAGGTCCCGGTTGAGCGCACGAGCGGCCTTCAGCAGCTCGCGCTGCTCGAGGCGCAGCAGCGCCGAGCCCACGCGCTCGGCCACCAGCTCGAGCAGGGCGCGATCCTGGGCGTCGTAGACGTCGCCGCTGCGGTTCGGTCCCACCAGCACGGCGCCCTCCACGCCGGTGCCGCCGATGCGAAACGACAGCTCCTGGCCCTCCGTCGCCTCGCCGGCGCGGGCGACCGGCGTCGCCACGCCATCCACCTCGACCACCAGCGCCGCCGACCGCGCGTTCCAGACCCGGGTGACGCCCGACACGACCGCCGCGCCGATCTCCCGAAGCTTGTCCGCCCGCGCGATCTCGGCGAGCAGCGCCCGCGCCCCCTGCTCGCGCGCGCGGCGCTCACGCAGGGTCCAGGCATCGAGCCGGCGCCGGGCGAACACCGCGACGGGAAGCGCGACCGCCAGCGCCAGCGCGACGAGCAGCGCCGTGGCGGTGCTGGCGGTGACGCCGGCCTGCTCGCTCAGGCCGGCGACCGCGGCCGGTCCGCGCGACACGGCCACGTAGCCCACCAGCAGCGACACGGAGACGAAGACGGCGGCGGCGTTCAGCATGCGGTCGATGTCGAATAGCTGGTGGCGCGCGATGGCGATCCACAGCGCCACGGGCACGGCGAGCTGTGCGAGCTGTCCCGGCAGGAACCACCAGCCGAGCTCCGGATCCACCGACGACGCCAGCGCCACCACGGGCGCGGGCACGCTCGCCACCAGCATGCCCAGCAGCAGCCACTTGAAGCGGCGCCGGTCGGTGCGGTTCGAGACGCGGTAGCGATCGGCACCCACGGCCAGGCAGACCACCGGCGCCACGACCGTGAGCAGCTCGCTGCCGTGGTCGAGCAGCGGCCGCGGAAGCGCGCCGAACAGCGTCGCGTCGGCCAGGAAGACGCCGTTCAGGCCGAGCAGCACCGGCCAGCCCCGCGCCCAGCGGGCGCCCTCCCGGCCGTTCGGGAAGTGGCGGATCAGGCGCACGGTCACCGGCTGCACGAAGAGCAACGCCCCCGCCCGCAGCCAGAACGAGGCGAGCAGCTCAGCCGGCGTGGTACCGAAGTGGCTGCCCAGGTAGAGGGCCATGCCCAGCATGGAGGGAAAGGCGAGCTGGGCGACGCGCAGCTCCGGAAAGCGCAGGAGCGAGAGCACCCCGACCGCGCCGAACACCAGCGACACCACCAGCGGCGGCCACTTCGGAATGGAGGGCGGCGTGCGCCCGGTGACCTCGCGCACGCGTCCGTCGCGCTCGACCGTGAGGCGGATCGCGCCCTCGCCGGCCATCTCCGACCAGACCAGCGACGTGGCGCGCACCGCGCCGGCGCCGCGCGCGTCCACTTCGCCGATGCGCAGCACCCGATCGCCCGCGCGCGGCGCGTCCTCGCCCGGCCGCTCGATCGCGAAGCGGCGCAGGCCGTCGACGGTCGGAAGCGCCTCGGCGTCGGGCGCCGACGCGAAGCGCACCGGCGACTCGACGGCGTTCCGGCCCAGCGAGAGGAACGAGAGCAGCAGCGCCAGCGCCCAGACGGGCGCCAGCAGGGCGAGGCCGAAGCGATCGACCCTGCGCATCAGGTCCGGTCCCTCAGCTGCCGTCGCGCGGCGGCGCCACCAGCCCGCGTTCCACCAGGGCGAGCACCGCCTCGGTGCGGTTGCTGACCTCGAGCGTCTCGAGGATGGCCTCGACGTTCTTCTTCACCGTGCCCACGTGAATGCCCAGCAGCTCGCCGATCTCCGGGTTGGTGAGGCCGCGCACCAGCAGCTCCGCCACCTCGGCCTGACGGGGCGTGAGCTGCGTCGACGCGATCGCCTCGGCGGCCCGCCGCAGCTCGTCGGGCACGAAGACCTCGCCGGCCAGCACCCGCTCGAGCGCCGACAGCAGCTCGGCGCGGCTCGCGGTCTTCGGGATGTAGCCCTGCGCACCCCGGTCGAGCGCTGCGCGCACGTCGCTGGCCCGGGTCGATCCCGAGAAGACCGCCACTCCGGTGGCGGGATGGCGCTCGCGAAGCTGGCTGAGCAGGTCCAGGCCGTCCACGTCGGGAAGCCCCAGATCCAGCAGCACCAGCGCGACGTCCCCCTCCCGCTCCAGGATCGCGAGGGCCTCGGCCGCCGTCGCCGACTCGAGCAGGGTCGGACTGCCCGGCAGCGCCTCGAGCACCTGATGGAGCCCGTCGCGCAGCAGGTCGTGGTCTTCGCAGGACAGGATCTTCAAGCCGGCACCACCGGCTCGACAGAGTCCCGGATCCGGCGGGGGCGCGCCACGCGCGTCGTCGGAACGTGGGGATCGGCACGCGGGGAGCCTAGACGCACCCGCCCGGGCGCGACCACGGGCCGATCGACCCGCCCGCGCGGGCCGGCCTCAGCGCGGCAGCGCCACCCAGACGTGCTCGCGCGACGATCGCCGGATCGCGTCCAGCACCTGCTGCCCGGCCAGGCCGTCCTCGAAGGTCGCCGGCGCCGGATCCGGCGGCACCGGCTCGCCAAGGATCCCGGCGGCGAAGCACTCGAACAACCGGGTGTAGGGGGCCAGGTCGATGCCCATGGAATGGAGCATGTCGTAGGCGGTGACCAGCAGCGAGGCGTCCGGGGGAACCGGCGGCGGCAGCCGCAGGTCGTCGGGCAGGTCGAGGGTCCGCGCGCCGGCGGCGTCGGCCACGCGCACCGCGTCGCCTTCGATCCAGAGCGTGCCCCTGGACCCGACGACCCGCGAGCAGAAGACCGGCGGTCCCCAGGCTCCGGCCGAGCTCTGCAGCACGCCTTCGGCGCCGCTGCGGGTACGGAAGTGGACGGTGTAGGTGTCCTCGGCGCTCCAGTCCCGATCGGACACGCGGGACAGGGACGCGCTCACGCCCTCGAACTCGCCGAGCATGCTGCGCATGTGGTCGATGACGTGGCTGGCGTAGGCGCCGAGCCAGCCGCCGCCCTCTTCGGCCCGCCCCCACCAGGCGGGAACCTCGCCCGATGGATCCGCCAGCGCCGGCGCCTGGAAGAGGAAGGTGGCGACCCGCGGCTCGCCGATCACGCCGTCGTGCACCGCCCGGGTGGCCAGCGCCTGGCCGGTGGCCCAGCGGAACTCGGTGCCCAGCCGGTGGACCACGCCCGCCGCCCGCGCGGCGTCCAGCATGGTGCGCGCCTCGTCGGCGTCGCGGGCGAAGGGCTTCTCGCACACGACGTGGCGCCCCGCCCGCACGGCTTCGAGCACCAGCTCGGCGTGGGTGTGGGGCGGCGTGGCGATCGTCACCGCGTCCACACCCGGAAGCGCCATGGCTTCGGCGAGGGAGGTCAGGCCGTGGGGCACCCCGGCGTCGCGGGCCCGCTGGCGCGTGCGCTCGGGCTGGCGGCCCACCAGCGCCCGGACCTCGAAGCCGGCCGCGCGCAACGCCCGCAGGTGGGTCAGCACGCCGAAGCCCGTCCCCACCACCACCGCTCCCAGCTCGCGCGTCATTCGCGTCCTCCGTCGACTGCGGATCTGCGATCATCGCAGAGCCCGCGAAGCCGTGCCGCCTTCGGCGCGGGGGAGGAACGATGTCGGAATGGGACGTCGCGTCGATGGTCGAGCTGGCCCGGCGCCATGCACGGCTCGAGGTGTCCGGAGACCTCGACGCCACGCTCGACACCCTGGTGCCCCACCCGGTCTACGAGTGGCAGCCCATGGGCTGGATCATGGAGGGGCGCGAGCGCGTCGCCCGCTACTACGAGCACCTGGTCGCCCACTTCCTGCCCCGCACCCGCGGCGTCCGGCTGCTCGGCGACTGGGCGAGCGCGAGCAGCGTCGCCCAGGAGTACGAGATCGACGTCGAGGTGGACGGCGCCGTCGAGTCGCACCGGGTGGTGGGCGTGCTGTTCGCGGAAGGCGACGTCCTCGGCGGGGAACGCCTCTACACCAGCGAGCGCTGCGCCCGGCTGATGGCCGGGGACGCCCTGATCGACGAGATCGCGGCAGTCGCGCGCCCCGGGCGTTGAGGGGTTACCCTGCCGATCCACCGCGCGCCCAGCGCGCGCCCACAGGAGTTCCGTCATGCTCGGCTACGCCACCATCGGCACCCAGGACATGGACCGCGCCCTCGCCTTCTACGACGCCCTGCTGGCGGAGATCGGCGCGAAGCAGCTGTTCGGCACCGACCGCATCAAGTTCTACGGCACCGCCATGGACCAGGCGATGATCGCCGTCTGCATTCCCTACGACGAGAAGCCCCACGATCCGGGCAACGGCAACATGCTGGCCATCCCCGGCGGCGACCGCGAGGGCGTCGACAAGCTCTACGCCAGGGCGATCGAGCTGGGCGCCACCGACGAGGGTCCGCCCGGCGAGCGCCTGCCGGTCTTCTACGGCGCCTACGTCCGCGACCTCGACGGCAACAAGCTCTGCTTCTTCGACATGAAGATGGGCTGATCCCGCCATCCGGGTGCCGCGCCCGCTTCGCGAACCGTCGCATGCCCTGGCCCTGGCCGTGCTCGCGGCGCTCTCGGTCCCGCTGGTCTTCCTCGACCTGGGAAGCTACGGGCTGGTGGACGGCGACGAGGGCTTCTACCACGCCGTCGCGCGGCGCATGGTCGAGAGCGGCGACGTGTGGCGGCTGGAGTTCGCCGGCGAGCACCGCCTCTACGACACCTTCACCCACGCCCCGCTCTTCTTCTGGCTGAAGGCGGGCGCGATCGCGGCGCTGGGCGACGGCTACTGGAGCATGCGCCTGGTGTCGGCCGTCTTCGCCACGCTGGCGGTACTGGCCACCTACGCGCTGGCGTGTCGGCTGGTCGACCGGCGCTTCGCCCTGCTGGCCGGCGTGATCCACTGGACCAGCTTCCAGTTCGTCTACCTCCACTCGGGTCGCACCGGCGAGATGGAGCCGCTGGTGCCCTGCGTCACCACGCTCACCGCTCTCACCTTCCTGCGCGCCGCGAACGACGGCCGCAGCTTCGTGCCCCACCACCTGCTGCTGGTGGCGATGCTCACGCTGAAGGCGGCGCTGCTGCTGATCCCGCTGGCGGTGGAGGCGCTCTGGTTCGCCCTCACCCCGGACCGGCGCTCGCGCCTGCGCGACTGGACGCTCCACGCCCTGTGGGTGCTGCCGCTGGGCGCCGCCTGGCACGTCGCCCAGCTGGTCTGGCACTGGGACGGCTTCGTGGAGACGCTCGCCAAGATGTGGGTGCAGGCCGGCGGCGGCGCCCTGCCCCACGCGGGCCCGCTGTCGAACACCGGCTACTACCTGCTGACCCTGCTCTGGGGGGGCTTCCCCTGGTCGCTGCTCTACCCGCTGGGCGTGCTGGCCCTGCTGCGCCGGCACGACGCGACCGCGCGCCTGGTCGTGCTGTACGTCGGCGTCGTGCTCACCTACTTCGCCCTGGTGGCCCTGCGCCAGCCCTGGTACGTGGGTCCGCTCTACGGCCTGCTGGCCGTCGGCGTGGCGCGCTGGCTGGCCGACCGGGTGGAGGCGGCCGAGCCCTTCGCCGGCTGGGCGCTTCCGGCGACGGCCGCCTGCCTGGTCACGCTTCCCGGGTGGCGCGTCGACTTCGACCTGAACCCGTTCGCGACGCGCGCCACCCAGCTGCGCGAGGCCGTGAGCTTCGGCGGACTGCTGCCGGCGGAGGGCTGGCCGTGGGCGCTGCTCGCAGCCGCGGGCGCCGCGCTGCTCGTGCATCGCCTCCGCGGTCGGCGCCGCGGGGCGCTGGTCGCGCTGGCGGTCGCCTGCCTGGTCTCGGTGGCCGGCCTGCGCGTGGCCCTGCCGCTGCGCTTCACCGACACGGTGACGCCGGTCGAGCGCCTGGCCCGCGACCTCGCGGCGCGCCGCGCCCGCGGCGAGCCCATCGCCTACCCGGTGGAGCTCGCCAACTGGGGCGAGCTGAAGATCCGCTACTTCTTCGCCGACGACTACGTGCTGGAGATCGTCTCGGTCCCCGGACCCGCCGGCGGCCGCCGCACCGTCCACCGGCTGGTGGGGGAACGCGCCCGCTAGCCGGCCCCGCGCACCCGGTCGACGACCGCCGCCGCGTCCGCCGGCGGAGCCGCGCCGCGCCAGGCGACGAAGCCGTCCGGGCGCACCAGGGTGAGTGCACGCTCGTAGGCGTCCGCCGCCTCCGGGACCGTCTCCACGCGCAGCGGCAGGCCGACGCGGCGGGCGGCGTCTTCGAGCGGTCCGACGTCGACGGCGGCATCGGTGCGCAGCAGGGTGAAGCCCGCGCCGAACAGGTCGAGTGTCGAGCGACCCTTGCCCAGGGCGACGTGGGGCGCCCGCCCGCCGGGCCGCGCCGTCTGCCGGTAGACACGGGCGTCGCTGCGATCGGGCGCGGGCGAGCCGTCGTCGCACACGATCGGCGAGCCGTCGTAGCGGTAGCCCAGGTCGATCGCCGGCTTCTCGTACTCGTCGCCGCGCGACGCCACCAGGCCCTCGCCGTAGGCGCGGCGGGCCGCGTCGCCGTCGGAGCCCGGTGCCCACAGCGAGGCGTCCGGCGGGGTGTAGAGGGGAAGCGGCGGACCGAGGCGCACCGCGTCGTCGCCCTGGAACACGACGCCCTGGTAGCGGAGCAGGTCGAGGGCGGCGAGACGGCGCTCGTACGCGTAGCTCTCGCCCAGCAGCCGCGGACCGCCCCAGCCCTCGCGCGTGGCCGCCAGCTTCCAGCCCAGGTCGAAGGCGTCGGCCATGCCGGTGTTCACGCCGAGTCCCCCGAACGGCGTCACGGCGTGGGCGGCGTCGCCGGCCAGGAAGATGCGGCCGCTGCGGTAGCGGGTGCTCAATGCCTGCGCCGGCGTCCAGGCGCTCATCGCCAGGATCTCCGCGTCGTCGGCGCCCAGCTCGCGCAGGCGCGCCCGGCTCTTCGCCGGATCGTCCGCGTCGAGACCGGGACCGTGCAGCCGCCACAGGTCGTGGCCGTCGACCGACACCATCAGCCCCGCGCCGAACGGGGTCGGCGTGGGCCCCTCGGGCGTGCCGAGGATCGAGACCTGCACGCCGCCTTCGGGAGCCAGGTCGGCCAGTCGTCGCGAGCGGAAGAAGGCCGAGTGGACGACCACGGGCAGCGGCGGCGGACCCACCTGCTCGATGCCGCAGGCCCGGCGGACGGTGCTGCCGGCCCCGTCGCAGGCGACCAGCCAGGCCGCGTCGATGTCGACCTCGCCACCGTCGGCGTCGCGGGCGCGACCGCGCACCCGTCCCTCCTGCGTCTCGGCCGACGTCACGCGCAGCCCGTGGAGGATGCGCACGCCCGGAGCGGCCTCGGCCGCGCGCGCGAGAACGGGATCGAAGCAGGGCTTCGGCGCCCAGACCTCGCGCTCGGGCGAGTCGCTGCGCGGACGCGAGCCGGCCAGGGCGTCCTCGACCCGCGCCACCTCCGGTCCGCCCAGGAAGCACACCGCCACCCAGTCCCCACCCCGTTCGCCGCCCCAGCGGGGTCGGAACGCGTCGGCGACCTCGCCGGCCAGCCCCAGCCGACGCAGGTGCTCCATGCTGCGCACGCCGATGTGGTTGGCGGTCGGGAAGGCGGGGGCGCCGCGCTCGCTGCGCTCGAGCACCGCGCAGGGGACGCCGCGCGCCCCCAGCTCGACCGCCAGGCACAGGCCCACCGGACCTCCGCCCACGATCGCCACCTCGGTCTCGACGCTGCCCACCGGCCCGGCCACGGCCGGATCATCCCACAGCCGCGGGCACCGCGGTGCGCCCCACGTCGACGGGGCAGGCTGGGACAGGGCCCCCGGGTACGGGGCGTGTTGCAACGCCTCCGGCGGGCGACGGGGCTCCGCGGGTCGCCCCGGCTTGGGAATGGCGCTTGCACCCTGGCAGGGGCGTGAAGAAGATCCCGACGATCCAGACCGTGATGACGCCCTTCCCCTGGTCGGTGGACTCGGACGCGCCGCTGCGCCTGGCACGGCGGCGCATGCAGGAGCACGAGATCCGCCACCTGCCCGTCTCCCACGACGGCCGCCTGGTGGGCGTGCTCACCGACCGGGACCTGAAGCGCGCCCTCGACCCGTCGCTCGGCATGCCGCCCAAGGACGAGCTGTTCGTCGAGGACGTGATGGTGCGCGACGCCTACGTGGTGCCGACGACGACAGCGCTCGACCGCGTCCTCCAGGAGATGGCGGAGCAGCACATCGGCTGCGCGCTGGTCACCCGGGAGGGGAAGCTCGCGGGCATCTTCACCACCACCGACGCATGCGCCGAGTTCGCCGAGCACCTGCGACGCGACCACGGCGCCGACCCGGGCGACGACGACGTGGCCTGACCGACCGGGCGGCGACGACGACGACGCGGCCTGACCGACGACGACACGAGGAGCCTCCCTTGACGAAGACACGTCCCACCCACCGCGGCGCTCTCCGGGCGGCGCTGCTCTGCACCCTGCTGCTGCTGGCGTCGCCGCTCTTCGCAGACGCCTTCGACTTCGACGCGGCCGTCGACAAGATCGACAAGGCGCTCGTGCAGAACCCCTCGGGCGTGATCGACGAGGCGATCGAGTCGTGCCGCGCGCGGCGCAACATCGCCGTCCGGCTCTACTACAGCGGCCAGCAGGCCCGCGCCGAGCGCAGCCTCCGCTACTGCTTCTACGTGCTGAAGATCTCCTCGAAGGAGGTCGAGGTGGCGCGGGTGAAGCGGGGTCCGACGGCGGAGGAGCTGGCGGCGCGCGCCGCGCGTGAGACCGAGGTGGCGCTGGGCCTGGCGCCCGACGTCGCGAAGGGCCTCGAGATCTACCGGAGCTGCGCCGGCTGCCACACGCCCGAGGGCTGGGGCCTCGACAGCGGATCGGTTCCGCAGATCGCCGGCCAGCACCGCAAGGTCGTGATCAAGCAGCTGGCCGACATCCGCGCCGGCAACCGGGACAACGTGCTGATGTTCCCGTACGCGTCGGTGAAGACCATCGGCGGACCCCAGGCGGTGGCCGACGTGGCCGGCTACATCGACACGCTGGAGATCTCGGTCACGGGCACCAAGGGTCCCGGCGACGACCTCGAGCTGGGCGAGCGCCTCTACCAGGAGAACTGCGTGAGCTGCCACGGCGCCAACGGCGAAGGCGACAACGACGCCTTCGTCCCGCGCATCCAGGCCCAGAACTACCGCTACCTGGTGCGCCAGTTCGAGGCGATCCGCGACGGCAAGCGCCGCAACGCCAACCCGGAGATGGTCACGCAGATCGAGCGCTTCGACGATCGCCAGACCCACGCCGTGCTCGACTACGTCTCGCGGCTGATGCCGCCCGAGGACCTGCAGGCGCCGCCCGGCTGGAAGAACCCGGACTTCGAGCAGGAGACGCAGACCGCCGGGACCCGCTAGTCGGCTCCCGCCCCCGGCTTCGCGTGGACCAGGGCGCCCCGGGCCGGAGGGGCGGGACGACGCACCGGACGCCGCTCCGATCGGCCGCAGGCCGCCCCGGCGCGCCCCGGCGGACACCGGACGCTGGCACTGCGATTGCACTGCTCTCCGACCAGCGCAGGTCTCGAGGAATTCCCGGGAGGGCATCATGACCGTTCGATGGATCCTGGTCTTCAGCCTGGCCATGCTGGTGGTCGCGTGCGATCGGGGCGACGCGACGCCGGAAGCCGCGCCGGCCGCGAGGACGACGGCCGAGCCGGCCTCGAACCTGCCGCCGCTGCATCCGGACAACATCGTGAGCATCGCCAGCGGCTCGCAGGACCACACCACGCTGGTGGCGGCCCTGGAGGCGGCGGACTACGTGACGTCGGTCGCGGCGTCGGGTCCGCTCACCGTCTTCGCGCCGACCAACGCCGCCTTCGACGCGCTTCCCGACGGAACCGTCGCGACGCTGCTCGAGCCCGAGAACGCGGACCAGCTGCGCCGGGTGCTCCAGTACCACGTCACCACCTCCGCGCTGGAGGCCGACGGCCTGCGCGACGGCCAGACGCTGGGCATGGCGAACGGCAAGAAGACCACCGTGTACCGCGACGGCGAGACGCTGATGGTGAACGACGCCACGGTGGTGGCCTCGATCCCGGCCTCGAACGGCATGGTGCACGTGATCGACAAGGTGCTGCTGCCGCCCGAATAGCCTCCCACAGTGATAGGCTGGCGCGGTGGAGGGGCGCGACGAGCTGCTGACGATCGGGGAGATCGCCGTCGGGATCGCCGGCTTCTCCGGCGTGATCGCGGCCTTCCTCCAGCGCGGGGGTCTGGACCGGATCGACGCCCTGCGCTTCATCAACCTGTTCGCCACCGCCTTCGCGGCGCTGCTGCTGGCCTTCGCACCCATCGCCGTCGCGCTGCTGGGGTACGAGGGAGCGGCGCTCTGGTCGCGGGCCAGCGGCGTCATGCTCTTTGCCTGGATGCTGAACTCGGCCCTCGCCAACTACGTCTTCCGCGACCTGCGCAGCGCTCTCGGCGTGGAGTCGCTGTGGCCCGCCGTCCTGGTGACGCTCCCCTCCTTCGCGAACCTCGCGGCGCAGCTCCTCAACGCGGGCGGCTGGCTCTGGACGCCCGGCTTCCTGGCCTACCTGTTCGGGCTGCTGGTCTACCTGTACGCCGCCGGCCTGATGTTCGTGTACATCGTGCTGTTCCGGCCCGCCGAGCCGGGCTGACCGGTCCGGGCCGGTTCGTGTCGGAGATCTTCGCGGTGATGATGGTGGCCGTCCGGGGGTAGCGGATCCGCCGGTGGTTGTGACACTCTGTCTGCCAGATCATTCCGGCAGGACCAGAGAGGAGTCGCCGTGCCCACCGCCAGTCCCCGCCCCGACCAGATCGAGGCGCTCGCGCAGGATGCCTCCGAGGGGCGCATCCACATGCTGAACCTGTTGAAGTTCAAGGAGCGCGCCGAGTACGCCGACGGCCGCGAGACGAGCCTCAGCGGCGCCGAGGCCTACGGCCTGTACGGTGCCGGGCTCCAGCCCATCTTCGCGCGGATCGGCGCGAGGATCGTCTGGGCCGCCCCGGCGAAGCGGCAGGTGATCGGCGACGGCGACCTGCCGTGGGACGCGGTGGCGGTGGTCGAGTATCCGTCGAAGTCCGCCTTCCTCGAGATGGTCGCGAGCGAGGACTACCAGGCCTGCGCGGTGCATCGGGACGCGGGACTCGCGCACCAGGTCCTGGTGCAGTGCAGCCCGGAAGCCTGAGGGCGCCATGCGGATCTTCGGTGCCGTGGCGATCCTGGGAGTGCTGCTCGCCGCGCTGGCCCATGCGGTCGCGGCGGGCTGGTTCGGCGACGACGAGGTGGCGGGCACGGCGCTGGCGGAGCGCCGCCCCGCCAGCGTGCGCGACGCGATCGCCGCGCAGCAGCAGCAGGGCATCGCGGCCCTCGGCGCCGACGCGTCGAAGCAGATCCTGTTCGGCGACTTCCACGTGCACACCACCTTCAGCTTCGACTCGTTCATGATGAACCTGCCCATGGCCGGCGGACCGGGCAGCCATCCGCCGGCCGACGCCTGCGACTTCGCGCGCTTCTGCTCGAACCTCGACTTCTGGTCGATCAACGACCACGCCGAGAACCTGACGCCGCGCCTGTGGGACGAGACGATCGACGCGGTGCGCCAGTGCAACGACGTGGCCGGCGATCCCGCCGATCCGGACCTGGTGACCTACCTGGGCTGGGAGTGGAGCCACATCGGCACGACCCCCGAGAACCACTACGGCCACAAGAACGTCGTGCTGCTGGAGACCGACCCGGAGCGGGTGCCGACGCGACCCATCGGCGCGCTGTCGCCGGCCACGCGGAACATCCGGCTGCCCGGCGTGCTGCAGCGCCTGGCGATGGTCGCGCTCAACGGCGAGCGCGGACACGACTGGGCCCGCTTCATGGGCGAGTGGCGCTCGCTGGACGCCTGCCCGGACGGCGTTCCGGTGCGCGAACTTCCCGAGGACTGCCGCGAGAGCGCCGCCGACCCGGAGACGCTCTTCGCCAAGCTCGACGACTGGGGGCTGCCCGCGCTGGTCGTCCCCCACGGCACGGCCTGGGGCATCTACACGCCCGCCGGATCCGACTGGCGCAAGCAGCTTCCGGGTCACGACCCGGACCGGCAGACCCTCGTCGAGATCTACTCGGGCCACGGCAACTCGGAGCAGCTTCCGCGCTGGCGCGAGGTGGAGGTCGGCGAGGACGGCGGCTACCGCTGCAGCGAGCCGCGCGACGGCTACCTGCCGAGCTGCTGGCGCGCCGGCGAGCTGGTCGAGGCCAGCTGCCTGGCGGCGGACCTGGACGCCGCCACCTGCGCGCGCCGCGCCGCCGACGCGCGCCAGAACTACGTCGACGCCTTCCAGGCCGGCTGGCGCACCCTGCCCGGCCAGCCCACGGAAGACTGGCTCGACGCGGGCCAGGCCCCCGACATGTTCCAGCCGGCCTTCAACTACCGGCCGCGCTCGAGCGTGCAGTACATGCTGGCGATCCGCGACTTCGCCGACCCGGAGAACCCGAAGCGCTTCGACTTCGGCTTCCTCGTGTCGAGCGACACGCACACGGCACGCCCCGGTACCGGCTACAAGGAGTTCGCCCGCGGCGAGATGAGCGACGGACGCGGCGCCAGCGACGCGAACCGGGCGCCGCCCGGCTTCGGCACGCCGGTCGAGGAGGGCGAGCCGGTGACCGAGTCGGTGCCCTTCGTCGCCCGCGGCGAGAGCCCGCTCCAGCTGTTCGAGATCGAGCGCGCCTCCGCCTACTTCACCACCGGCGGACTGGTGGCCGTCCACAGCCGCGGCCGCGACCGGGGCGCCATCTGGGATGCGCTGGAACGCAAGGAGGTGTACGCCACCAGCGGCCGCCGCACGCTGCTCTGGTTCGACCTGATCGACCCGGCGGGCGACGTGCCCATGGGCGGGAGCGTGCGGCGCAGCACGCTGCCGCGCTTCCGGGTGCGCGCGGCCGGATCGTTCGAGCAGAAGCCGGGCTGCCCGGACGAGACCGTCGCCGCCCTCGGCCCGGAGCGCCTGCACCACCTGTGTCGCGACGAGTGCCACCACCCGGGCGACGGCCGCCGCCCCCTCACGCGCATCGAGGTGGTCCGCATCACGCCCCAGCAGCACCCGGACGAGCCGCTCGAAGGACTGGTGGAGGACCCGTGGCGCGTCTTCCCCTGCCCGGCCGACGGCCTGGGCTGCGTGCTCGAGTTCGCCGATCCGGACTTCGCGGCCGCCGGGCGCGACACCGTCTACTACGTGCGCGCCATCGAGGCGCCCGACGCCCTGATCCACGGCTCGAACCCGCTGGGCTGCAGCTTCGACGACGCCGGCGAGTGCGTGGCGATCGATCCGTGCGGGGCCAACACGCCGGCCGCGGACGACTGCCTGTCCGAGGGCGAGCCCCGGGCCTGGTCGTCGCCGATCTACGTGGACTACTCGGAATGACCCCATTCGAAATGACTTTTTGGTCACTATTGACTAGATAGTTCAAACAAGCCAGACTGCCCGGCGATGCCCCCCACTGTCGCCAGCCGCAGCGACCGTCGCCGCGCCCGCACGCGCACCGCCCTGGTCGAGGCCGCCCGCCGCGTGTTCGCCGAGCAGGGCGCCGAGGCGACCACCATCCAGCAGATCACCGACGCCGCCGACGTCGCCAAGGGCAGCTTCTACAACCACTTCGAGTCCCGGGAGGACATCCAGCGCTGCGTCGCCGAGGCGGTGCTGGAGGAGATGGGAGCGGCCCTCGACCGGGACCTGGCGCAGCGCGAGTCGGACCCGGCCCGGGTGGTCGCCGCGTCGCTGCTCTCGACCCTGCGCACCTGCCTGGAGGATCCCGCCCTGGGCGGCTTCCTGCTCCAGAACCCGGACGCCGTCGACCTGCCCGCCGCCCTGGGACCGCGCGCGCGCCGCGACCTGGCGCGCGGCCGGCGCGCGGGACGCTTCGCCGTCGACGACGTGGACGCAGTGCTGGCCATGCTGGCGGGCGCCGGACTCGGCTGGCTGCGCGCGCGGGGCGACGCGGCCGCGCGTCCGAAGGAGCAGGCGCGCTTCCTGGCCCTGGCCCTGCGCATGCTGGGCCTGCCGGTCGACGAGGCGGACGCGATCGCGGTCGAGACCCTGGAGACGCTGGGAAGGAGACGCACATGAAGCGATTGATGGGGCTGCTCGCACTGGCCTGTGCCGGCGGGGCGACGGCCGGTGAGCTGGACGCCTGCCTCGCACAGGCCGACCTCACGCGCATCGCCCGCGTGCTCGATCCGCAGGGGCGGGTCGTCTACGCGCGGGTGGTCGAGCAGCGGGAGGGTCGGGTGACCCGCGCCGCGACCGTGGCCCCGGCCGCGACACCGCTGGCCGACGTCTTCGCCCGCGCGGCGCGATCCGACGGCGCGCCCTTCCCGGTCGACGACGACCGGGTGTGCGCCGTGGTGGACCTTCCCGAGAGCGCGCTCGACGCGGAGATCCGCGTGATCGTCTCGACCGGCCTGAACTACGCCGCCCACGCCGAGGAAGCGGGCGGCGGCGACGTCTTCCTGTTCCCGAAGCCGGCCTCGCCCACCCGGCCCTACGCTCCGGTGCACGCGCCCGCCGGCGTCACCCTGCTCGACTACGAGGTGGAGCTGGCCTTCGTGCTGCTGGAGGAGGTCGATCCCTTCGATCCGCCGAGGCGGGAGGAGCTGCTGGCGAAGAGCGCCTTTTTCCTGTCCAACGACGTGTCCGACCGCGAAGCGATCGTGCGCCACGCAGCGCTCACCGGACCGGGCACCGGCTTCTCCCAGGGCAAGGGCTGGCCCGGCTTCTTCCCCGCCGGTCCGTGGATGGTGCGCGGCAGCGAGCTGTTCGCGGCGGCGGCCGCCTGCGGCGCCGACGGGCTCGGGCTGCGCCTGTTCGTGAACGACGAGCCGGAGCCGCGCCAGGACTCGGACACCACCCGCATGATCCTCGGGCCCGCCGAGCTGGTGGCCCGCATCGGCAGCTGGATCGAGGAGCACGGACGGCGCTCTTCCATGACGTTCTCCCGCGACGGGGGTCCGGAGCGCTTCTATCCGCTGGCGGTCGGCGAGGAGCAGCCGGTGCTCCCGGCCGGCAGCATCGTGCAGACCGGAACCCCGGAAGGCGTCGCGCTGAACGCGCCCTCGCCGGTCGGCGTGACGCTGCGCGGCCTGCTGCGCCTGCGCAGCCCGTTCCAGCAGTTCCTGGTGGAGGAGAAGACCCGGGTGGCCGAGGGCGGCACCCGCTACCTGGCGCCCGGCGACCGGGTGCGCGCGCGCATCGACGGGCTCGGCACCCAGCTCTTCCCGATCGGCGAGGCCGGCGGCCGGCCGGCGCCCCACCCCTGCGACGAGGCGAGCGATGTCGATGCGTGAGGTTCCCGTCCTGATCGTCGGCGCCGGCCCGGCCGGCAGCATGGCGTCGCTGCTCCTGGAACGGCAGGGCATCGAGACCCTGGTGGTCGAACGCCGCGCCGGACCCCAGCGGGCGCCGGCCGCCCACGTGGTCAACGCGCGCACCTTCGAGATCTGCCGCGCGGCGGGCGTCGACATGCAGGCCGTGGCCAAGGCGGCCATGGAGCCGGAGGACGCCGGCTTCGTCGAGTGGGCCCCCCGGCTGGGCGACGCGCCGCTCGGGCGGCTTCCCTTCGAGCGGCAGGGCAACGACCAGCTGGCCGTCACCCCCACCCCGCTGCGCAACCTCTCCCAGAACCGGTTCGAGCCGCTGATCCAGGACGCGCTGGCGTCGCTGGGACGCACGCCCCGCTGGCGGCAGCAGTGGGAGTCGGCGGAGCAGGACGCGGCGGGCGTGACGTCGCGGGTGCGCGACCTGGCCAGCGGCGAGGTCCACGAGGTGCGCTCCCGCTACCTGCTGGCCGCCGACGGTGCGGGCAGCCGCGTGCGCAAGGGGCTGGGCATCGCGATGGACGGACCCGGCGACCTCCAGACCTTCGTCATGATCCACTTCCGCGCCGCCCTGCGCGAGCGGCTGGGATCGCCACCGGCCGTGCTCGTCTTCACCACCGCCCCGGAGGCGACCGGCGTCTTCGTCGTGCACGACCTCGACGACGAAGCGACCTTCATGGTCGCCTACGACGCGAGCCGCGAGTCGGCCGACGACTACGACGCGGAGCGCTGCGCCGGTCTGGTGCGCAGCGCGCTGGCGGACCCGGACCTCGACTTCCGCGTCGAGACCGTGTCGACCTGGGCCATGACCGCGCAGGTGGCCGAGCGCTACCGGGAGGGTCGCGTCTTCCTGGTGGGCGACGCGGCGCACCGCTTTCCGCCCACCGGCGGACTCGGCCTGAACTCGGGCGTGCAGGACGCCCACGACCTGGCCTGGAAGCTGGCGCTGGTGCTCTCGGGCGAGGCGGATCCGGCGCTGCTCGACCGCTACGAGAGCGAGCGCCGCCCGGTGGCCCGCAACAACGCGGACCAGAGCCTGAAGAACGCAATGAAGCTGCTGGAGGTGCCGCAGGCCCTGGCCCGGCCCGACGCCTCCGAGCGCGTCGGGCCCGCCAACGCGAACCAGGCGGAGCACTTCGACATGCCGGGCCTCCAGCTGGGCGTCTCCTACGCGCCGGACGCCCCGGCGCCCGAGCCGCGCCGCTTCGAGCCGTCCGGGGCTCCCGGCCGGCGCCTGCCCCACGCCTGGATCGGAAGTGACGCCGCGCGCGTCTCGCTGCTCGACCGGGTTCCGCTGGACCGCTTCGTGCTCGTCGCCGGACCCGACGGCGCCGCCTGGCGCGACGCCGTCGACGCGATCGGGAGCCCGCGCCTCGACGTCGTCGTGCTCGACGCGAGCGACATGCCGGACCTGCCGCGCTGGCTCGACGAAGCGGGCATCGAGCGGTCGGGAGCGCTGCTGGTGCGACCCGACCAGCACGTCGCCTGGCGCGCACGCCGATACGACGGGAGCAGCGAGCGCGACGGGCTGCGCGCCGCCTTCGAGCAGGCGCTGCCGCCGCCGCGCTGAGGCGCGCCCCGGCTAGAGCGCGAAGTCGCGCGCCACCTGCTCCGCCACGCCGTCGATCCCCAGCACCTCCTGGAACTCGCCGATCCATTCGCCCGCGTCGCCGCCGTTCCAGTCGATCATCTGGATCCAGGAGAACTGGCCGGGGCTCGCCTGCATGGCGAAGCGGTTGCGCGTGACGCCGGCCGCCTCGAGCCGGCGCCCGTGCTCGTCCTGGGCGCGCAGGACGACGCGCTCGGCGCGGCCCTGGGCGTCGTCCTCGCGCTCCACCTCGGCGGCCACGATCCGGCCGCGCCGGCCGTCGCGGTCCAGGTAGCCCACCGAGACCGGCGGATCCAGGCCGAGCAGCGTGATCACCAGGAAGCTCGCGTCGTCGCGGATGCCGTAGGTGTAGAGCGCCCGGTGGCTGCGGGCGCCGTCGACCCGCGGACCCCAGGAGCGGTCGCGCATGCCGTGGCAGTCGAGGTCGAGCCTCTGCCCGTGGAGCTCGAGCACGCCCGTCACCCGCATGGGCTGGTCGAGATGGCCCCCGCCGGCGTCGGGCGGACGGGGCGCGTAGGGCTCGGCCACGCCGCTGAACTCGAGGTCGGCGCTGAACACCCCCGGATCGTCGAAGGTCACGCGGTAGCGCTGCATCGGCTCGAGGATCTCGTAGGCGAGCGCGTCGAGGGCGAGCCGGCGGCCCTCGAAGCGGGGAGCCGGCAGGTGCCAGTGCAGCTTGTAGTAGGGTGCGGTCCACGGCGTCTCGCGTCCGGGCGACCACACCTGGACCTGGAGCGCCGCCAGGTCGAGGTTCGGACGCAGGAGGGGATAGAAGTGGGCCGAGAGACGCCGCGCCGGATCGTCGAAGGAGAACCAGTAGGTCTCGGTCCACCAGCGATCGTCGTCGGGCGGCGCGTGGAGGTAGTCGTCCTTCTCGGTCGTCGACAACGCGGGTCCTCCTCCGCAGGACGGGAGAATAGGCCATGGAACCCCTCGAAGAACGGCTTCGCGCGTTCGCGCAGGACGCGACCGGCGGGCGTGTCACCCGCCTGGACCGCAGCGCCACCGGCTCGTCGCGGGTCACGCTGCTGGTGGACGTGGAGGATGCGGACGGCGCGACGCGCGAGCTGGTGGTCCGCCACGACAGCGGCGACGGACCGCTCTCGGGAACCGGCATCACGCTGGCGGGCGAGGCCGTGGTCTACCGCGCGCTGGCGCCCCACCCGGTGCGCATCCCGAGGCTGGTGGCCGAGTCGGGCGACGGTCGCACGCTGCTGGTCGAGCGGGCCGTGGGCACCGACGACCTCGCCGCCCTGTCTCCCGAGGAGCGCACGGCGGTGGAGCGCGACTTCGGCCGTGCGCTGGCCGAGCTCCACGCGGTCGATCCGGCGAAGCTCGCGCTTCCCGGCGTAGCCCGCCCGGCGGACGCGGCAGACCACGCCCGGCTCGACCTGGCGCGCTGGGCCGGCTTCTCCCGCGACCTGGTGAAGGAACCCGCCCCGTTCACGCGCTTCGCCATCGACTGGCTCGGCGCCAGCCCACCGGAGCGCGTCGAGCGGAGCGTGCTGTGCCACGGAGACGCGGGCGCGGGGAACTTCCTGCACGACGCCGGCCGCGTGACCGCCCTGGTCGACTGGGAGTTCGCCCACCTGGGCGACCCGCTGGACGACGTGGCCTGGGTGTTCGTGCGATCCCACCTGCTCGGGGGCGACGCCGCCCCGGCGGTCGGGGCCTGGCGCGAGGCGTCCGGTCTGGACCTGGACGCGGCGAAGGTCGGCTACTACTGCGCCTTCGTGCTGCTGCGCATGGCCGTCTCGTGCGAGATCGCGCTGGGCCACGCCGCCCGCGGCGGCGGAGCCATGGACACCACGACCTACCAGCTGCTGCTGCCCTACCTGGAGTGGCTGATGCCCCAGGCGCTGCGCCGGGCCGGCTGTCGCGACGCCGGGCTCGACGCGCTCGCCGACGCCGCCGAGGCACGCATCGAGGCCCACCCGGTGCTTGCCAACCTGGTGCGACCGCTCGCGACCCTGTAGACACCCTGGACCCACCCGAGGAGGAGACGATGCGCTTCAGCGTCTGGCCGAACCCGACCCAGTCCTTTCCCGAGATGCAGGAGATCGCGCGCCACGCCGAGTCGACCGGCTGGGACGGGCTCTGGCTCGCCGACCACTTCATGCCCGACGCCGAGGACACCAGCGCGCCCTGGCCCGAGGCCTGGACCACGCTGGCGGGCCTGGCCGCGACGGTGCCGCGCATCCGCCTGGGCACGCTGGTCACCGGCAACACCTACCGCCACCCGGCGGTGCTGGCCAAGATGGCGGCCACCGTCGACCACATCAGCGGCGGTCGCGTGGTCCTCGGGCTGGGATCCGGCTGGCAGGAGAACGAGCACCGCCAGTACGGAATCGAGTTCGGCGGCATCGGCGAGCGGCTGGCGAAGCTGGAGGAGGCCTGCCAGGTGATCAAGGCGCTCTTCAGCGAGAAGAGCGCCGACTTCGACGGCAGGCACTACCGGCTCGACGCGGCGTCGCTCGAGCCGAAGCCCCTCCAGAGCCCGCTGCCGCTGCTGGTGGGCGGCGGCGGCGAGAAGGTCACGCTGCGCATCACGGCCCGCCACGCCGACGAGTGGAACGTGTGGGGCGAGGTCGACACGCTGGTGCACAAGATGGCCGTACTCGACCGCCACTGCGCCGACGTCGGCCGCGACCCGAAGGCGATCCAGCGCTCGGCGGTGGCCCTGCTCTTCCTGTCCGACGACGCCGACTTCGTGGCCGGCATGCGCGACCGCGACATCGGGCGGCCGAAGATCGTGGGCAACGCCGACGAGGTGCGCGACGTCGTGCAGGCCTACCGCGACGCCGGCGTCGACGAGCTGATCGTGCCCGACTTCACGCTCGGGCCGATGCGGGAGAAGAAGGAGACGCTCGACCGCTTCATCGAGGAGGTGGCCGCGCCGCTGCGCTGAGCGTTGGCGTCCGCGGTACACTCGCCGCCCGGGGGTCCTGCATGTCCGAAGGCGAGAACGACGGACGCGGCGGCGCGGCGCGGCTCGACCGCCGGGCCTTCCTCCAACGGTCGGCGCTGGGCCTGGGCGGGCTGGCCTGGCTGCCCGGCTGCGGTGAGGGCGACGATCCGGCGGACGCCGGCCTGCGCCCGGCCGATCCGCACATCCGACGGCGCGCCACCCTGGGCCGTACGGGCATCGAGATCCCGGACATCAGCTTCGGCGGCTGGGGGCTCGAGGACGACGAGGACGTGGTCCGCCACGCCCTCGACCGCGGCGTCACCCACTTCGACACCGCGCCCGACTACGCGGACGGCCTGTCCGAGACGACGATCGGCCGCGCGCTGGGCGGCGACCGCCAGCGCGTGACGCTGGCCACCAAGGTGGCGGCCCACGCGGGCATGAAGCGCGACGAGATCATGGCGTCCCTCGAGGCGAGCCTGCGCCGCTTCGGCACCGACCACGTCGACGTCTTCTTCAACCACGCCGTCAACAAGGTGGCGCGCATCCGCAACCCGGAGTGGTGGGAGTTCGTGGCGCGCGCGAAGCAGCAGGGGAAGATCCGCGCCTCCGGCATGTCCGGGCACGGCGGCAACCTGGCCCGGTGCGTCGACGAGGCCATCGACGGCGGCCAGACCGACGTCTTCCTGCTGGCCCACAACTACGCCAACGACCCTGGCTTCTGGGGCCTGGCCCAGCGCTTCCGCGACGTCTTCACCGGCGGCTTCGACATGGTGGCCTACCAGAGCGAGCTGCCGCGGCTGATCCAGCGCGCCCACGACGCGGAGCTGGGCGTGATGGTGATGAAGACGCGGCGGGGCGCGCGCTACAACGATCTGTCCGCCTTCCGCGGCGACGGCGCCAACCACGCCCAGGCGGCGTTCCGCTGGGTGCTCTCCGACCCGCGCATCCACGGCCTGGTGGTCACCATGTGGAGCCGGGAGATCGTCGACCAGTTCGTCGCCGCGTCCGGGTCGGCGCCGCCGACGGCAGCGGACGCCCGCAGCCTGTTGCGCTACGAGGCACGCAACGCGCGATCCATCTGCCAGCCCGGCTGCGACGCCTGCGCCGGCGCCTGTCCCGCCGGCGTCGACGTCGCCGGGACGCTGCGCACGCGCATGTACGCCGAGCGCTACGGCCGGCCCGACGTGGCGCGCGTCGAATACGGGGCCCTGGCCGGCTCCGCTTCGCCCTGCCTCCAGTGCGCGTCGCCGGTCTGCGCCAGCGCCTGTCCGGCGAAGCTCGACATCCGGCGCCTGGCCGGCGAGACGCACCGTCTGCTCGGCTGAGATGGCGCCGGCCCCGACCGATCGCCGCAGGTTCCTGGTCGGCAGCGCCGCGCTGCTGGCGGGGGGATCGGTCACGTGGGCGCTGCTGAAGCTCCAGCGCCCCGGATCGCCGCTGGGCGACGCCGACGTGGCACGGCGCATCGGCGCGCGGCACGCGGCGCGCTACCCGGACGCCGCCGCCGAGCTCTGGCAGGAAGGTCCGCCGCAGGACGAAGAGGCCTGGCTGGCCCGCGTCGCCGCCCTGCGGCGTGCCGACTTCGAGGCGGACCGCCTGGTGGAGGTCGAGGGCTGGTGGCTCGCCGAGACCGAGCTGCGCCTGTGCGTGCTGCTCCACGAGACGACCTGACGTGATCGCCGACGCGAGCGACGCACCCGGAACCCTGCGCACGCGGGTCTGCATCGTCGGGTCGGGACCCGCCGGCATGACCGTGGCGCTCGAGCTGGAGAAGCACGGCGTCGACTGCATCCTGCTGGAGAGCGGCGGCCGCGAACCGGACGGCGGGCACATGGCGCTCGGCGAGACGGCGCAGGTGGGCATCCGCACCGACGCCGGCAACCGCATTCGCGCCCTCGGCGGCACCAGCGCCGTCTGGGGCGGCCTGTGCCGGCGCCTCGACGCCCACGACTTCGAGCGGCGCCCGTGGGTGCCCCACAGCGGCTGGCCGATCGGCCTTCCCGACCTGCTCCCCCACTACGAGACCGCCCACCGGCTGCTGGGCCTGCCGCCGGCCGAGTACGACCCGGCCCGCGTCGATCCGGCCCGCGGCAGCGACGTGCCGCTGCGCGGCGGCGACCTGTACAACGTGGCCTTCTACTACAACGGCCGGCCGATGCGCTTCGGCGAGCACTATGCGCCGGCGCTCGAGGCGTCGCGCCGCATCCACACCTGGCTGGACGCCACCGTCGTCGACCTGGAGACCGACGCGGACGGACGGCGCGTCGTCGCGGCGGTGGCGACCACGCTCGCCGGCCGGCGCTTTCGCGTCGAGGCGGATCGCTTCGTGGTGGCGTGCGGGGCGATCCAGAACGCGCGGCTGCTGCTGAACGCGCGCGGGCTCGCCGTCGCCCACGGACGCGTCGGCCGCTTCTTCCTGCAGCACCCGGTGTGGTACGAGCCGCGCCTGCTCACGTGGGACCTCTCGCAGACGCTTCGCACGCGGCGCAGCGACCGCGCCGAGGTGGTGATGACGACGGCGATCCGGCCCGAGGCGGCCGAGCGCCACGGCCTGCTGAGCTTCCACTTCATGACCATCCGGCCGGCGCCGACCCCCGGGCTCGACGAGCCGCGCCGGCTGTGGCGCCACTGGAGGAAGCGCGCCCCCGAGCTCTTCGCGGAGCCGACCGACGACGAGGCCGTGGCGGACTGGCTCACCGGGCTGCAGCGGGCGGTCGGTCCGGGCGGCGCCGGCGACCCGCAGGACAACGGCATGGAGATCCGTCCCGAGCAGGCGCCGAACCCGGAGAGCCGCATCCGCCTCTCCGACGAACGCGACGCCACCGGCCTGCGCCGCGCGGTCATGGACTGGCGCCTCGGCGACCTCGATCGGGAGAGCCTGGCGAAGGGCGCGCGACTGGTGGCGCGCAGCCTGGCGCTCGCCGACGTCGGTCGCGTGCGCGCCGGTGCCGAGGCCCTCCACGTGCCCGACCCGGGCGGGGACTGGCTGCACGGCGGCAACCACCACTACGGAACGACGCGCATGAGCGACTCGCCCCGCCACGGCGTGGTCGATCGCGACTGCCGCGTGCACGGCACCGCCAACCTCTACGTCGCGGGCTCGTCGGTCTTCCCGACCACCGGCTACGCCAACCCGACGCTCACCATCGTGGCCCTCTCCGCCCGCCTGGCGGAGACGCTCAGCCGCTCGCGCTGAGCGGCGGCACGCCCAGGCGCTGGCGGGCCTCTTCCAGGGGCAGCGCCACGTAGTCCCAGAAGTCCCAGCCGTCGCCCAGGTCGGTCTTCAGCGCGGCGCCGCGCTCCAGAGCCTGCATGACCTCCAGCGCCAGCCGGCCCCGACCGATGCGGCCCCGCAGCACCGGCATGGGGAACGGCGCCAGGTTGACGCCGGCGGTGTGGATGACGATGGCGAACAGCATGGTGAAGAAATCGTCGTCGTCGCGGGTGAAACCCGACTGGAAGGCCGCGTTCTTCATCTCGCCCTCGGGCGAGGTGTCGTAGCCGGCCAGCACGTGGGAGAAGTCGTGGAACAGGGCGCCCACCGGGAAGCCGCCCTTCTCGCCCGGGAAGGCCAGCCCCTCCCCGGTGTAGTGCTCGTAGAAGGCGCGGCCGAGGGTGCCCTCGGGCAGGTCGCCCAGCGCCCGGTAGCGCGCCACGTTCTCCGCATCCTCCGCCAGCGCGCCGCGCGCGACCAGCCCTCCGCGGATCATCGCCGGCACGCCGCCCAGCATGCGCCGCGTGTTGCGCAGGTAGGTGCGGATGTGGGAGTGGCGCAGGAAGGCCAGCCGGAAGCGCAGCAGGTGACCCTTCGCGAGGTGCGAGACGACCTTCACCGCCGGCTCCTCGACGCGCAGCGCCTCGGCGAAGGCGCGGATTCTCGACATCTGCTCGCGGCTCGGCGGGCCGTCGACCAGCGCCAGGGCGACCATCAGCCGCACCCACTGGCGCGCCTGCGCCGGATCGTCGACGGCGATTCCCAGCTCCTGGGGCGTGATCGGCCTGGCCGCGTCGACGTCGAGGTCGGTGCGGAGCACCACCTGCTGGATCGCGTCGAGCAGCGCGCGCTGGGGCCGGTCGAGTCCGGCGTCGGCGGCGCGGGCGACCATGGCCAGTGCGTGGAACGCGTGGGGAGCGACCTCGGGTCCGGGTCGGAGCAGCTGCATGCGATGGCCTCCTCGGCTCGGGGGACGCGCAGCCCTGGTCGACCGACAAGGTACGGAGCTTGCGGCTTACTTGTCAACTGACTAGTTTGGGGGGCGATGCCCAGCCCGCGCGCACGTCGCAGCCGCCCCGCCCGCGGCGAGGCCCGGGAACGCATCGTCCTGGCCGCCGCCCGGGCCTTCGCCGAGAAGGGCTTCGAGGCGGCGAGCACCCGGGAGATCGCGGAGCGCGCGGGCACCGACCAGGGACTCGTCACCTACCACTTCCCCAGCAAGGACCGGCTGTGGCGCGCCGCCGCCGACCACGTCTTCGGCACGCTCACCCGTCGCCTCGACGAGCGGGTGCTGTCGGTCACCCACCGCAGCCCGCGCGAGAGGGCGCGCCTGGCGATTCGTGAATCCGTGCGCTGGTCGGCGGAGCACCCCGCCTTCTTCCGCTTCCTGGTCGACACCGGCAACCGATCCGGCGCCCGGGCGCGCTGGCTCGTCGACACCTACATCCGGCCGCGCTTCGAGTACATGCAGACCCACGGCCTGGTGCCGACCCTCGGGCTCGACCCGAGCGACGCGCCCCATGCCTTCTACGCGCTGGCCGGGGCCGCGGGCCTCATCTTCGCCGTGGCGCCGAACTGCCGGCGGCTCACCGGCGTCGACCCGCTCGACCCGGACGTGGTCGAGGCCCACGCCGACTTCGTGGCGAGGCTGATCGTTCCCTGATCCGAAAGCGGGCTACGATGCGGCGATGCCCGCCCCCAGGACCCGTCGGATCCGGAGCCTGGCCGCGATCGTGCTGCTGTCCCTGGCCTGCAGCGGCGAGTCGCTCGACGTGGGCGTCCCCCCGGCCGCGCCCGACGCGCCGGCCGCGCAGGGTCTCGCCTGGTGGAGCCGCGCGGCCATGGACGCCTGGTTCCGCTTCGAGGTGTGGCGGGGCAACCGCTCCGGCTTCGTCGCCGCATTCGCGCGCGACGGCCGGCCGGTGCACGCCACGGCGGTGGGCTGGGCCGACATCGAGGAGCAGGTGCCGATGGCACTCGACACCCGCGTGCGCATGGCGTCGATGACCAAGGCCGTCACCGCCGTCGCCGCGCTGATCCTGATCGATGAGGGCCGCCTGGACCTCGACGACCCGGTGGCGCGCTGGATCCCCGCGTTCGCGGACGTGCGGGTGGCCGCGAGCCACGACGCCCTCCCCGACGGCTCCTTCGAGACGGTGCCGCCCGAGCCGGCGCCGACCGTCCGCCACCTGCTGATGTTCGCGTCGGGCGTCGGCCCCGGCATGCGCCCCGCCGGCGACCTGACGCAGCTGTGGGAGGACCGGGGGCTCTACTCGCTGGAGAGCGGCACGCTGGCCGAGCGCGTCGACCACCTCGCGACGCTTCCGCTCTTCGAGCATCCGGGCGAGCGCTGGCGCTACGGCTGGTCGGGCGACGTGCTGGCGCGCGTGGTGGAGGTGGCGTCCGGCGAGCCCTTCGACGCCTTCCTCGCGCAGCGCATCTTCGAGCCCCTCGGCATGACCTCGACCGCGTTCCTGCCCCCGCCGGACCGGCGCGCCGAGCTGGCGCGCGTCTACACCCAGGACGAGGACGGAGAGCTGGTGATCGCCCCGCGCGAGCATCGCCCGCTCGACTGGACGCCGGGCGGCAGCGGGCTCGTCTCCACCGTCGGCGACTACCTGCGCTTCGCGATGATGCTCGGCAACGAGGGATCCTACGACGGCGCGCGCATCCTCTCGCCCGGGACGGTCCGCGAGATGCGACAGGCCCACGTTCCGTCGGGAGTGCTCGAGGCCGGCGGTCCCGACGGATCGCTCGGCATCGACGGCCTCGGCTGGGGTCTCGGCGTGTCGGTGGTGGTCGACTCCGACGCCACGCCGTTCTCGGATCGCGACGGCGACTTCTGGTGGGCCGGCTACTTCGGCACCACCTTCTTCGTCAGTCCGGAGACGGGGCTCGTCGGCGTGGTGCTCTCGCAGAACGAGCCGGGTCCCCACAGCAACCTGCCGATCGGCGTCTACGTCGCGCAGGGCCTGGCCTTCGCGGGGCTCTAGCGCCCCTCCCCGCCTCCCATGCCCGACCCCCGACGCCGCGGAATGCTGCTCGCCC
Organism: Myxococcota bacterium; assembly: GCA_050618055.1. Lineage (GTDB taxonomy): Bacteria > Myxococcota_A > UBA9160 > UBA9160 > SMWR01 > CALDCK01. The sequence goes on from JBNLVK010000072.1 coordinate 46,528, forward strand.
TGGCGGCGGCCGTGGGCATCGCCGGCTGGGCGATTCCGTGGAAGCTGGCCGCCGGCGAGGGCGCGGCCCAGGCGAACGCGTTGCTGCTGCTGCTGTTCGCCGCCGCGTTCAACGGCGTCTACAACCGGGTGCGTCCCGGCGCGCGGCGTCCTTTGTCCCGGGTCGACTGGACGGTGGGCGGCGCGCTGGCCGCGCTGACGCTGCTCGGCAACCTGGCCAGCGCCCAGGCGATCCAGGCGCTCTCGCCCGCCCTGCTCACCGTGGCGCAGCGGGGCGAGATCATCTGGGTGGCGCTGCTGGCCTGGCCGCTGCTCGCCGAGCGCCCCGACCGCGCCTTCTGGATCGGCGCCGCGGTGGCGGTCGGAGGCCTGCTGATCCTCCAGACGCCCTTCGACGCCGCCGGCGCCCGGGCCATGGGCCTGGCCTGGGCGGGGCTCTCGGTGGCGTGCTTCGGCAGCATGGTGCTGCTCACCCGGCGCTTCATCCAGCGCTTCGACCCGGCGCGGGTGAACGGCCTGCGCCTGTGGCTGTCGGTGGCGCTCTGGTTCGCCTGGTACGGCGTGCCGCCGGCGCTGCGCGACGTCACGCCGGCGCAGGCCGGCTACACCGCGCTGGCCGCTTTCTGCGGTCCCTTCGCGGGGCGGCTCGCCATGATGACGTCGGCCCGCTACCTGGAGGCGCGCCTCACCACGCTGGCCACGCTGGCCGCGCCGCCCCTGACGCTGCTGCTCGGCTGGATCGTGCTGGACGACGTGCCGGCGCGACGCGAGATGCTGGGTGGCGGCATCATGCTGGTCGGCATCGCCATCCCGGTGCTCGCCCGACGCACGCCGCGCTACTCGAAGTAGCTGTCGGCCCGCTGGGCGGGAGGCTGGGCGTCGGCCACCGCCGCCAGCGCCTCGTCGTCCTGGACGGCGAAGCCCAGGCGGGGTCCGCGCTCGGCGAACTCGAGCTGGGCGCGCCGGGTGCCCTCGAACCCCTTCCAGACCATGCGGACGCCGCCCTGCTCCACCGCGTCCTGGGTCTGCATGAGCTGTGGGAAGCGGGTCTCGAGGTCGGCCACCGCCTTCTCGATCAGCGCCTTGCGGGCGGCGAACACGTCGGAGCCGGTCTTCGCCACGATGTCGTCGATGCGCTTGGGAATGTCGCGCACGGCCAGGCTCACCCGGGCCAGGCGTCCGTCGCGGAAGGCGAGCAGCACCTCGGCGCGGCCCTTCGCCCAGGTCCCGGTGCAGGTGTGCGACTTGCCGTCGAAGCCCTCGGGCGGCGGCGCCGCCTTGCAGGTCCAGCCGGCGTCGCGCAGGACCGCGGCCGCCTGCTTCGGGTCGCCGCCGAAGACCAGGTCGTCGAGGAAGGCGATGTCGGGCGCCGCGTCGACCGCTTCCGGCTCCGCGTCCGCCACCTCGGCCCCCGCGTATCCCTCGGCGGTGCACTCGGCGAGCCCGGCGGCGAGCCCCAGGTCCTCGGCCACGAAGGCGTACTCCTCGGCGAAGCTGCGCGTCCGGGCGTCCGCCGGCAGCGCCCCCTCCACGTTGGCCACGACCTCGCGCACCGAGGCGTCCCACTGTCGGCACTGCTCGAGGGACACCCCTCCGCCGCAGGCCAGGCTCCAGGCGGATGCGAAGGCCCACGCGGTCAGCACGGTGATTCTGACGGCGGTTCGGTGCGGCATCGGACTCCTCCGGCCGTTGGATCGGCGCCCGGGAAGGCCCGCTTGAAAGCCGGCGGCCGGAGTCCGGCGTTGACTTCCCGGGGCCGCCCGCATAGAATTCGAACCCATATTCGGGTTCGAATTAATACTTCTATTATTCCAGATAGTTGGAGGGATCCCCCATGCGAGACGGCTTCGGCTTCGAGACCACCACCGACCAGGTCCTGGAGGGCATCGACCTCTCCGGCAAGCTTGCCCTGGTGACCGGGGGCTCCGGGGGGCTCGGCAAGGAGACGGCCCGCGCCTTCGCCTCGAAGGGCGCTCGGGTGGTGATCACGGCCCGCGACCTGGCCAAGGGCGAGGCGGCGGCGAAGGAGATCCGCGAGGCGACCGGCGCGGAGGTCGAGGTGGAGGAGCTCGAGCTGGCGTCGCTGGCGAGCGTTCGCGCCTTCGCCGAGCGCTTCCTGGCGAAGCACGACGCGCTGGACCTCCTGGTGAACAACGCCGGCGTGATGGCCTGCCCCTTCGCGAAGACGGCCGACGGCTTCGAGATGCAGTTCGGCACGAACCACCTGGGCCACTTCCTGATGACCAACCTGATCGCCCCGGCGCTGCTGGCCGGCGCCCCGGCGCGCATCGTCTCGGTCAGCTCGCTCGGCCACGAGCGCTCGCCGGTGGTGTTCGACGACATCCACTTCGAGAAGCGCGAGTACGACAAGTGGTCGGCCTACGGACAGGCCAAGACGGCGAACGTGCTGTTCGCCGTCGAGCTGGAGCGGCGCCTCGGCAGCCGCGGCGTGCACGCCAACGCCATCCACCCGGGCGTCATCATGACCGACCTGGCCCGCCACCTGGTGCCCGACGACATCCAGATGATGCGCGACCGGGCCAAGGCGCGCGGCACCGAGCTGAAGCTGAAGCCGGTGGAGGCGGGTGCCGCCACCCAGGTCTACGCCGCCACGGCACCGGAGCTCGAGGGACGCGGCGTCCTGTACCTGGAGGACTGCCACGTGGCCGAGGTGAAGGACGGCGAGAGCCTGCCCGACGGGGTGCGCCCCTTCGCCGTCGATCCGGAGGCGGCCAGGCGCCTGTGGTCGGTCTCCGAGGAGATGGTCGGGCAGAGCTTCGACCTGTGACCCGCAGCCGCTGGATCTCCGACCTCCACTGGGTGCGCACCGGCCAGCAGTCGCGCAGCCAGCGGACCCAGGAGTCGCTGCTCGACGCGGCGGCGGTCCTGTTCGGCGAGAAGGGCATCGAGTCCACCTCGGTGGCGGACGTGGCTGCCCGCGCCGGCTGCTCGGTGGGCTCGGTCTACCACCACTTCCGCGACAAGAAGGCGCTGGCCCACGCGGTCTTCGAGCGCATGAGCGAGGAGCTGCGCGCCACCACCCGCGAGGCGGTGGATCCGGCGCGCTGGCAGGGGGCGTCGCTCGCCGACATCCTGCGGGGCTTCCTCGAGTTCGGGCTGGAGCTGGGACGCGACCGGCCGGCCTTCAAGCGGGCCGGCCTCGAGGCGGCGCGCGGCGATCCGGCGCTGGCCGAGCGCTACACCGAGCTGCAGCGCGAGCTGTACGACGGCCTGTTCGCGCTGCTGGTGGCGCGCCGCGCCGAGATCGGCCACCCGGACCCGGAGCTGGCGGTGCGCTTCGTGCTCGACCAGCTGGGCTCCATGCTCCGCACGCGGCTCGACGAGACCCTGATGCCCACCCGGCTCGCCAACCGTCCCGACGGTGAATTCGTGGACGAGGCGCTGCGATCCGTGGTCGGATACCTGAAGGCCACCTAGGAGGAGAGACGATGGAGTACCGGTCCCTGGGACGCACCGGCGTGCAGGTCAGCCAGATCTGTCTCGGAACCATGATGTTCGGCGGCCGGACCGACGAGGCGGAGTCGCTGCGCATCATCGACCACGCCTTCGACCAGGGCGTCAACTTCGTCGACACCGCCGACGTCTACAACGCCAACGAGAGCGAGCGGATCGTCGGCAAGGCCCTCGCCGACGGCCGGCGCAAGGACACCGTCCTCGCCACCAAGTTCCACTTCCCGCAGGGCGAGGACCCGAACGCCCGCGGCGTAAGCCGGCGGCACCTGATCGAGGCGTGCGAGGCGTCGCTCGCGCGGCTCCAGACCGACTGGATCGACCTCTACCAGATGCACCGCCGCAACGCGGACATCCCCATCGACGAGAGCCTGCGGGCGCTGGACGACCTGATCCGCGCCGGCAAGGTCCGCTACGTGGGCGGCAGCATGTTCCCCGCCTGGCAGATA
>JBNLVK010000073.1:0-8257 GCA_050618055.1 Myxococcota bacterium
GCGCTGGCCTTCGCGGTCCACACGCCGCTGCTGGATCCGCTGGGCTGGAGCCTGCGCAACCAGCTGGCGCGCCTCGAGGCGGGCCGCGTGGATCCGGTCGACTTCGACTACGCCCACCTGCGCTTCCACCTGGGAAGGCGCGGCGCCGAGGCGCTCGAGCGGCTGGCCCGGGGCGACCTGCCGGAGGCGGCCCGCGAGCGCATCGAGCTGGCGCGCTCGATCGACAGCTACTGGGAGTGGAGCGGCGGCGGCCGGGGCGCGGAGGAGGCACTGGCCATCGAGCGCCTTGCGGACGGCGGGCCCTGGCCCGACGGCCTGAGGAGCGCGGTCCGCCTGGCGGCGGCGAAGCACTGGGAGCTCCAGCGCTGTCGCGAGGGGGCGGGCGACGACGTCCACTGCCTGGTGCGGCCCCTCGACCTGGACGGCGACGGCGACGCCGAGGAGATCGTCTTCGTGGAGCAGGGCCACTCGCTGTGGGCCTTCGTCTTCGAGCGCGACGCGGAGGGGGGCTTCGCCCGCGCGGGCCGCATGGCCGTGTCCCAGACCGGGCACGTCGCCCACCCCTCGCCGGGCCCGCTGGTCGACGCCATTCGCGCCGGCGACCTGCACCCGGTGCCGCCGCCCTACCCGGACCTGGAGATCGAGACGCCCCAGGGCCGCCACCGGCTGCGCCTGGACCCGTTCTAGGAGCTGGGCCGCACGCCCGCGATCGGTCATGCTGGCTCGATGCTTCCCTACGTCGAGGCGCCTTCGCTCGCGCTGGGGCCGGTCGAGCTGAACGCCTTCCCGGTGCTGGTGGCCGTCGCCACCGTGGTGGGCTTCGAGGTGTGCGTGCGGCGCGCCCCGGCGCTGGGCTTCGATCGCGACGAGGCCGGACGCATCCTGGTCTGGACCATCGCCGGCGGCTTCGTCTCCTCGCACCTGGTGGCCATCGCCATCACCGATCCGGCGGCCTACTGGAACGAGCCGCTGCGCTTCCTGCGCCTGTGGGAAGGCATGTCGTCGATGGGCGGCGTGCTGGGCGGGATCGCCGTCGGCGTCTTCGCCATGCGGCGCGCCGGCATGGACGGGGAAGCCATGCTGCGCTTCGTCGACGGCGTCGCCTTCGCGTTCCCCTTCGCCTGGATCTTCGGCCGCGCCGCCTGCGCCCTGGCCCACGACCACCCGGGCATCGCCTCGGACCACTTCCTGGCGGTCGCCTTCCCCGACGGACCCCGCTTCGACCTGGGCCTGCTGGAGCTCTTCTTCACGCTGGGCATCGCGGCGCTGTTCGCCGGGCTCGCGCGCCGGCCCCGGCCCTCGCCCTTCTACCTGGGGCTCTTCTTCACGCTCTACGGTCCGGTGCGTTTCGGCCTGGACACGCTGCGGGTGGCGGACACCCGCTGGGCCGGCCTGACCTTCGCCCAGTACGCGTGCGTGGCGCTGACGGTGACGGGCGTCGTGCTGCTCGCCCGCCTGCGCAGCCGCTAGCGCGGCGCGGGCAGTCCGCCCTGCTTCATCAGGAGCAGGTTCGTCGAGCGGCGGTTCGTCAGGTCGTAGCGCGCCAGCAGGGTGGCGGCGTCGGTCTCGCGGGGCGGCGCGCGCAGGCGGCCGGCCAGGTCGAACAGGCGGAAGCCGCCCGCGTCCAGGATCGCCAGCAGCCGCTCCGCCGAAGCGCCCAGGCCGGCCACGCCCGACGGCCAGAACTCGATCACCATGCGCAGGTCCGGGTTCTCACGCAGGGTGCGCGGCATGCCCTCCAGGATGGCCACCTCGGCGCCCTGGGTGTCGATCTTCACGAAGTCGACGGGGCCCGGGTGCCCGGCCAGGTAGTCGTCGAGGGCCACCGCATCCACGTCCACGTACTCGCGCCGGGCCGCCTCCTCCGGCTGGTAGATGCGGTGGTCGCCCTTGTTGTTCGGCGCGATGTACAGGCGGATCGAGCCGGCGGCGTCGGACACCGCCTTCTGCTCCAGCACCACGTTCGACAGCCCGTTCAGCCGCACGTTGCGCTCGAGCACGCCGAAGCTCACCGGATCGGGCTCGAAGGCGAACACCCGCCCCGCGTCGCCCACGAGCCGGGCCGCCAGCAGCGTGTAGTACCCGACGTTCGCGCCAACGTCGACGACCGTGTCGCCGGGTCCGACGCTGCGCGTGAACCAGTGGGTCTCCTTGGGCTCCCAGACGCCGTCGAACAGGATCTTCGGCGTGATGGTCCGGTCGTCCGGGTTGAGGAACATGCGGATCTCGCCGGCGCCGGGCAGGTCGAGGGTCGCGACCGCGGCGCGCTCGCGCAGCTGCACGAGCAGCGCGTGCTCGTGGCGCAGGCCCCGCTCCGAGTCGCCGCAGGCGCGCAGCGCGCCGAGCCGCAGGGCCGGCGCGCCCGCGCGCGACGCCGGGGTGGGCCTCACCCGCCGGCCACCGGCGGGAAGACGTCGACGCGGGCGTCCGGCGACAGGCGCGTCGCCTCGCCGTCGAGCCAGCGCGCGTTGCGTCCGCCCACGAAGACGTTCACCCGCCGCGACAGGTGGCCGTCCTCGGTGAGCAGGTGCTCGGCCAGGTCCGGCCAGCGCTCGACCATCGCCCGCGCCAGCTCGATCACGCTTCCGTCGCGCGGCAGCGGCACGTCCACCTCCCGGCCGCCGACGATCGGCCGCAGCGTGGCGTAGACGTGCACGCGCACCCGGCTAGACCACGTCCAGCTCGGCGAGCTTGCTCTCGGGCACCACGCCGTCCTGCCAGCCGCGTGCGGCGTAATACTCGGCCAGCATGGAATCGAGCTCGGAGACGTGGCCCTTCGAGCCGGCCAGGGTCGAGGCCTCTTCCGTGTAGCGCCGGGGCAGCGTGTCGGCGCCGGCGCCGATGCCCGCCAGGTTGTTGAAGCGGCGCTCCAGGTTGTAGATGCGCTCGCCGGCGCGCAGCACGTCGTCGGCCGTGAAGCCCTGGCCCATGGCCACCGCGTACTGCTCGGCGTAGAGGTTCGCGTCCTCGGCGAAGGCGCTGAACTTGCAGAGGTCGAGGCTGTCGGAGAAGGCGTGCAGGTCCTGGAAGGTCTTGACCAGCTCGCCCTTGCCGCGCCACTCCAGCGGATCCACCTCGCCGGGCACCACGCCCAGCTCGGCCGCCGCCACGTAGGCCCGCAGGTGGCAGGCGCCGCGGTTGCTGGTGGCGTAGCCCAGGCCCATGCCCTTCAGCCCGCGCGGATCGTAGGCCGGCAGCGCCTGGCCCTTCACGGCCATGGCCAGCTCGGGCACCCCCAGCTTCTCGGCGGCGCGGGTGGGCCCTTCGGCCAGCAGGTCGGCGTCCTCGCCCTGGCGGCGGCCGATGCGGTCGGTGAGCGCGACCATCGCGGCGGTGTCGCCCCAGGCCAGGCCGTCGCCCGGCACCGCGCCGCGGTCGGTGGCCTCCATGTACATCGACAGCAGCCCGCCCAGCTCGATCGGGTCCATGCCCAGGTCGTTGCACTGGTCGATCAGCTTGGCGATCGACCCGATGTCGTCGTTGTCGCAGTTCGCGCCCAGGCTCCAGGCCGGCTCGTACTCGACGCTCTCCATGTGCAGGCCCTTCCAGGGGCCCTCCTTCACCTCGACCTCCTTCTTGCACGCCACCGGGCAGGCGTGGCAGGTCGGGTCGTCGACCAGGATGGTCTGCTCCACGCGCTCGCCGCTGATCGCCTCGGCCCGCTCGCCGAAGGAGGTGAGCTGGCTGTTGCGCACGCCGAGCGCGCCGATCTGGTTGGTCACGTTCATCAGCACGTTGGTGCCGTAGACCGACAGGCCGCCCTTCTTCGGGCTGGTGATGTTGGCCTCGTCGCGGATGGCGGCCAGCGCCTTCGAGCGCACGCCCTTCCAGGCGTCCCGGTCCGGCACCGTGCTCTTGCGGTTGCCCGCGCGGATCACGATGGCCTTCAGGTTCTTCGATCCGCCGACCGCGCCGGTGCCGCCGCGGCCGAAGGCGCGGTCGTCCTCGTTCAGCCAGGCGGCGAAGCGCACCTGCTGCTCGCCGGCCGGACCGATGGCGTTCACCGACATGTCCTTGGCGCCGTAGCGGTCCTGGAAGAACTCCACCGTGTCGTGGATGCCGCGGCCCCACACCTCGCACGCGTCGCGCAGCTCGGCGCGGCCGTCCTCGACGTAGAGGTAGACCGGCGCGTCGGCGCGGCCCGAGAAGACCAGGCCGTCGAAGCCCGCCCAGCGCAGGCGCGCGCCGGTCCAGCCGCCCTGGTGGCTGTCGGTGACGGTGCCGGTCAGCGGGCTCTTGGTCACGCAGGCCCAGCGGCCGCTCATGCTCGCCTCGCTGCCCGACAGCGGTCCGTTCAGGAAGCAGAGCAGGTTCTCGGGCGAGAGCGGATCCACCTGGGGACCGTTCTCCAGCAGGTAGCGGACGCCCAGCCCGCGGGCCCCGATGTAGCGCTCCACCCAGCCCTCGGGCGCGGGGCGCACCTCCACCGCGCGACGGCTGAGATCCACGTGGGCGACCGATCGACCGAAACGACGAAGCTCCACGGCAGGTCCTCCTCGCCCCCCATCTTGGGCCCTTCCGGGCCGGCACGCTACGCGCTTTCCGTCGTTGCGAATCGGGCGTTCAGCACCCAAGCTCGTCGTCCGATGGATTCGTCGATGAAGCAGCTCTGCGGCTGGGGCCGCCTGCCGGTCGTTCCGGGCCACGAGCGGGTGGCCGAGGACCTGGAGGCCGCCAGCCAGGGGGTCGAGATCACCCGCGGGCTGGGCCGCTCCTACGGCGACGCGTCGCTGCCGGTGGCCGGGGGGACCGCCCTCTGCACCCGCCGCGCCGACCGGGTGCTGCGCTTCGATCGCGACACCGGCGTGCTGCGCGCCGAGGCCGGCTTCTCGCTCTGGCAGCTGAACCAGGTGTTCCCGCGCCAGGGCTTCGCCTCGCCGGTCCAGCCGGGCACCTCCTACATCACGCTGGGCGGCATGGCGGCCTCCGACGTCCACGGCAAGAACCACCACGTGGCCGGCAGCTTCGGCGAGCACGTGCGCGCCCTGCGCATGCGCGTGCCCGACGGTCGCGTGATCGAGGTGACCGAGGAAGGCGAGCCCGAGCTGTTCCGCGCCACGCTGGGCGGCATGGGCCTGACGGGACACATCCTCGAGGTGGAGGTCCAGCTCGAGAAGATCCCCTCGCCCTGGATCTGGTGCGAGACGCGCCAGGTGCGCGACCTGGACGAGCTGGTGGGCGAGCTGCGGGCGGCCAGCGCCGAGTGGCCCTTCACCATGGCCTGGGCCGACTGCACCGCGCGCGGCGCCGCCATGGGCCGCGGCCTGCTGACCATCGGCCGCTACGCCCGTCCCGACGAGGCGCCTTCCGAGCCGCCGGTCATGCGGGAGCGGCTGGCCGTCCCCTTCGACCTGCCGTCGTGGATCATGAACCCGCTGTCGATCCGCGTCTTCAACACGCTCTACCACCACGTGCGCGGCTGGTGGAAGCTGGCCGGCATCGTCCACCCGCAGCCCTTCTTCTACCCGCTCGACGCGATCCGCCACTGGAACCGGCTGTACGGGCGCAGGGGCTTCGCCCAGTACCAGTGCGTGCTGCCCCTGGACGGCGACGGGCTGGCCTACCGGCGCTTCTTCGACGTGCTGACGCGCATGGGCGGCGCGTCGCCGGTGTCGGTGATCAAGGACTGCGGCGCCGAGGGGCGCGGCACGCTCTCCTTCCCGAAGCCCGGCATCTCCATCGCCCTGGACCTGCCCTTCCGGCCCGGCCGCACCCAGGCCCTGGTCGACGCCATGAACGCCATCGTGATCGAGGCCGGGGGACGCATCTACCTGACCAAGGACGCGCTGACCCGTCCCGAGGACCTGCGGGCCATGGAGCCCCGGCTCGAGCGCTTCCTGGAGGTGCGCCGCAAGTGGGATCCGCAGGGACGGCTGCGCAGCGCCCAGAGCGAGCGGCTGTTCGGGGACGGCTCGTGAAGGTCGCCTTCCTGGGGGCCACCCGCGGCATGGGCCGCGCCCTGGCGCGCCTGCTGGCCGAGCGCGGCGACGCCCTCTTCCTGCTGGGCCGCGACCCGTCGGAGCTCGAGAAGAGCGCCGCCGATCTGCAGGCCCGCGGCGCCACGGCACCCGTGGGCCACGCGCCCTGCGACCTGCTCTCGCCCGGCGGCTTCGACGCCGCCCTCGACGCCGCCGACGCGGCGCTCGGCGGCGTCGACACGGTCGTCGTGACCGCCGGCCTCTTCGACACCCAGGAGGCGCTGGAGGGCGACCGCTCCCAGCTCGAGGCGCTGCTGCGCGCGAACTTCGCCAACACCGTGCTGTTCTGCGAGGCGGTGCGCACGCGGCTGCTGGCCCGCGGCGGCGGCACGCTCTGCGTCTTCTCGTCCGTGGCCGGCGAGCGGGGCCGCACGCCGGTGGTGCTCTACGGCGCCTCGAAGGCCGGCCTCTCCCACTACCTGGAGGGCCTGGACCACCGCTACCGCAAGGACGGCCTGGTGACGGTGACCGTGAAGCCGGGCTTCGTGCACACCGACATGACCGAGGGCCTGGACGCGCCGCCCTTCGCCGGCGAGCCGGAGGCGGTGGCCCGCACGGTGCTGCGCGGCCTCGATCGCGGCACGCCGGTCGTCTACGCGCCGCCCGTCTGGCGCTGGATCATGGCGGTGATCCGCCGGCTGCCGCGCGCGGTGATGCGGCGCGTGGGCTTCTAGGCGCCGCCGCCCGACTCGCGTCGCGACGAGACCGCGTCGAGCAGCCGGTCCACCTTCTCCCGGGCCGCCGCCGTGAGTCCCCCGCGCCGCTCCTGCTCGAGCAGGTAGGCCTCGATGGGACGCAGCAGCTCGTCGACGCCGCCCTCGCCCACCTCCGCCGCTCCGATCTCGTGCGCCGCGTCGCGCCGCGCCACCTCGAACAGGTCGATGAAGGCCTCGCTGCGCCGACCCAGCCGCACCAGCCGGTAGAAGAGCCTGCCGTCCTCCGGACCGGGCACCAGCAGGTCGGCCACGGCCGCCGCGATGGAGAGCGGGATCAGCAGCGCGTCGCGCAGCCCGTCGAGCACCAGCTTCAGCTGGAAGACCGCGACGTCGCGCAGGAAGCCCCAGCGGGACGAGTCCGCCGCGGCCGGCGGACCGCTCACGTGAACCAGCTCTTGCGCGTCGACAGCCCGGCGTCGATCAGCCCGCGGATGGCGTCCTTCACCACCTCCACCTTCGCGCCGATGGCGGCGTCGTCCTCGCCCGGGTCGCCCTCGAAGCGCATGGCCTCGCCGAAGTGGATGTGGAACTTCACCGGCAGGGGCAGGAAGCCGGCCAGGCCCAGGAACGGGAAGGTGGCGGTGACCGGGAAGGCGGGGGAGCCGATCAGGCGACCCAGGCCCCGCAGGTTCGCCAGGCCCGGCGACTGCTCCTCGCTGCCCACGATGCCCACCGGCACGATCGGCGTGTCGGTCTCGAGCGCCAGGCGCATGAAGCCCAGCCCGAAGCGCTGGAGCTCGTAGGCGTGGGCGTAGGTCTTCACGAAGCCGCGCTCGCCCTCCGGGAAGACCATGATCGCCTCGCCGGCGTCGAGCAGCTGGGTGCAGTTCTCCGGCGTGCCGACCACCGACCCGCAGCGATGCAGGAACACGTTGAAGAAGGGGATCGTGGGCAGGAAGTACTCGGCCATGCCGCGCACGATGCGCGGCGGCTCGGCCTCGAGCAGCATGGCGGTGGCGAGCATGGCGCCGTCCCAGGCGAAGGTGTTGCCGCCGTGGTTCGCGATCAGCAGCACGCGGCCGCCGGGGACGCGTTCGATGCCGCGCGCCTCGACGCGCAGCCAGTTGCGGTACACCCAGACCATCGGCGCCGACAGGTAGCGCGAGACGCTGGGGTCCAGGCCGAAGCGGTCGTAGCCGTACTCGTTGAGCCGGGTGGGAATGCGCGCGGCCCGCGCGTCCACCTCGGCCAGCAGCTCGGCGAACGGCGCGGTGAGCGACCAGCCCTTCTCCTCCTCCGGCTCGGACCAGCGCGACAGGGCCTTCGGCGAATCCTTCACAGCGACGCTCCCAGGAAGGCGAGCGTCGCGTCCCAGGCGGTGTCGGTCGCCGCCGCGACGAAGCGGTCGGCGCGCGCCGGGTTCATGAAGCCGCTGCCCGCGCCGGCCAGCCAGCGCAGGCGGACCGCACCCAGCCCGGGCTCGAGCGCGCGCGCCCCGTCGGCAACCTCGTCCTCTTCCCCGACGAGCAGCAGCGTCGGGACGTCCGGCAGCGCGACCCCGTCCCCGGCATTCGCGTCCACCTCGGGCAGGCCCCCCACCGACACCAGGCAGCCGATCCGCGG
>JBNLVK010000074.1:0-4018 GCA_050618055.1 Myxococcota bacterium
TCATCACCCCCATCACGAGCCCGGCGGCCCGCGCGCTCTCGGACGCCACCGACAGCCCCAGGCCCTCGCCGGCGCCGCGCATGGTCGGAGCCACCACCAGGGCGGCGAAGAAGCCGTAGACGACGGTCGGTACGCCGGCCAGGATCTCGAGCACGGGCTTCGCCACGTCGCGCAGCCGGTACGACGCGTAGAAGGTCATGTAGATGGCGGAGAACAGGCCGATCGGCACCGCGACCAGCATGGCGATGCCGGTGATCAGCAGCGTGCCGGTGAAGATCGGGACCGCGCCGAAGGAGCCGGAGCTGCCCACCTGGTCGGCGCGCAGCGCCGTCTGCGGACTCCAGTGGGTGCCGAACAGGAACTCTCCGGGCGGCACCATGGAGAAGAAGCGCGCCGTTTCGAAGACCAGCGAGAGCACGATGCCGATGGTGACCAGGATGGCCAGCGTCGACGCCAGCATCAGCCCGCCCTGGAGCATCGACTCGACGGCGATGCGCGCCTTCATGGCCGGGCGGATGGCCCGCAGCGCCAGCGCTCCGGCCAGGGCCGACAGCGCCACCGCCAGCACCACGCTGCCCACGCGACCCCCGCTCCGGAGCTCCGCGTAGCGGTCCGCCAGCGCCGCGACCGTCGCGTCGGCCCCTTCGCCGGAGACCAGGCCCCGCGCCACGTTCTTCGCGTCGTTCAGCAGCAGCGCGATCTCGGCGTCGCCGTCGGGCAGGGCGGCGGCCGGAAGCGAGGCGAGCGCCAGCCGGTCGATCGCCCAGGACGACCCGAACAGCCAGGCGAGCCCGATCACCAGGCCCGGCAGCGCCGCCCACAGGGCCGCGTAGCTGCCGTAGTAGCCGGGCAGGGAGTGGAGCGCGCCCGCGGACTCGGCCCGCAGGGCGCGCTGCCGCCCCAGGAAGAAGGCCGCGGCCGCCAGCAGGGCGACCGCCGCCAGGGGGGCCATGCTCAGCGGCCCGAAGCGAGTTCGAGCACCGACAGGTTCTCGCCGTCGGCGCGCACCTTCTCGCGCACGGCCTCCGGTGCCGGGATCAGCCCGCGGTCGGCCAGGTAGCCCTCGTCGCCGATGGCCGCCTCGCTGGTGAACTCCGCGATGTACTCGCGCATGCCCGGGATCGACTTCACGTGGGCGTTCTTCACGTAGAAGTACAGCGAGCGCGACACCGGGTAGTCGCCGGCGGAGATCGCCTCGAAGGTGGGCTCGACGCCGTCCACGGAGCTGCCCTGGATGACGTCCGAGTTCTGGTCGAGGAAGCTGAAGCCGAACACGCCGAAGGCGCTGGGGTTGGCCACCAGCTTCTGCACGATCAGGTTGTCGTTCTCGCCCGCCTCGACGTAGGCGCCGTCCTCGCGCACCGAGCGGCAGACCCTCTTGTAGCGGTCCTTGTCGGACTTCTGGAGCGCCGCCAGGTCGGGGAAGGTCTTGCAGCCGCCCTCGAGGGCCAGCTCGTTGAAGGCGTCGCGGGTGCCCGAGGTGGGCGGCGGGCCGAGCACCTCGATCGCCACGTCGGGCAGGGACGGATCCACGTCCTTCCAGGTCTCGTGCGGGTTCGGCACCAGCTCCCCGTTCGGGGCCGGCACGTCCTTGGCGAGCGCCAGGAACACCTGGCGCAGGGTCAGGGCCTGCCTGGCCGTCTTCTTCGAGTTGGCCAGCACGATCCCGTCGTAGCCGATCTGGATCTCGGTGATCGCGGTGATGCCGTTGCCGGCGCACAGGTCGACCTCGGACTGCTTGATGCGGCGCGAGGCGTTGGTGATGTCCGGGTGGTCGACGCCCACGCCGGCGCAGAAGAGCTTGAGGCCGCCGCCGGATCCGGTGCTCTCGATGATCGGCGTCTTGAACGACGAGCTGCGGCCGAACTCCTCGGCCACCACGGTCGCGAACGGGTAGACCGTGGAGGAGCCCACGATCCGGATCTGGTCGCGCGCACTGGCCAGGGACGGCAGCAGCGCCACGCAGAAAAGCGCCGCCAGGCCGGCGCACGGGACTCGGTTCGACATTCCGTCTCCTCCTCGAATGGGTCGACCGGAAGCTACGAACCGGAGGTGACCGGCCCTGGTCTTTCGGGTGACGAAACGATGAAGACCGGAGGCCCCTGCAAAACGGGGTTCCAGGCCCCGATCCGCCGGCGGCGGGGCGATCTTCACCATTCCGTCACATTCGCGTGCCCCCCGCTTCACCCCTTCTTCGTAGATTGCGCGCGCCTCGGCACCCATGCGACGAGGGGAAGGAGAATCCGTTGAAGCGAGTGAACACGTGGATGTGCGTCGGCGGGGCCCTCGTGGCCCTGTGTGTGGCGGCCCCGGGGGCCGCGGCCACCGACGGCGACAAGTCGGTGAACGAGAAGATCCTCGACATCCTGCTGGAGAAGGGGGACATCACCCAGGAGCGCTACGACGAGCTGCGCGAGGAGGCCCTGGAGGAGCAGAAGGCCGCTGCGCTGCCGCCGGTCGCGGCCGGCGAGTCCGAGTGGAAGGTCTACTGGGACAACGGCACGCGCATCGAGCGCAAGGACGGATCGGTCAAGATCAAGGCGGGCGGACGCATCCAGTACGACTTCGCCGGCGCCGGCCTGGACGGGAAGCTGAAGAACCTCTTCCCCGACGCCGAGGGAACCGGCACCGACGTGCGCCGCGCACGCATCTTCGTGTCCGGCAGCTTCGGCGAGCACGTCGCCTTCAAGGCCCAGTACGACTTCGCCGGCGGCGACACCGACTTCAAGGACGTCTGGGTGGGCCTCCAGAAGCTGCCGGTGGTGGGCCGCGTGCGGGCGGGCCACTTCAAGGAGCCGATGAGCCTGGAGATGACCACCAGCAGCAAGTACTTCACGTTCATGGAGCGCGGCCTGCCGGTGCTGGCCTTCACCTCGGAGCGCAACGCCGGCATCGGCTTCGACCGCACGCTGCACGAGGGCCGCATGATGATCTCCGGCGGCGTCTTCCAGAACGTCGGCGACGACGCCGAGGAGTACGACAACCAGGGCAACTACAACGCGGGCCTGCGCGTCACGGGCCTTCCCTGGTACGAGGACGACGGCAAGCAGCTGGTCCACGTGGGCGGCTGGTACTCGCACCAGTTCCGCCACGACGAGATGCTCCGCTACAACCCGGACGCCGAGTCGAACACGGTGGGCAGCCTGGTGAACATGCCCGTGATCCAGATCGACGACGTCGACCTGCTCGGCGCCGAGCTGGCCGCCCTGTGCGGTCCGTTCTTCTTCGAGAGCGAGTTCATCGCGGCGCTGGTCGACGGCAACCGCTCGCCCGACAGCGAGTTCTACGGCTCCTACGTCTCGGCCGGCACCTTCCTGGGCGGTCGCA
This sequence comes from Myxococcota bacterium, assembly GCA_050618055.1. Taxonomy (GTDB): domain Bacteria; phylum Myxococcota_A; class UBA9160; order UBA9160; family SMWR01; genus CALDCK01. Next base: position 3,328 of record JBNLVK010000074.1, read on the forward strand.
AGAAGTACGACAACAAGTCGGGCAGCTTCGGCCGCTCGATCGTGGACGAGACGTTCTCGCCGGAGAACGGCCAGTGGGGCGCGCTCGAGCTGGCGGCGCGCTGGTCGTTCCTGACGCTCAACGACGGCCGCACCCGCGGCGGGATCCTGAACAACATGACCCTCGGCGCCAACTGGTACCTGTTCCCGAACCTGCGGCTGATGGTGAACTACGTGCTGGCCCACCGGAACGGCGTGGGCAACGCGCACATCGCCCAGTCGCGCATCTCGCTCGACTTCTAGCGGGAGCTGCGCACGGCTCCCCCGTCGGGGGGCGTCCGCTCGGAGCTTCCGGGCGGGCGCCCCTGGGAGGCGGCTTCGCGCGGCAGGCTGAACGAGAAGCGGGTGCCCTCGCCCAGGCGGCTCTCCACCGAGATCTCGCCGCCCAGGCTCTGGACCAGGTGCTTCACGATCGAGAGCCCGAGGCCCGTGCCGCCCAGCGCCCGCGAGCGCGCGCGATCGACCCGGTAGAAGCGCTCGAAGATGCGCACCAGGTCCTCCTCGGGGATGCCGATGCCGGTGTCGCTCACCGACACGCGCAGCCGCGGACCGGTGCCGTCGATGCGCACCTCGATGCGGCCGCCCGGCTCGGTGTACTTCACCGCGTTGTCGAGCAGGTTGGTCGCGATCTGCTCCAGCGCCCGCGGATCGGC
>JBNLVK010000075.1:0-22320 GCA_050618055.1 Myxococcota bacterium
CGGCAGCCTCCAGCCCGCGTCGAGCAACGCCTGGCTGCTGGCGCGCTTCGCCGCCGGCTGCGCGCCCGGCACCTTCGAGACGTTCGACCGCATCCGCGACATTCCCCACTTCGACCCCACCCTCGACGTGGATCCGGTGCCCGAGGCGGTGGTCGCCCTGCGCGCGGCGCTGCGCGCCAGCGACGCGGTGCTCTTCGCCTCGCCCGAGTACGGCCACGGCATGCCCGGCAGCCTGAAGAACGCCCTCGACTGGCTGGTGGGCTCGGGCGAGATCGGCGGCAAGCCGGTGGCCATCACCTGCGCTGCCCAGGGCCCGGAGCGCGGCCGCAAGGGACTGGCCATGCTCCGCCAGACGCTGGAGGCCATCGACACGAAGATCGTCTGGGACGAGCCGATCGTGGTGGCGAGAGCGGCGCCGGAAGAGGAGCGGATCGTTGCGGTGGACCGGGCCCTTGGGCCGCTACGGATCGCGCTGCGCGAAGCCTGCTCAGCCTCTACGCTCTCTGTCTGAGGAGTACCAGCTCATGGCTCGAAAGGCGCATCCTCCGACTCACCCCGGCGAGGTTCTGCTCGAGGAGTTCCTCGAGCCGATGGAGCTGTCCCAGTACCGGTTGGCCAAGGACATCAGCGTCCCTGCGCGGCGGATCAACGAGATCGTGCACGGGAAGCGGTCGATCACCGCGGACACGGCGCTACGCCTCTCGCGTTACTTCGGAACGTCGGAGCGCTTCTGGATGAACCTCCAGACCCGGCACGACCTCGAGGTCGAAAAGGAGCGGCTGAAGGGGCGGCTCGCTCGCGAAGTGGTCGTGCGCAAGGCCAGTTGACGGCGGGGCTGGCTCAGGGGCGGCGCGTGCGTCGCCGCGCCAGCGTCGCCAGGCCCACCAGGCCCGCAGCCAGCCCGCTTCCCACACCCGGCTCCGGCAGCAGCACGTAGGCGCGGTCGGCGATGATGGCGTGGGCGGAGGTGGTGGGGTGGATGGCGTCGAACAGGAAGAAGCCGTCGGCGGTGGGGCCCTGGGGGTCGAGGGCGCAGGGCACGTCGACCAGGCAGGGGATGCCGAAGTCGGTGTCGTCGCTCACGGTGTCGATGGCGGCCGGCACGAAGCCGAAGTCCGCCGGGTCGGCGAACATCTCCTCCACCAGCGCCTCGATGTCGAGCTCGTAGAGGGTGGTGATGGGCTCGGCGGCCAGGGCCGTGGCCAGGCGGGTGTTGAAGTCGAGGCTCAGGGCCGTCACGGCGTCGCGCTCGGCGGGGGTGAACATGCTGCCGCTGCCGGCCGGCAGGGTGAAGTCGCCGTAGGCGCGGCCGATGTCGGGCAGGTTCAGCACCAGGAAGTGCTCGGCCCCCAGGTCCTGGAGGTCGCGGATGCCGTCGATGATGTTGTCGACGGCGTCCTGGGTGGCGGTGGGCGAGCCGGGAATGCCCAGAATGTCGTTGCCGCCCAGCCAGATGACGTAGAGCGCGTCCGGGTCGGCGTCGAAGAAGACCGAGAAGGCGAAGGCGCTGATCTGGAGGTCGAGGTCCTGCGTCTCGTCGCCGCCGAACGCGAAGTTGGTGCCGCCCTGGAGCGACGCCTTGGCCTCGAGCCCCAGCAGGTCGGCGAGCTGCTCCGACCACACGTCGCCGTTCGAGCAGCGCCCGGGCTTGTAGCCCGCAATGGCCAGCACCGTGCAGCCGTTCCCCGTATCCGACAGGCTGTCGCCGAAGACGAAGAGGTCGGTGAAGTCCTGCGCGGTGGCGGGCCACGCCACCAGCAGGACGGCCAGGGCTCCAGCGATCGAACGGAGATGCATGGCAGGCAGTATGGGGAAGCCTGCTCGTCTGCGCTCAGTCGAGCTTCAACGGCCGCTGCGACTCCAGCGCCTGGAGCGAGAAGGCGTGGGCGTCGAGCTCGGGATCGATGCGCAGATCCGTCATGACGACCTCGGTGGTGGTGCCGCGTGCGTGGTTCTGAACCAGCAGGCGCGTGGGCACGATGTGCCCGTTCTGGTGGACCATGCCGGCGCGCGGCGCCGTGATCACGCGATAGGGCTCGTCGCTCTGGCGCTTCAGGCATTTCACCTCGAGGACTCCAAATTCGGATCTGGTTGTGAGCCAGCGGTGCAACGACGCCAGTTGGGCTGAGCCATGCTGCAAAGAGCGCCGGCTAAACACTGCAATGGACGTCGATGGTCCTATCGTTTGGATTGTAGTCGGAGCGATTCGGCTGGAAGGTCTCCCCGGTCGCGCGGAGAGCTGAGATCTCGTCGACGCGAAACAACCTCCAGCCCTGTTGTCGGCCAGACTTGCTCAGTCCGCCAGTCTGGTATCCGCGGAATACCTCGTTGCCGGCTGAGCTGTAACCGTGTGTGTAGGGCTCCACAGTTCTCAGGGTTCCGCTATATACGAACTCAACAACCTGTCGCCTTGCAATCGCAGCACAAATCGAAGCGTTCAAACGACGCCCTCCTGTCTAGCGGAAGTCATTGGGCGCTCAGGCTCCGTGCGATAGCGATCCCAGTGTAGGCTTACTCGATATCTAGTTTAGGATCCGGTCGCAGAGATGCCTGAGGGTCCCGGATGGGTGGTGTTCCCATAGAAGCCTGAGCGTTTCGACCAAGAGCAGCTGGTTCTTGTCGGTGACTTCCTTCGGCCACCCGTGTGTCTCGCGAGCTGTAGACATCGCCTCATCCCACCTATGAGCGCCCACGTCTTCCTTCACCGTGTTCATGATCTCCTCCGGCCAGCACGCGAATGAATCTCCCCAACTTGGGGCGGTAGGGAAGGGGTCGTGGTCAGGCGCCCCGCACAGCGTCAAAAGGCATCGGTTGTCGCGCTCATTCTGGTTCCTGGCGTTCTCGTCATGTCCGTCGCAGTCGAAAACGACCCATGCAGGTATGCCGAGGCCCTGGGCGGTGGCGAGCAGCCGGCTCAGGTTCCTCTTTCCCCCACCGACAACGAAGTGGCACCCGCGGCTGTGGAACTCGTCTAGCCTCTCGTCCAGCTCAAGGCATCCGGAGATGAGCGCGACATCCTCGATTCCCTCCACGAGGATGGGCCGGCTGCTGAAGAACATCTCTGCTTGAGATGGCTGAAGGATCTGCTCGAGCCTTGCCATCACCGAAGGAACCCTTGCAGCCTTGCCACCGAGCGCCAGGTTGAGCCGATTCGTGAGGTCAGCCGCGTTGAGCTGGCTGACTGATGCCCCCTTCGACTCGTCGAGCGGGCGTACGAGTCTGACCGATTCGAAGCCCTTGGCTGAGATGAAGTGCGGCGAGTGCGTCGTAACCAAGGCCTGTGCTGTACCAGCTGCCAGGCGCTCCAAGAGCGTCGCGAACTGCCTAGCCTGCGGCGGGTGCTGGTAGAGCTCAGGTTCCTCAACTGCGAGAAGCAGCCGGGGAGCCGACTCACTTGCAGAAAGGGCGAGTTCCTGGAGGACCGCTACCAGGAAGGACCGCTGCAGTCCATGGCCGAGCCTCGCGATCTCTCCTTGGAACCCGCGTTCCCCAGCCGAGACACTTGCCGCGGGTTCGCGAACTACGATCTGCCCGTCGGCTTCGGATCTCCATGCCAGGGTTAGGCTTGCACCGTCGTGCGCCCAGTGCCTCAGCCCCTGCTCAAGTCTCCTAGATAATCCCTTCAGCTTTGGCTGGGCTGCTTCCACCGCGTTTGCGTATTTCTGCTTCGCGTCGTCCTCGATTGGTTGAAGCACATCACGAAAGTTCATCTGCTGTCGGATAGTGCGGTCAAGAAGAAGTCGCAGCGCTGAGTTCTTCGACGCGTCCTGCTCGCTTGCGGCGTCCATTACCGCTGGGACGTAAACCCATTGAATGAAGGGCGCTAGAATCGCTGAGCCGGTGAAGCCGTAGAACTGGTCCTGACTTAGCTCCAGGCTGCATTGGGCAGGATGCGATTCCTCATACTCGCGGAGAGCCGCTTCCATGGCTCTTCCGGTGGAGGCCTTGGGGAGACCAAAACTCTCTTGGAGGTTCCTGTAGATCGGTCGTAGTTGATCTACTTTCGCCCCGTCGCTTCTTGCTCGGAAGTAGGGGGTAAAATCTCTTAGCACCCGCCGCTGGCCATGCTGCACGACCGGTGCGCTTCGGCTGTCCGGGTTCCATTCCGCCTTCGCAGTTACGACCAGTTCGCCCTGTCTGTAGTAGTCCTTCAGGGCCTCTTGTGCGTCCGCCGTGAGGGAGTCGAAGGTTAGAGTGATTTGTACCGGTGTATGTGTTCTTCGGCGATGAAAGTCCTCCTCCGACAGAATCGAAACGTTCGTCGAGGACGTGCGCGATTCTTGGAAGAAGACGTTGAGCGCCGCGAGGACCGTCGACTTGCCGCTGCCGTTCGGTCCGACGAGACATGTGTAGTCGTTGAGTTCGATCGTCTGGTCTTCGAATGCCCTGAAGTTTTCGATTCGAACTCGCTTGAGGCGCACGAGCCCTCCTCTTTCTGTGGCGGCCCCGGTAAGGCGCGAAGAGCGAAGAGAATTGGTTTGACGGTTATGGGGCGACCCGCGGAGCAAGAGACTAGCCTCGGGGGGTTTGCGATGCCGTTGCGCCGCCTCACAGAATGGGGTCGGGGGCTCGGAAGCCCCGCGTAGGCCGCAAGGGGGATTGACGGGCTTGTGCGCGCACCCGCGTTCGCGGGTCGAGCCCGAGTGATCGCTCGTCGCTCGAAGGGATTTGCTGGTTGGCCCATGCCGACGCCGTCGGCCAAGGGCTCGCTGAGCTAGTGAGGGCGGATCTCTTGGACCGCGAGGGTGGCCGCGTAGCACTCCCGTGATTTGCCCCCGAAAGCCACGGCCTTGGGCTGCTCGGCTGGGGGAGCACAGTGGGCTTGGTGGCTCGCTGGTGCGACCGGCGGTTCCTTTGGCGGGCGGCTGTCCGGGGCTTGGCCTGAGTAGGCCGCTCGCAGGGGCAGGGCCCTACCGGGCGGGTTCCGCGCGGATGAAGACGCAGTCGCTCTCAGAAACTTGACGGCTGATAGCGAGATACCTGCTCAGTTCCTGACACCGATGAATGTCGTATGCGGTGTTCCGGGGGGGGCGCGTCGGAACCGCAAGCCCCTTTGCGGGCACGGGTTTTGCCAGTCTGAACGCACGCACCGGTTTTCTCGCATTGAATCTTGACGGTCGCCCTGCCATGCGGTCTCATGGGCATCATTGTCCCCCCCGAAGTGATTCACTCCGCTTCGGAAGGAGAAGAGGAATGGGAACTTCGGAATCGGCGCCGACGCCGGCGCTTCTCTGGGTCTGCGCCGGGCTCTCGGCCAGGAGCTGCAGGGGCGCCTACGACGTGCTCAAGGGCTCGGACCTCCAATTCCGCGTCGTTGAGGTGCCACCGGAGAATGTAGCGTTCGAGCTTCCGCGGCTGGTGCATCGCGACACCGCGTTCGCAGGCCTTTCTGCGATCTCCACGTATGTCTCTGCGCGGGCCGGGGAACACCAAGCGGGCTGAGCTAGTCGACGACTAGTGCCAGTGGCCTCAGCTGCATCTGCTGTCGAGGATTCGCGTTGTCGGGCCCCCCGCTCCAGTTCGTGAATAGGAACGAGACTGCGATCGAGTTCAAGCTGGGCTTTCGCGCAGATCGGTTGGGCTCGCCGTTCCTGAAGTACTACGCCGCGGACATTAGATCGGCGCACCCTAGGCACTCCGGCTGGGACCTTGAACGTGTGTATGACACGTACGCGAGGTTCTACGCACCTGCCAACTGCTTTGACGGCCCCGGTCGCCTCTGCCGGAACGCTGTGATCGTGCTTAACGGGCTCGATGAGATCATCGAACGTCGATCTGCGTCCGATCTCCGTCACGAACGCGTCTATCACAATCTGGCTCAAGAGCTGGCGAAGATGGGCATCGCGACGGTGTTTCTAGCCACGCCTTTCCATCTCTGGCGTGCAGCACTGAAGAAGAAGAGGGGTAGGAACGTTCCCGTCGAAGCGCGAAAGCCCTCGGACGTGCTCCTCGGTTTTCCGCCGCGTAGTCGCGGCGGCGAGAAGCCCCGGTTCTGGCTTTTCTACATGAACTTCGATGCTGTCCTGAAAGAGATCGAGTTCTTCGCGGGCGCCATTCGCGACCAGCCCCAGGGCTCCCGTCGAGTATCGAGTGCGATCCATGACGAGACCCGAGGACTGTTTCGGCACGTGTTTAGCCCGGAGGTGTCCGTCTCAGTAATGGGTTTCTCGATGGGTGGCCTGGAGGCTCTGAATGCCTTCATGAGAATCCCGTCGAAGATCAATGGCCGGTGCGTGCTGCTGAACTCGGGCGCCGGAATCCACAGCATCTCTCCTCCGGGGATGGGTGAGGACCGTGATCGGATGTGGCAAGGAGCCGCTGACGGGTTGCGGGGGTTCAAAACCAGAGAGCGGCTTAGGCTCCTGGAGAAGGCTGCGCCAGTTCTTTCTGGGTTGAGCACGGCGAGCCGGGGGCTTACTGATCTGGTTCTGTTCGGCGGGGAGGACGAGTTCCGCTATTACCAGGAGCGCTGGAATCGCGATCTCCCGGAACGCATCCTCGCGCTCACTGGAGCGGCTGATAGCGTGATGCCGACCGAGGCCGTGTTCCAACGGCTGCAGCCGCTGCGCTTCAGGCACGCTATCGGTCTCGATACCGGTAGCGCTGGTGGTGATGGCCCGAGGCTTGGGGGAGGACTTCCGCCAGGCATCAATTTGATCCAGTTGGCTGGCCTCAACCACATCCTGGAGAACGATCAGCAGTGGCGAAACTGGTTTTCGCCGGTCGTCTCCTTTATCGGCGCTTTCATCGATGACTCCGACAAGATCATGCTCTCGGACGAAGATGTTTGGATGGTCTTGGCGTTCGCGGACTTGATCGCGTCCAGCAACCCACCTGTCAAGCGCTTGTTCCCTGATAGGAAGTTCGCGAGATGGGCCGACCCTGTTAAGGAGGGAGTCTACGCACCAGCGCCCCCTCAGGATCCAGGCGCGCCAGATCGCTGGAAGTACCTCTTGCACCAGTCCTACCACTACGCCATGGGTCGGTGGGGGAACACCGACTTCCGCAAGTGGCAGGGGAGCCGGAAGCGATCTGGGGATTTTCCGGAGTTCATTAGGAAGGGTGTTCGCGATCGTTTCGATGGGGGCGCGGAGTCCGAGTTGAAGTTGCTTGGGCGCGCTCGGGCCCTGAAGTTCCCGATTCCGACGATGACGCTATCCGAGTTCGTCGGGATGAGGTCGGCTGAAGACCTGGAGCACGGTCACCTGTTTCCATCCGGCTGATCTCAGGCGTTCGTGCAACACCGTTCGCCCGTGTTCACGCTAGGTTCGACACACTGGCGCGAATCGCGCCCGAAAGGTCACCTCCGCGTCGCTCGGCCGAGCGGTGGGCGTGGGACCCTCCGGCCGTAGCCAGCGATCGCACAGGAGTTGCAGTGCTACGCGCGTCGGGTCGGTCGGGCCCTGTTGGGCGCGGCCGACGGCAGCCGCGCCCCGCCCTACAAAGAGCACCCATGGCTGCGTTCGGGGGCCTTCCGTGCTACCGCCGGCGCCCGCCGCGTCCTTCGACGCCGCCGTAGGCCTTGGCCCCGGGTACGTCGGCCACGCAGCTTCCCGCCCGGCCGCCCGGCCGCCCGGCCGCACGGCAGGTCCCGTGAGCGTCGCGCCGAAGGCCACGTTGCCGCCCCGCGCCAGGCGCGGCTCGACGAACTGCTCGACGAAGGTGTCGGGCAGGCCGGGCACGCTGGCATCGGCCAGCAGCCGGTAGGGGCCGGGCCAGCCCTGAAGGAAGAGCGCGTCGTTGGTGGCGGGCAGCACGCCCGGTCCGGTCAGCTCGCCCGACAGCAGGATCTGGCCGTCGACGAAGCCCTCGAGGGCGAGCCCGGTCACCGTGACGCCCGGCGGGAGCCCGCTCGGAATGGACGTCTCGCGCGTTCCCAGTCCGACGCCGCCCGTGGCGCTCACCCGGAAGATGGCGCGTGGACCGGTCAGCCCGGTCTGTCCCCCGAGCTCGGCCTCGAACACGATGCGCCCGTCCGCGTCGACCAGGGGCGGTGACGGGAACGCGTCGTAGACGGTGCCGAAGGCGGGGGCGGGCTCGCCGGTCACCGCCAGCACCTCGACGGTGAAGCAGGGGGGCGTCTGTGCGTGGGCGGTCGAGACGACCAGCAGAAGGACGAGAGCGGGCAGGCGTCGCAGAGGGTGCCTCCGGGGGCCTTGCCGGCACATGGTAGGCCGGAGGCGCCGTCGTCTGCGACCGCGAGCCCTCCGCTACGCTCCCACCCCATGGCCCAGTACGACTACGACCTCTTCACCCTCGGCGCCGGCTCGGGCGGGGTGCGGGCCAGCCGCATCTCGGCGGGCTACGGCGCACGCGTGGCCGTGGCCGAAGAGCGCTACCTCGGCGGCACCTGCGTGAACGTGGGCTGCATTCCCAAGAAGCTCTTCGTCTACGCGTCGCACCTGCGCGAAGAGGTGGAGGACGCCCGGGGCTTCGGCTGGACCGTCGGCCCCCAGACGCACGACTGGAAGACGCTCATCGCCAACAAGGACCAGGAGATCGAGCGGCTGAACGGCATCTACGCCCGCCTGCTCGATGGCGCCGGCGTCACGCGCATGGAGGGTCGCGCGCGGCTGCTCGACGAGCACACCGTCGACGTGGGCGGGCGCCGCGTCACCGCCGAGCACATCCTGGTGGCCACCGGCGGCTGGCCCCACGTGCCCGACATTCCGGGCATCGAGCACGCCATCACCTCGAACGAGGCCTTCTACCTGGAAGAGCTTCCGCGCCGCGTGGTGGTGGTGGGCGGCGGCTACATCGCCGTCGAGTTCGCCGGCATCTTCCACGGCCTGGGCTCGCAGGTCACACAGCTCTACCGCGGACCGCTGTTCCTGCGCGGCTTCGACGACGACATGCGCCAGGGCCTGGCCCAGGAGATGCGCAAGACCGACATCGACCTGCGCTTCGACGCCAACCCGGCCGTCATCGAGAAGGCCGCCGACGGCACGCTGCGCGTCACCCTGGAAGACGGCGCCACCCTCGAGGCCGACGTGGTCATGTACGCCACCGGCCGCAAGCCCCTCACCGCCGACCTGGGCCTCGAGGACGCCAAGGTGGAGATGGGCGTCCAGGGCGAGATCCTGGTGGACGAGTACAGCCGCACGTCGGTGGAGAACATCTGGGCCATCGGCGACGTCACCGACCGCATCCAGCTCACGCCCGTCGCCATCCACGAAGGCATGTGCCTGGCCGCCACCCTCTTCGACGGCCGGCCCACCAGGCCCTGCCACGAGAACGTGGCCTCGGCCGTCTTCAGCCAGCCGCCGCTGGCCTGCGTGGGCCTGACCGAGCGCGAGGCCCGCGACCGCTACGGCGACGTCGACGTCTACAAGAGCCGCTTCCGCGAGCTGAAGCACACCCTCTCGGGCCGAGACGCCCAGACCACCATGAAGCTCGTGGTCGACCCGAAGACCGACCGCGTGCTCGGCGCCCACATGCTGGGCGTGAACGCGGCCGAGGTCATCCAGGGCGTCGCCATCGCAATGACCTGCGGCGCCACCAAGGCCCAGTTCGACGCCACCATCGGCATCCACCCCACTTCCGCCGAAGAGTTCGTGACCATGCGGGAGAAGGCGGGGTAGGGCGCGCCGCGTGCTGAAGCCGCGCCAGTCGGGCCTGGCGGTGGTGGGCCGCTTCTTCTACCTGCACGAGGCCGACCTCGCGAAGGCGCTGCTCGAGAGCTACGGCATCGAGGCCTGGGTGCTCGACCAGCACCTGGTGCGCATGGAGTGGCACCTGGCCGGGGCGCTGGGCGGCGTGAAGCTGGCCGTCGCCGAAGAGAACGCCTACCGCGCGCGGCAGGTGCTCGAGGACGACTACTCGGAGGTGCTCGACGAGATCGAGGAGCAGCAGCTTCCGGCCCACGCCGACGAGTGCTGCCCGCGCTGCGGGTCGGGCGACACGCGCAGCCGGGAGCGTCGCGCCATGCCGGGCCCCTTCCAGTGGCTGGTGTCGGCGGCCTTCTTCCTGGGGCTGGGCGTGCTGGTGCCGCGCCGCCGTCTGCGCATTGCGCGCGAGTGCCGCGCCTGCGGCTACCACTGGGCCGCGGAAGAGGCGCGCTAGAGGTCGGGCGCGGCGGGCAGGCTGGGCGTCGGCGTCACCAGGGGCCGGCCCAGGTAGACCAGGTCGGCCAGGCGCGCCTCGACGGCCGGCCGGTCGCGCCGGGCCTGCGCCATGGCCGGGCTCGCCAGCAGGCGCGTCACCGCGTCGCGCTCGGCCGCGATCTCGCGCTCCTCGCGGCGCTGGCGCTCGCGCATGCCGCGCTCGATCTCGCGAAGCTCCGCCTCCGTGGGCTGGCGGGCCTGCTGCTCTTCCAGCGCCTGCCGGGCCTGGGCGAGCCGCGGGTCGTTCTCGTCCACGGTCTCGTCAGCGCCGGGCGGGCGCGTGGCGGCGCGCTGGTGGGGCGCCAGCTTGCGCTCGAGCCGCGCGATCACGTGGTCGAGCTGCGCGACGTCGTGCTCGATCGACGCCCGCGACGCGGCGAAGCGCGGATCGTCGAGCAGGCGCTCGCGCTCGGCGCGCAGCGCACGCAGGTCGTCGACCTGGCGGCGCACGCCTTCCATGCGGGCCAGGCGCTCCTGGGCCCGCTCGGCGCGGCGCACGCGCTGGTAGCGCTTCGCGTCGGCGCGGGCTTCGAGCCGCTGCTCGACGCCTTCCGCCGCGAACGCGTAGGTCCGGGTCCGCACCTCGTGGAGCGCCTGCCAGGCCTCGAGGGCGCGCTCGCGCGGGTCGGCGTGGCGGGCCTGGTCGAGCCGGCGGCTGCGGTCGGCCAGCGCCTGCTCGCGCAGCTCGAGCCAGCCCAGGTCGTTCACCTGGAGGATGCGCCGGCCCAGGTCGGCGTACTCGTCGCAGGCGATGCCGGCCTGGCGGCAGGCCTCGCGGTTGATCGTGCCCGCCTCCTCCTCCAGGCCGCCCAGCACGCTCAGCAGGGCCGCGCCCAGCGCCGCGTCCTCCGGCTCCAGGTGCCGGGCGAACAGCGCCTCCGAGGCGGCCACGCGCCGCGGCTCGGCCAGCCGGTTCACCGCCACGAAGCGCGCCAGCTCGGCGTCCGACAGGGCCGGCTGGTCGGTCACGCGCAGCGGCGCGGCGAGACCGGGCGCGTCGGGCTCCTGGGCCGGCGCCGGAGCCGCCCACCAGAGCGCCGCGAGAAGGGCCGCCAGGCTGCGGGTTCGGCGCGAGCGCATCTTCTGTGTGTCGGCCGGCGGGAGCCGGCGCTTGATCAGCGCAGTGCGTTCACCGCCCAGTCGTAATCGAAGTACTCGACGTCGGCCCCGTCGCCCAGCTGCTCGATGGCGCGGCGGTCGGCGTCCGACGCGAAGCGGGCGGCAAAGGCCAGCGGGCTCGGCGCGAAGTCCTCCTCGAACCAGTCGAAGATCTTCGAGAGCCAAACGGTGCCGCTGCTGCGGTCGACCCGCAGGCCCTTGCCCCGGTCGGCCATCCAGCGGCGCATGGCGTCGTCGAGCTGGGCGTCCAGGCGGTCGGCCGTGAAGGGCTCGCGGCGCAGCGCCGGGCACGAGGTGCTGGCGCAGACCACCGCCGCGTGGGCGCGCGCGTCGCCCATGGGCCGCACGATGTCGTGCTCGATCTGGTCGAGGGTGTAGGGCTTGCCGCCGATGCGTCCGGCCTGGCGCTTCCACACCGGCGAGAACAGCGAGCCGACGTCGCGGATGCTCTCGACCGGCCAGTTCCGCGCCACCACGTCGATGGCCAGCACGTTGTAGGCGTTCACCCAGAAGGCGAGCCTCTCGTCGCGCGTGCGCAGGGTGGTCGGGTCGCTGCCGGACAGGCTCGCCACCAGCCGCCGCCAGTCGTCGGACACGGCGATGGCCGCGTAGTCCACCCGCACCCGCGCCAGGTCGTCCACCTCCCGCGTGTGGGCCGACAGCAGCCGCGCATACAGCGCCTCGTCGAAGGCCGCCGCGGGAAGCGGCGTCCAGAGCGAAGCCAGCACGAACAGAGCGGTCGCGACGCGAATCATCGGTGCCTCCTCGGTTCGGGTCGGATGCCGCGGGGCGCCGCCGGTTTCGGGCCCCGGGATCCTCGCCTTCTTGCGCGGTGCAGGCGGCCTCGGGCGCAGGTAGGCTGCAGCGGTTCATGCAGGACGCCCACCCCCGCCATCCCGTCCAGCGCGCCGAGGTGCGTGAGGGGGTCACGCTGGCGTACTGGCGGGTGGGGGAGGGCGGGTATCCGCTGGTGCTGGTGCACGGCTTTCCGGAGACGAAGCGCATCTGGGCGCGCAACGTCGAGCCGCTGGCGGAGGCGGGCTTCGACGTGATCGCGCCGGACCTGCGCGGCGTGGGCGACTCGGGTCCGGCGCCCGACGGCTTCCACGATCCGCCGGCCTACGCCCGCGACCTGCACGCGCTGGTGCACGACGTGCTCGGGCTGGAGGAGTGCGGGACGGTCGCGGGCGACGTTGGCGGCGCCGTCGCCATGGACCTCTCGCTGCGCTTCCCCGGCTTCGTGTCGCGCCAGTGCCTGTTCAACACGCTGCCGCCGCTGCTGCCCGACGCCTACGCCGCCGCCGGCATTCCCGACGATCCGCCGCGCGAGGGCCTGGCCCAGTTCGACTACTTCCTGCGCCAGGCCCGCGACGCCGACGGTCTGCTGGCCGAGCTGGCCACGCCCGAGCTGCGCATGGACTACGTGCGCGGCTTCTACGGCCACCGGCTGTGGGCGTCCGGGACGGCCTTCGGCGCCGCCGACCGCGACTACATGGCCGAGCCCTTTGCCGACGCCGAGCGGCTGCGCGCCGCCGTGGCCGTCTACGAGCTCGAAGCCGGCAAGCGCGCGCTCTCCGAGCCGCCGCGCCTGATGGAGACGTCGCCGGTGCCGACCCTCGTCCTCTACGGCCCCGAGGACCCGCTGGTGCCGCCCGCCTTCCTGCGCCGCATGGCCGTGGCCTTCCCCGACCGGGCCGGCCCGTTCGTGGTGCACGGCAGCGGCCACTTCGTGCAGTGGGAGGCCGCCCCGGTGCTGAACGGCACGCTCGCCGAGTTCTTCCGCGACCGGCTCCTGTGAGACACTGCGCGCCACCATGAACGCAGAGGCCCACGCCGTCCTTCCCCGAGCCTTCGCCCGGGTGGTCGGGTTCGGGAGCTCGGTGGCATGGCTCGGGGCCGCTGCCGCCGCAGCCTATCTGGCCGCGACGGCCGCGATCCTTGCCGTCGTGGGGGCGCCTCCCGGTGCCGAGATGGGCCCGTTCGCCGTCAGTCACCTGACCTATGCGCTCTGGTTCGCGAGCGTGCCCATCGCGCTGGCCGTTCTGGTTCGCGGAGCGGAGCGTGACGCACTCGAGCTGGCACCGGCGCTTGGGGTCGGCGAAGCGGAGCGCGCTGCCTTCGCCGGCGAGGCGTTGGACGTGGGCCGCCGGGCCGTCTGGCTCGGAGCCGCGTTCGGCCTGCTCCTGGCCATTCCGCTGTGCTTCTTCTGGCTGGGGCCGGCGGCGGACCTGCACATGGGCCGCATCTACGTCGTCACGCGTGAGCTGGCGGTAGAGGTCGCAATCTTCGCCGTGTTGGGATGGGCGGCCGGCGCGGGAGTCCGCCTCTCCAACATCACGCGGGAACGCGCGCGGCCCGACCTGCTGGACCCGGGCGCGTTCGCGCCCCTGGCCCGCAACGGAGTGCGCTTCGCAGCCGTCTACTTCGTCATCGTGGCGCTGGGCGTCCCGAGCCTGGCGGTGGCGCCGGCTGCCATCGCCGACGCGGCAGCCCCGGTCTGGCTGGCCGTGCTGGCCCTCGCTGCGCTGTCTGTCGTGGCCCTGATCGTCCCGTGCCGGGGCGCGCGCGACGCGCTGCGAGCGGCGAAGCGCAGGGAGCTCGACCTCGTGCGCCGCCAGATCGCCGAGGCGCGCCGCGAACGCGAGGACACGCGCCTTCCGGGCCTGCTCGCATGGGAGGCCCGGGTCGCAGGGCACCCGGAGTGGCCGATCGGAGCGAGCGCACTGGTTCGCAGCCTGCTCTTCATGCTCCTGCCCGTCGCGAGCTGGGTCGCCTCGGCCCTGGTGGAAAGGCTCATCGACGTGTCGCTCGGCTGACGTAGAATGCTGCCTCGCCCGCGAGGAGCCGCCATGATCTACGACACCATCCTCGACACGATCGGCAACACGCCGGTGGTGCGCCTGAACAAGATCGCGCCGAGCCACGTCGACCTGTTCGTGAAGGTCGAGTCGTTCAACCCGCTGGGCTCGGTGAAGGACCGGCTGGCCTACGCCATCGTGGCCGACGCCGAGAAGCGCGGCCTGCTGAAGCCCGGCGACACCATCGTCGAGGCGACGTCGGGCAACACGGGCATCGCCCTGGCCATGGTCTGCGCCGCCAAGGGCTACCAGTTCGTGGCCACCATGGCCGAGCCGTTCTCCATCGAGCGGCGCAAGATCATGCGGGCCATGGGCGCCAAGGTGATCGTCACGCCGGCGGCCGAGCGCGGCACCGGCATGGTGAAGCGGGCCGAGGAGCTGGCGGCCAAGCACGGCTGGTTCCTGGCGCGGCAGTTCGAGAACCCGGCCAACCCGGAGTATCACCGCAACACCACCGGCCCCGAGATCCTGCGCGACTTCGCCCACCGGCGGCTCGACTACTGGGTCACCGGCTGGGGCACCGGCGGCACCATGACCGGCGCCGGTCAGGTTCTCAAGGCGGCGCGGCCCGAGGTGAAGATCATCGCCACCGAGCCGGCCGGGGCGTCGCTGCTCGGCGGGGCCGAGTGGCACCCGCACAAGATCCAGGGGTGGACGCCCGACTTCCTGCCCGACGTGCTCGACAAGCAGGTCTACGACGAGCTGGTGCCCGTGCCCGACGACGAGGCGAAGCAGTGGTCGCTGCGGCTGGCCGGCGAGGAGGGCATCTTCTGCGGCCTGTCGTCGGGGGCGACGCTGTGCGCGGCCATCAAGGTGGCCGAGGGAGCCCCGGCGGGCACGACGCTGCTGGCCATGCTGCCCGACACCGGCGAGCGCTACCTGAGCACCTACCTGTTCGAGGAGATCCACGACGGCTCGGACGACGACTGGGAGGCGTCGCTCTAGCCCCGCCGGGTCTCGCGCTTGAGCGCGCTCTGCGCGTTCATGTGGTCGATCACGTCGTGGGCCTCGGCACGCTCCTGATCCAGGAAGCGGGCCACGGCCGCGCGCAGGCGTGGGTCGCGAAGATAGTGCAGGCTGCGGGTGGGTTGCGCGTCGAATCCGCGCAGGAACTTGTAGTCGCCGCCGGCCCCCGGCTCGAAGCGGGCGAGCCCGCGCTCGATGCAGTGCTCGATGGCGGCGTAGTAGCAGACGTCGAAGTGCAGGTAGCGCACGTACTGCAGACCGCCCCAGTAGCGTCCGTACAGGGCGTCGCCCTTCACCACGTTGGTCGTGCCGCCCACCACCTCGTCGCCGCGGCGCGCCACCACGAAGCACAGCCGCTCCTTGAAGCGCTCACGCAGCAGCTCGAAGAAGGCGCGGTTCAGGTAGCGGCGACCGTAGAAGTGGTTGTCCACGGTGGTCCGGTAGCACTGGAACATGGGATCGAAGACATCGTCGGGAATGGCGTCGCCGGAGAGCACCCGGCTCTCGACGCCTTGCTCGGCGACGCCGCGCCGCTCGCGCTTCACCTGGTTGCGGCGCTTGCTGCGCAGGTGGGCCAGGTAGTCGTCGAAGCTCTCGTAGCCGGCGTTGTGCCAGTGGTACTGGAGTCCCACGCGCAGCAGGTAGCCCGCGTCCTGGAGGGCCTCGACCTCGTCCTCGCGGCAGAAGTTCACGTGCACGCCCGACAGCTCGTTGCCGTCGCAGACCTGGCGAAGCGCCGCGCCCAGCACGGCGATGGCGGCGCGCCGGTCGGTGCCGGGGGCGGTCAGGAAGCGAGCGCCGGTCACCGGGGTGAAGGGCACGCCGACCAGCAGCTTCGGGTAGTACTCGACGCCGGCCCGGTGGGCGGCGTCGGCCCAGCCCCAGTCGAAGACGAACTCGCCCTCGCTGTTGCCCTTCACGTAGAGCGGGCAGGCGCCCAGCAGGCGGCCCTGGTGACGCAGCAGCAGCGGCTTGGGCTGCCAGCCGGCCTCGGCGCCCACGCAGCCGGCCTCCTCCAGCGAGGCCAGCCACTCCCACTCGAGGAAGGGCGACTCGTCGCCGACCAGGGCGTTCCACTCGGCGGCGGGCACCCCGGCCACGCCGTCCAGGATCTCCACCTGCCAGTCGTCGGTGCCGGCCCGCCCCAGGTCTCCCACCCGGCCAGTCTAGCTGCCGACCCCTCTGGGGCTATTCTCCCCCCTATGGCGAACGACCCCAAGGATCGCCCGGCCGATCCGCGTCGTGAAGAGGGCGTCGCCACGAAGACCCGTCCCCGGGTCGCGCGCCCGCCGAAATACAAGGTTCTGCTCTACAACGACGACTACACGCCGATGGAGTTCGTGGTGGCCGTGCTGGAGCAGATCTTCGACAAGGGGCCCACCGAGGCCACGACCATCATGCTGGCCATCCACAACAGTGGACTCGGCGTGGCCGGTGTCTACACCCTGGACATTGCCGAGACGAAGGTGGCCCAGGTCCACAAGGCCGCGGAGCAGCGCGGCTACCCTCTGCGCGCCGGAACCGAGAAGGAATAAGTGAGCGACATCTCCAGAGAGCTGCACATCATGCTCCAGGCCTCGGTGCGCGAGGCCATGGCGCGGCGCCACGCCTTCGTGACCGTCGAGCACCTGCTCTACGCCATGGTCCACGACCCGCAGGGCGCCGAGATCCTGCGCCACTCGGGCGCCGACGTGGACGGCCTGAAGGCGGCGCTCGAGCGCTACTTCGAGCAGGACCTGGAGAAGGTGCCCGGCGACGACGTCTTCGAGGCCCAGCAGACGCTGGCCTTCCACCGGGTGCTCCAGAACGCACTCGCCCACTGCGAGAACGCCGAGAAGGACGAGGTCGACGCCGGCGACGTGCTGGCCGCCATCTTCCAGGAGCCCGACTCCCACGCCGTGACGCTGCTGCGCTCCCAGGGCGTCACGCGCCTCGACGTGCTCCAGTACATCTCCCACGGCGTGTCGAAGCTCTCCGGCGGCGGTGCCGGACCCATGCCCACGGGCGACGCCGGCTTCGGCGAGCCGGGCGAGGTGCCGGACGATCCGCTGGCGGCCTTCGCCACCAACCTGACCGAGCGCGCGGCCGAGGGTCGGCTGGATCCGCTGATCGGCCGCGGCCGCGAGCTGGATCGCACCACCCAGATCCTGGCGCGGCGCCGCAAGAACAACCCCATCTTCGTGGGCGAGACCGGCGTGGGCAAGACGGCGGTGGCCGAGGGCCTGGCGCTGCGCATCCACGAGGGTCGCTGCCCCGAAGACCTGAAGGACGCCGAGATCCATGCCCTCGACGTGGGCGCGCTGCTGGCCGGCACCCGCTACCGCGGCGACTTCGAGGCACGCTTCAAGGCCTTCGTGGCCGCGCTCCAGCAGCGCGACAACCCGATCCTGTTCATCGACGAGATCCACACCATCCTGGGCGCCGGATCGGCCCAGGGCTCGACGGTCGACGCGTCGAACATGCTGAAGCCCCTGCTGGCCAACGGCGAGCTGCGCTGCATGGGCAGCACCACCTACCAGGAGTACCGCCACTTCGAGCGCGACCGCGCCCTGTCGCGACGCTTCCAGCGCGTCGACATCAAGGAGCCCACCCGCGACGAGGCGGTGCGCATCCTCCAGGGCCTGGCGCCCCGCTACGAGGAGCACCACGGCGTGCGCTACACGGGTCCGGCGCTGAAGGCCTGCGTCGACCTGGGCGACCGCCACCTGAACGACCGCTTCCTGCCCGACAAGGCCATCGACGTGATGGACGAGACCGGCGCGGCGGTGCGCCTGCGGCCGGCGGGCAAGAAGCGCAAGACGGTGGGCGTGCGCGACGTCGAAGAGGTGGTGGCCCGCATGGCCAACATCCCGACGGTGCGCGCCAGCGGCAGCGACAAGCAGCGCCTGGAGCACCTGGAGGAGGAGCTGAAAGGCGTGGTGTTCGGCCAGGACGCGGCCATCGGCACGGTCGTGCGCGCCGTGAAGCGGGGCCGGGCGGGGCTGGGCGGCGTCGATCGCCCGATCGGCAGCTTCCTGTTCACCGGGCCCACCGGCGTCGGCAAGACCGAGCTCTCCAAGCAGCTGGCCAAGGCGCTGGGTGTGCCCTTCCTGCGCTTCGACATGAGCGAGTACATGGAGAAGCACGCCGTCTCGCGGCTGATCGGCGCGCCGCCGGGCTACGTCGGCTACGACCAGGGCGGCCAGCTCGTCGAGCAGGTGCGCAAGGAGCCCTACACGGTCCTGCTGCTCGACGAGATCGAGAAGGCCCATCCGGACCTCTTCAACATCCTGCTCCAGGTGATGGACCACGCCACGCTCACCGACAACCAGGGCCGCGAGGCCGACTTCCGCCACGTCACGCTCATCATGACGAGCAACGCCGGCGCCCGGGACATGCAGGCGCGCGGCATCGGCTTCGGCGCCGGGCGCGCCGGCGACGGCAAGAAGGAGATCGAGCGCCTGTTCAGCCCCGAGTTCCGCAACCGGCTGGACGAGATCGTGACCTTCCAGGACCTGCCGCCCGAGGTGATGGACCGGGTGGTCGACAAGTTCGTGAAGGAGGTCGAGGCCCAGCTTGCCGAGCGCAAGGTGAAGCTCACCCTGTCGCAGGAGGCCCGGCGCTGGCTGGCCGAGAAGGGCTACGACCCGATGTTCGGCGCGCGGCCCATGGCCCGCGTGATCCAGACCGAGCTGAAGGACCGCCTGGTTGACGACCTGCTGTTCGGCAACCTGGCCAAGGGCGGCCGCGTGAAGGTCGACCTGAAGGGCGACCGCCTGGAGTTCGAGACCGATTGAGTCGGTTCAGGGGGGTCCGGCGATCGGCCGATCCGTGCCGGATGCGGGCCGCTCTCCAGACGCTCGGCGCCGTCGCCACGCTGCTGCTGGCGGCACCGGCAACCCATGCGCAGGACACGTTCTCGGCCGTGGCGCTCGAGGGCGCGCCGGCTCCGGGCACGGCCTCGACCGTCGACCGGGTCTCGCTGCCTGCCTCGATCACCGACGCCGGCGTGGCCTGGGCCGTCGACCTGGACGGCACCCAGAGCCACGTCTACGACGTGATCTACGTGGAACTGGGCGCCGGGACGCAGATCGTGGCGGAGCTGGGCGACGTCGCGCCCGGGACCGGCGGCCAGACCTTCTCCGACGTCACCCTGCCGGTGCTGAACGACGCGGGCCAGGTCGCGTTCCGCGCCCAGTACACCGACGGTGCCGGAAGCTGGGCCTACGGCCTGTTCCGCTGGGAGGCGGGCGTCGTCACGGCCCTGGCCCTGCCGGGCGATCCGTTCGTCGACGCCCCCGGCTACGTCTTCCGCGAGTCGCTGGGCATGGACATGAACGCCGCCGGCGACGTGGTGTTCGAGGTGGAGCTGGACGAGGCGACGGGAGGCGGCGGCGGCTCGGGGCTCGCGCTCCACTCCGGCGGCGCCCTGTCGCTCGTCTTCAAGAGCTACGAGACCCCGGCGCCGGTCGGCGGCACGTTCAACACCCTCTACTCGCCGCAGATCAACGACGCGGGCGACATCGTCTTCATCGGCGGCCACGCCGGACCGGGGGTCGACGGAGCGGGCGTCTACCTGCACTCCGGCGGGGTGACCGCTCCGCTGCTTCGTTCGGGCGAGGAGCTTCCCGGCGGCGGCGTCCCGAACGACCACCTGTTCTCGAGCCAGCCGCTCTCCCTGAACGAGGCGGGTCAGGTGGCCGTGATGCTGCCGATCGATGGCGGTCCGACCTCGAGCGCGATGTTCCGTCTCTCGAGCGGGGGCAACGAGCGCCTGGCCTGGGAGGGCCAGCCCGTGGCGGGTGCCGGGTCGATCCGCTTCCTCTACCCGCACCCGGCCATCGACGACGCCGGCCGCCTGGCGTTCGTAGGGGAGCTCGTCGGCGGCAGCGCCGGCTACGGCCTGTTCCGCGCCGACCCGGGCGGCGCGACGCCGGTCTGGCTGACCGGCGACCCGGCACCGGGAGTCGGTCCCACCGGCGTGTTCTCGGTGCCGGAGCAGCGCTCGGTCTCCGCCGCCGGCGGCGGCCGGGTGGCCTTCTGGACGCGCGTCTTCCAGGGGACCCACCCGGCGGGGCTGTTCGCGGCGACGCCCGTTGCGCCTGCAGCCGTGAAGGTGCCGGCCGTTCCGCCCTGGCTCCTCGCGGGTCTGGCCCTGTTGCTTGCCGGTTCCGGAGGCTTCCGGCTGGCGCGCTGAGGGTCCCTCTGCGCCTCAGTTCCGGGCCCCGTCCTGCCGATAGGGGACTCTCGACGACCCGGTGGAGGCGGGCATGGCCCATACGTATTTCCTGCTGAAGGTGACCGGCGAGGCGGACCGCCTGGTGGTCTGGGACACGCGCACCATGTCGGTGGGGCGCTCTCCCGACAATGCCGTGGTCGTGGCCGAGAGCGACGTCTCGCGCAAGCACGCCATCTTCATGAAGGAGGGCGACCGCTGCGAGGTGGGCGATCACCAGACCGGCAACGGCACGTTCGTGAACGGCCAGCGCGTGGCGGGCACCTGCTCGATCCGCAACGGCGACGTGATCGCCGTGGGCAAGGCCGAGTTCCACTTCTGCGAGGGCGACGAGCACCCGGCCAAGCGCGGCATGAAGCTCGAGTACGCCTCGCACCTGATGACCGCGGGCATGATGCCCGAGAGCTCGAACCCGAACGCCACCATGGTGGGCATCATGGACACGGGTGCGGGCGACGACGACGACTTCGTGATCGAGCACAACGACGGCACCGGCTCGGATCTCTTCTCGGAGGATCCGCTGGAGCTCGACCAGGTGGCCGCGCCCGCCGCGCCGGTGCGCGACCTGGACTTCGACTTCGCCGACGCGCCGCCGGCGGCTGCGACCGCGCCGCCGCCCGCCGCACCTGCGCCGGCACCCGCACAGGCCGCCCCGCCCGCCGCGCCGGCGACCGATCCGAACGAGCAGAGCCAGAGCGATCCGGTGGAGCGCATGCGCCGGCTCAAGGGACTGCACGCCGAGGGACTCATCACCGACGAGGAGTTCCAGGCGAAGCGGGCCGAGATCCTCCAGGGCGTGTAGCCTCTCCCCCATTGGGGGATGACATGAGGCATCGGGTCGGTCCGCGTTCGCTCTTGTGGGGAGCGCTCGCGCTCGCCCTGTCGGCGTCGCTCTTCGCGCCGACCGTCGGCTGCAGCGGCGGCGGAAGCGGTGGGGGCGGCGGCGCAGCGGCCGTCGACGTCGAGCTGGTCGAGGCCTTCGGCGGCCTGGTCTTCGACCGGCCGGTGAAGCTGGTGCAGCACCCGGACGATCCGGACCGCTGGTACGTGGTGGAGCAGGGCGGTCCGATCATGACCTTCCTGGCCAGCGACCCGCAGAACACGCTCAGCACGGCCGTCGATCTGTCGACGACCGTGAACCTGGGCGTCACGACACGGGGCGAGCAGGGCGTGCTGGGTCTGGCCTTCGACCCCGACTTCGACGCCACCACCGGCGGCGAGCTCTACATCGCCTACACCGACGAGGACACCGACCAGTCGATCCTGGCCCGCTACCAGAGCGGCGACGGCGGGCTCACCTTCACGCCGCTGACCGTGCCCCTGCTCGCCATCGCCCACCCCAACAGCAACCACAACGGCGGCGACCTGGCGTTCGGCATCGACGGCGACTTCCTCTTCTACAGCATGGGCGACGGCGGCGGCACGAGCACCAACGGCCAGGACGCCCGCACCCTGCTCGGCACGATCCTGCGCCTCGACGTGCGCGGAACGCCGCCGCCGGGCCTGGACTACGGCATCCCTTCCGGCAACCCGTTCGCCGGCAACCCGAGCTGCGCCAGCGGGCCGGGATCGGTGCCGTGCCCCGAGATCTGGGCCTACGGCTTCCGCAACCCCTGGCGCTTCTCCATCGACTCGCTGACCGGCGACCTGTGGGCCGGCGACGTGGGAGAGAACGATCGCGAGGAGATCGACTTCGTCGTGGCGGGGCGCAACTACGGCTGGGAGTGCCGCGAGGGCGACCTCGACTACGCCTTCGTGCCGCCCTGCGGCACGACCCCGCTCGAGCCGCCGGAGGTGGTGCACGACCACACCGAGGCCGAGTCGATCACCGGCGGCTACGTCTACCGCGGCAGCGACATCCCGAGCCTGCTCGGGCACTACGTCTACGGCGACTTCATCACCGGCGGCGTGTGGGCCTTCGACACGCTGTCGAACGCTCCGCCCGAAGACCTGGGCCTGCCGACCCACAACATCTCCGCCTTCGGCCAGGACGACGACGGCGAGATCTACCTGGTGACGTTCAGCTCGCCCTCGATCTACCGGCTGGCGCCGTCGCCCT
>JBNLVK010000076.1:0-4162 GCA_050618055.1 Myxococcota bacterium
CGACGTGCTGGTGAACAACGCCGGCATCACCGAGATCCACGCCGCCGAGGACGAGCCCCTCGAGGTGTGGAACCGGGTGGTGGCGACGAACCTGACCGGCAGCTTCCTGTGCGCCCAGCGCTTCGGCCGGACCATGCTGGCGGCGGGTCGGGGCTCGATCGTGAACGTGGCGTCGATCCTGGGACTGGTCGGGGTGGGGCAGATCCCGCAGGCGGCCTACACCGCGTCGAAGGGCGGTGTCGTGAACCTGACCCGCGAGCTGGCGGTGCAGTGGGCACGGCGCGGCGTGCGCGTGAACGCGGTGGCGCCGGCCTGGTTCGAGAGCGAGATGACCGCCGACATGTTCGGTGAGGACGAGCAGGGCGAGAGCTCGCAGCGCTGGATCCGCGGGCGCACGCCGATGGGCCGGGCCGGTCGCGGCGAGGAGCTGGTGGGCCCCGTGCTGTTCCTGGCATCGGACGCGGCGAGCTACGTGACCGGCCAGACGCTGGCGGTGGACGGAGGGTGGACGAGTGTCTGACCGCGCTATGCTCCGCCCCCGATCCGGTTCTCGCGGCAGTGGCGGAATTGGTAGACGCACCAGCTTGAGGGGCTGGCGGGGGCAACCCCGTGGAGGTTCGAATCCTCTCTGCCGCACCAACCGGTCCTCGGAGAGGGCGGGTCTTCGGGTGAATCCTCTCTGCCGCACCAACCGGTCCTCGGAGAGGGCGGGTCTTCGGGTGAATCCTCTCTGCCGCACCAACCGGTCCTCGGAGAGGGCGGGTCTTCGGGTGAATCCTCTCGGCCGCATCCACCCGTCGCTCGCGTCGCTCGCCTGTGCCGCCGCGGTCGTGCTGCTCGCAGGCTGCGGGACCGAGCGCCCCACGCCGGACGCCCGCCCGCAGCCCGCGGTCGTGATCCTGGGCTTCGACGGGGCCGACCTGCGCTGGGTCGACCGGCTGCACGCCGAAGGCCGGCTGCCCCACATCGGCGGTCTGGTGGAGCGCGGCGTGAGCGCACCGCTCGAGACGGTCCACTACTGGTCGCCGATCATCTGGACCAGCATGGCCACCGGCGTGCGCCCCGAGCGCCACGGCATCGGCGCCTTCCTGATCGGCAACGACGTGCCCGCGGCCCGGCCCGGCGGCCGCGGCGCGCCGCCGCCCGACGAGCCGCTGGTGCCGGTGGCCGACGACTACGAGCCCCAGAAGCTGGTGGACGCCTCCAAGCCGGCGTCGGTGGTGAACCGCCGGCGACCCGCCTTCTGGAACGTGCTCTCCCACTACGACCGCTCGGTGGGCGTGCTGGCCTGGTGGGCCACCTACCCGGCCGAGCCGGTCGACGGCTTCGTGGTCTCGCCGTACCTCTTCTTCGGTGCGCCGAAGAAGGGGAAGCCCACGGTGGTGGTCGAGTGGAAGGACGACGACCCGCGCCGCACCTATCCGCCGGAGCTGGCCGAGGAGCTGCGCCCGTTCATGCGCACCGACGCGGACCTCGCGCCCGCCGAGCTGAGGGGCGTGGCCGGCACGCCGCGCCAGACCGCCTACACCCCCTGGATCGTCGCCCGCGACCTGGGCTACTTCGACGCCGCCCTCCACCTGCTCGAGACGCGGCCGGTCGACACGCTGGCCCTGTTCTTCCAGGGCATCGACGTGGCGGGCCACGACTTCACCGAGTTCGTGTTCGGCGCCAACGTGAACCGCAAGCGGAAGGCGCGCGTGCGCCCGGCGGCGGTGCGCGCCGCCACTGCGCGGGTCGAGGCCATGTACGAGCGGGCCGACGCCATGGTGGGTCGCCTGCTCGAGCGGCTGCCCGCCGAAAGCGACGTGCTGCTGGTCTCGGACCACGGCTGGGAGTTCGACGGCACCTCCCACTGGAACCTGAACCCGGGCGTGTTCGTCGCCGCCGGACCCAGCTTTCGCCGGGGCGTGCGCACCGACGGGGTCACGGTGCTGGACGTGGCCCCGCTGGTCTACGCGGCCCAGGGCGTGCCGGTGGCGGACGCGCTCGACGGCGACGTGCCGCCGGGCGTGCTGCGGCCCGAGGTGGAGGCGCGGGTCACGCGGGTGGACGACTACCCGGTACCGCCCCACTCGCTGCCGGCCGGGTCCGACGGCAGCGCGCCGGAGGACGAGGCCTACATCGAGCTGCTGAAGGGCCTGGGCTACGTCGAGTAGGCGGGCCTCACACCGCCTGGCGCAGCACCGGCGTGCGGCGCAGCAGCGAAACCAGCAGGTAGGCCGCCACCACCACGACCAGTGCCACCACGGGGGCGCCGGCTGCACCCAGCTCGACGGCGGAGATCCCCTGCCGCCGCAGCAGGACGATCAGCATGGGGTGGATCAGGTAGATGCCGAGGGTGGCGGCGCTCATGTCGCGCACGATGCGGTCGCCCGCCGATCCGGCCGCGGGTGCGGGAATGCGCATGCCGATCAGGAAGACGGCCAGCGACATCACGACCACCGGCGGTGACAGGTACTCGTAGAGGTAGAGGCCGGCGGGCAGGATGCCCCAGCGCTCCATCAGGAAGTGGGTGCCGGCGGCGACGACGCCGACGCAGGCGGCGACGATCGCCAGCAGGAGCGGCAGCGGCACGCGCGGCCGGTGGTGCAACAGGACGTGGCCGGCCAGGTAGTAGCCCAGGTAGGGCAGGTACAGGGTGAAGACCGAGCGGAACATGGGCACGCCGCGGAAGCTGTAGAGCGCGTCGTGGAGGGCGGCGACGAGCAGCGCGGCCCCGGTCGTCGCCCACAGCGTACGCCGATCCACCCGGGCCACGAAGCGCCGCAGCAGCGGCGTCCACAGGTAGAGGCCCAGGGTCATGTAGACGTACCACATGTGGTACTCGGGACGGCCCTCGAGGAGCTTCGATCCGATCTCCCCCCAGCCGGGCCAGCCGCGCCGCGCGGCCTGGAAGGCGAAGTAGGCGAGCGTCCAGGCGAGGATCGGCAGCGCCAGCCGCCGCACGCGCCGCGTGAAGAATGTGCGGCTCGACTCCTTCCGGCGATCGAGCAGCAGCGCGCCGGAGAGCATCACGAAGATCGGCACGCACCAGCGCATGGCCGAATCGAGCAGGTTGCCCGTCCACCAGACCAGCGAGCTGCGATCCTTCACCAGCACCACCGGCTCGGCGGACACGTGCAGCAGCACCACGGCGACCGCTGCCGCCATGCGCAGCGCGTCGATCCAGAACAGGTTGCGGGACGGCGGCGGGGTGCCGGCGCTCACTGGCGCCGTCCCTTCGGCGTGTCGACCCGCGCCTCGTACACGTGATGGATGCCGATGCGCAGCAATGGCGACAGCTCGGGGCGCTGGATCGGACGCCCGCTCACCACGAGCTGACCCGCGGTGAGTCCGGAGAGGATCTGGCTGCGGTGGCTGGAGTCGATCCAGGCCGGATCGCCGATGGCGTGGGCGAAGAGCGAGAAGCCGATGTTCTGGGCCTGGAGCACGGGCAGGCGCACCGGCGGCGCGTCGACGGGCGGACGTCTCGGCACCTCCCGACGCAGCCAGCGCCCCAGGGCGAAGAGTCCGGGACCGGCCGGCCGCGGCGCCTCGACCCCCCACATGGTGGTGCCCACGTGCCGGTGCTCGAACACCTGGCTGTGGGCGTGCGCGAAGGAGAGCAGCACGAGCAGCGCACCGGCGGTCAGCGCCGGGCGCGGCCAGCGGCCGGTGTGCCGCACGGCGGGGAAGAGCGCGGCCGCCGCCAGGGGCACGAGCGCCGCGGCGATCGGCGCCACGGTGCGGAAGGGCGTGATGTTCGTGCCGCTGGCGAGTGACGTCGCCACCAGCAGGAGCAGGGCCGTGGCCAACACCGCCAGCGCGGCCCGCGCGCGCCGGGCGTCGCGGTCGTGTCGCAGCAGGGGCGCCAGCGCGCCGAAGACCACCAGCGGCAGCAGGAAGCGCAACGAGAAGCCCACACTCACCGGGTAGATGCTCGCGTTGGCGAGCACGTCGGCCACCACGTCCGCGAGCGGAGGGCCGTCGGCCAGCGATCCCAGGTCGATGGGGGTGCCGAGCTTGTGCTTCGCGTGCTCGGCACCGCTGGCCTTGCGCACCTGGGCCAGCGGATCCCCCGCCACCCGCCACTGCCCCAGCAGCCAGGCCGCGCAGAAGAGCCCCGACCCCAGCGCCGTGAGCGACCCCTCCACGAGCCGCCTGCTCGCGCCGGAGCGCAGGC
>JBNLVK010000077.1:0-13611 GCA_050618055.1 Myxococcota bacterium
GTCGCGCGCCAGCAGCGGAAGCTCGGGCCGGTCGATCGCCGCCACCGCCAGGTTCACGTAGAAGGCGTCGTCGGCGTCGGGCCGGGGGCCGCCCCGGGCGGAGAGCGCGCCGACCCCGCCGATGGCGAGGAGCGCCGCCGCGCTGGCGCTGGCGAGCGGTCCGACGGCGCTGTGGGTGCTGTGGGTGGGCGTACTGGCCGCGGCGGCCGGGGTGTTCGTGCTGCGCGAGCCGGCCCGCTTCGAGGACGCCGTGCGCTCGCCGCGCGCCGAGGCGTCGCTCCTCGCCATCGGCGTGGTCTGCGCGCTCTACGCCCTGGGCGTCCACCGGCCCGACGCCGACGACGCCTTCTACGTGAACCTGGCGGTGGCGGCGATCGACCGGCCCGAGCTTCCGCTGCTGGCGCGCGACACGCTGCACGGCCGCTTCGACCTGCCCATCCACTATCCGGCCTACCGTCTGCACAGCTGGGAGCTGCTGAACGCGGCGATCGCGAAGCTCCTGGGCCTGCCGGCGCTGGCCGTCTTCCACTTCGTCGCCGCCGCCGGCGCGGCACTGCTGGCGCCGCTGGCCCACGCGGTGCTCTTCCGTCGCCTCACGCCGCGCTGGTGGATCTGGACCACGCTGGCCTGGGCGGTCGTGCTGGCGGCGCCGGGCGAGACCCACCGCTGGTACGGGAACTTCGCCTTCGTGCGCATCTGGCAGGGGAAAGGCGTCTTCCTGTTCGTGCTGCTGCCGCTGGTCCATGCCTACGCCCTCGACTTCGCGCGGCGCGGCGACCGGCGATCGTGGTGGGCGCTGGCCGCGGCGCAGGTGGCGGCGCTCGGCTGCACGTCGTCGGCGCTGTGGGCGGCGCCGGTCGGCGCGTGGATGGCGCTGGCCTGCGTGCTGCGCCCGGTGCCCGGCGACCTGCGGCGCTTCGCCCTGGGCGCGACGGCCTCCCTCTACCCCATCGCCGCGGGGCTCGCGCTGCGCTCCGACATGTCCGGCGCCATCCCGGAGCTGGCGCGCCACTTCGCCCCCGGCGCCCAGCTCGAGGCGGCGCTCACGACCGCCCTCGGCGACGCGCGGCTCCACGCGGTGTGCGTGGTGACGCTCTTCGCCGCCTTCGCCCTGTGTCCGCGGGGGCTTTCGCGGCGCTTCGCCATCGTGCTGCCGCTGGCCGTGGCGGGGGTGCTGCTGAACCCCTGGCTCGACGCCTGGGTGCGCGGCAACCTGACCGGTCCGTCGCACTGGCGTGTCATGTGGGCGCTGCCGGTGCCGGCGCTGCTGGCGCTGGTGGCGGTGTCGCCCTTCGCGCTGCGCTGGCGCGCCGCGCCCCGCCTCTGGCAGCCGGCGGCCTGCGTGGCGCTGCTGGTGCTCTTCGCCGTGGCGGTGCCGCGCTACCCGGGCTTCGACCCGCGCAACGAGGGCGCCCGCCTGGGCTGGCCCGCCCTGAAGGTGGGTCCGGGCTTCCGCTTCGCGAAGGCCCTCAACGAGATGGCGCCGCGCCAGCGCGTGGTGGCGCCCCAGGCCATCTCCACCTGGGTCCCGGTCAGCGAGGGCCACGCCTACCCGCTCTCGGTGCGCGTCTACCTGCGGCCCCTGCGCGAGCGCCTGGGCCGCATCGCCTACCGCGACCGCATCGTCATGACCCACTACGCCGACGGCATCGTCGACGACCCGCGGGCCCACGCCGTCTTCGAGCGCGGCCTCGACCTCTACGACGTGCAGGCCGTGTGCATCCGAATCTCCGAGCACGCCCCCCGCGCACGCGCCACGCTGCGGCGGGCCGGCTTCGTGAAACGCCTCCAGACGACCGGCTACGAGATCTGGGCGCGCGCGGACGCCGCGCCATCCGGGGTATGATCCGCCCATGGAAGCGCACGCGGTGGATCGCGAGCCGAGCAGGCGCGAGGTCCGGCTGCTGGTCACGCTGCCCGCCCTGGACGAGGAGCGCACGGTGGCCGACGTGGTGCGCGGCGTGCCGCGCAGCATCGCCGGGGTCGACCGGGTGGACGTGCTGGTCGTGGACGACGGCAGCGCCGACGCGACGTCCGAGCGGGCGCGCGAGGCCGGCGCCGAGGTGCTGCGCCACGACGCCACCCGCGGCGTCGGCGCCGCCTTCCACAGCGGCCTCGCCCACGGCATCGAGTCCGGCGCCGACCTGATCGTCAGCATCGACGCCGACGGCCAGTTCGATCCGGTCGACATCCCGAAGCTGGTGGCCCCGGTGCTCGAGGGGCGCGCCGACTTCGTGTCGGCGTCGCGCTTCGCCGATCCGTCCCTCGCCCCGGACATGCCGGCGGCCAAGCGCTGGGGCAACCGCATGATGAGCCGGCTCATCTCGCGCCTGGCGGGCCGGACCTTCCACGACGTCTCCTGCGGCATGCGCTGCTACAGCCGGCGCGCCGCGCTCCAGCTCCACCTGCTCGGGCGCTTCACCTACACCCAGGAGGTGTTCCTGAACCTGTCGTTCAAGCAGCTGCGCATCGTCGAGGTGCCGCTGGCGGTGCGCGGCGAGCGCCAGTTCGGCGAGAGCCGGGTGGCCGGCAGTCTGTGGCGCTACGCGCTGCGATCGGCCCAGATCATCTTCCGCTGCTACCGCGACTACCACCCGCTGCGCTTCTTCGGCGGACTGGCGCTGCTGTTCGCCGTGCCGGCCCTGGCGCTGGGCCTGTTCCTGGTGGCCCACTACGCCGCCACCGGCGGCTTCTCGCCCCACAAGTGGGCCGGCTTCACGGCGGCGGGCCTGCTGGGCATTGCGCTGCTGGCCCTGCACATGGGCGTGATGGGCGACATGCTGAACCGCCACCGCATCTACCTGGAAGAGCTGCTCTACCGCGAACGGCAGCGCGCGGGCCACCCGGATCGCCCCGACGGCGCCGGCTGACCGCCGGCAGCCCATGCGCGTACTCGTCGCCACCAGCACCTTCCCGCTGCGCGAGGGCGACGGCACGCCGCGCTTCGTGCAGGACCTGTGCGGCGCACTGGCCGCCCACTGCGACGTGCGCGTGCTGGCGCCCCACGCGCCGGGCGCGGCCCGGGCCGAGGAGCTGGGCGGGCTGCGCGTCACGCGCTTTCCCTACTTCGTGCCGCGCGGCGCCCAGCGCCTGGCCTACGGCGCCGGCATGCCCGACAACCTGCGCAGCTCCTGGCTCGCGAAGCTCCAGGCCCCCGGCTACCTGCTGGCCCAGGCGCGGGCGGTGCGCCGGCTGTGCGCGCGGGAATCCGTCGACGTGGTGAACTCCCACTGGATCGTGCCCACCGGCCTGGCCACGGCCATGGCGCGCGGACGCGGCGCGCGCTTCCGCCACGTGGTGACGCTCCACGGCGGCGACGCCCACCTGCTGGCGAACCTGCCCGGCGGACCCGCCCTGGCGCGCTGGGTGGTCGAGCGCAGCGACGCGCTGATCGCCGTGTCGTCGAAGATCCGCGACGCGCTGGACGCCACGCTGGGCCGGCCGAGCGGCGCCGTCGTGCAGCCGGTAGGCGTCGACACCGGGCGCTTCCGCGAGGGTCCGGCCGCGGCGTCGCCGTTTCCGGACGGGTACCTGCTCTTCGTGGGGCGCCTCATCCGCATCAAGGGCGTCGACGTGCTGCTGCGCGCGCTGGCCCGCGTGCGCGAGGCGCACCCGGGCGTGGGCCTGGTGGTGGTGGGCGACGGTCCCGAGCGCGAGCCCCTCGCCGGTCTGGCGCGCGAGCTGGGCCAGGAAGCAGCGGTCCGCTTCCCGGGCGCGCAGTCCCACGATGAAGTGGCAGCCTGGCTGCGCGGCTGCCGGGCGGCGGTGGTGCCCTCGGTGGTCGACGCGGACGGGCGCGAGGAGGGCATGCCGGCGATCGTGGCCGAGGCGCTGGCGGCCGGCGCCCGCGTGGTCGCCAGCGCGACCGGCGGCATTCCCGACGTGCTGCGCGACGCCGAGAACGGCTGGCTCGCGCGACCCGGCGACGCGCAGGATCTGGCAACGCGCGTGCAGGAAGCGCTGGCGCTGCCCCGTCCCTCCGCGCTCGACGCGCAGGCCGCGGAAACCGCCAGCGAGCTCGACTGGTCACGCGTCGCGCTTGCCTATCGATCCCTCTTCGAGCCCGTCACCTGACGCCCGGCCGGTGCACTTCCCTTTCGGGATCACAGGGCGATACACTGTGCTGCGAAGGAGGCCCACCATGCCCGCACGCAACCTCCTGGGACTTGCCGCCGTGTTGCTCGTCGCCTGCGGCGACGCACCGGCCGGCGACGCGCCGGTCGAGGCGGCCCCGCCGACCCTCCCGCTGACCGGCACCTACCAGGTGTCGGGCACCACGGTGGACAAGGCCACCGGTGCGGAGCGCGGGGTCTCGGGCGTGATCGTCGTGAAGGCGGAGGGCGACCGCTACACGTCGACCTTCAGCCTGAACACCACGCTGCACGGCGCCGGCGAGCCCCAGAAGGCCGAGCTGATCGGCCAGGGCGAGGGCGCCATCGAGGGTCGCACGCTGGTGGGCACCGCCGAGACCCAGCTGATCGTGGCGCTGGTGCCGGGCGTCGACGCCGGCTTCGGCATGCTGCCGCGTGTAGCCACCGCGCGCATCCTGAACCGCTCCTACGCCTCCTTCGAGGACGACGGCAAGGTGGTGATCCAGATCCAGTCGGAGCCGGCGCCGGGCGAGGAGTACAGCCCGACCAAGACCACGCTGCGCGGACGACGCGTCGCCGACGTGGGTCTGGGGCCGAGGACCGAGTAGCGCAGGACGCCCGAACCGCTGTGGTATACCCCCGCAGTGGCCCGCCTGGAGTTCTTCTTCGACTGCTCGAGCCCGTGGACCTACCTCGCCTTCCACAAGATCGAGGAGGTGGCGGCCGAGGCGGATGCCCTGCTGGTCTGGAAGCCCATCCTCGTCGGCGGTGTGTTCAACGCGGTGAACCCGGCGGTCTACGAGGCGCGGGCCAACCCGACGCCGGCGCGCGCCGCGTACCATGGCAAGGACCTGGCCGACTGGGCGCGGCTCTACGGGCTCTCGATCGGCATGCCGAAGGTCTTTCCGGTCAACAGCGTGAAGGCCATGCGCGGCGCGTTCGTGGCCGAGGAGCACGGCTGCCTGCCCGCCTGGTGTCGCGCGGTCTTCGAAGCCTATTGGGGCGATCTCCAGGACATCTCCCGGGACGAGGTGCTGGAGCCGCTGGTCGCGAAGGTGGGGCTCGACGCCCGGGAGTTCTTCGAGAAGATCGCCCGTCCGGAGTACAAGGACCGGCTGCGCGCCAACACCCAGGAGCTGATCGACCGCGGCGGCTTCGGGTCGCCCACCCTGTTCGTCGACGGCGACGACATGTACTTCGGGAACGACCGGCTGCCGCTGGTGCGCCGAGCCCTGGCGGCGCGGTCGTGAGCCGATCGCCGGTCGACGTGCTGCTCCAGTGCCTCGACCTCGAGGCCATGGACCGCGACCTCTTCCTGGGCGATCCCGGTCCCGGCGAGGGACGGCTGTTCGGCGGCATGGTGGCGGCCCAGTGCGTCATGGCCGCCGGCCGCACCGTCGAGGAGGGCCGCCCCCTCCACTCGCTCCACTCCTACTTCCTGCGCCCCGGACGCCACGATGTGCCGCTGCGCCTGGTGGTCGACCGCATCCGCGACGGCCGCACCTTCACCACCCGCCGCGTGGTGGCCCACCAGGGCGGCGAGGCCATCTTCAACATGTCGGCCAGCTTCGCGAAGCCGGAGGAGGGCATCGCCCACCAGGAGCCGGCGCCCAGCGCACCCCCGCCCGAGGAGTGCGAGGACTGGGAGGACGCCCGCGTGCGCGCCATGGGCGACGAGAGCGCGCGGCGCCAGCAGGCGGTGGAGCTTCGTCTGGTCGATGGCGCGCCCATGTACGATCCGACGCCCAGCGAGCCGCGCCAGCGCAACTGGTTCCGCATGATGGAGCCGCTGCCCGAGGATCCGCTGGTCCACACCGCGGCGCTGGTCTACGCCACCGACCGCGCGCTGCTCAGCACCGCCGCGCGTCCCCACGGTCTCACCTGGGGGAAGCGCACCGGCGCCAGCCTCGACCACGCCGTCTGGATCCACCACCCGCCGGTGATGGACGGTCGCTGGCTGCTCTACGCCTGCGAGAGCCCGGCGGCCCACGCCGCCCGCGCCATCTGCCTGGGCGCCGTCTACGACGGCGACACCCGCATCGCCTCGGTGGCCCAGGAGGCGCTGATCCGGGTGCCGCGGAAGCGCTAGCTAGCGCTCCGCCTTCTCCGCGAACACCGCGTCGGCGATCTCGAACTCGCCGTCGGCGACGGTCTCGCGCGCCTCGGTGCCGTGCACGGCGCAGCGCGCCGCCGCCATCACGTCGGACAGCACCGGCGCGAGGCGCTCCAGCGTCTTCGCGTTCGCCACCAGCGTGAGGCGCTCGACCTCGCGTCCCATCGAGACGTTCGCTTCCGACTTGGCCTTGTTGATGGCGCCCCAGCAGGCCACGGCCAGGTCGAAGCTCTCGGCGTCGGCCGGTTCGGCCACGCCGGCGAAGTCGAGGTCCGACGGCCAGGGCGCCCGGTGGATGGTCTTCTGGCCGGTCTCGTCGGCGAAGCTCCAGCTCCACACCTCTTCGGTGATGTAGGGGACGAACGGCGCCAGCAGGCGCAGCAGCACCGAGAGCGCCAGGCGCAGCGTCGCCACCGCCGAGCCCCGCTCGGCCTCGGCCGCCGCGTCCTCGTCGCGCGCGCGCACCTTCGACAGCTCGAGGTAGGCGTCGGTGAACTGGCTCCAGAAGAAGCTCTCGGTCTCCTGGAGCACCTGGGCGTGGCCGTAGGCCTCGAAGTCGGCGGTGGCCTGGAGGGCGAGCCGGCGCAGCTTCGCCACGAAGGCGCGGTCGAGCTCGGTCGAGATCGGCTGCACGGTCCCGGACTGGGCGAGCACGAACTTGCCCGCATTGAAGAGCTTGGTGACGAGGCGCTTGCCCACCTTGAAGACCTGCTCGTCGAGCGCCGTGTCCACGCCCAGCCGCGCGCTGCCCGCCCAGTAGCGCACGCCGTCGGCGGTGAACTTCTCGACGATCGGCATGGGCGTCACCACGTTGCCCTTGCTCTTGCTCATCTTCTTGCGGTCCGGGTCGAGCACCCAGCCCGAGATGGCCACGTTCGTCCAGGGCAGCGCGTCCTCGTGGAGCATGGCCTTGGCGATGGTGTAGAAGGCCCAGGTGCGGATGATGTCGTGGCCCTGGGGACGCACGTCGGCGGGGAAGAGGGCGCGATGGCGCCCCTCGTCGAGGCTCCAGTGCGAGCTGATCTGCGGGCTCATGGAGCTGGTGAACCAGGTGTCGAAGATGTCGGTCTCGGCCGAGAAGCCGCCGGGCTGCTCGCGCTGCGACTCGTCGTAGCCGGGCGGCAGGTCGGTGGTGGGATCGATGGGCAGCCGGTCGGCGCTCGGCAGGATCGGGTGGTCGTAGTCGCGCTCGCTGTTTCCGTCGAGCGGGAACCACACCGGAATGGGCACGCCGAAGTAGCGCTGGCGCGAGATGCACCACTCCTGGGACAGGTTCTTCGTCCAGTCCTCGAAGCGCTTGTGCATGTGGGACGGGTGCCAGGCGATCTGCGCGCCCTTCTCGAGCAGGCGCTCCTTGTGCTCGAGCAGCCCCACGAACCACTGGCGCGTCGGCAGGAACTCGAGGGGCCGGTCGCCCTTCTCGAAGAACTTCACCGCGTGCTCGATGGGTCGCGGCTCGCCCTGGAGCGGCGGACCGCTGCCGGTGGCGCTGCCCTCGGGCCGGCGCAGCAGCTCGACCACCGCCGCCTTCGCCTGCTTCATGTTCTTGCCGCGAAGCTCGTCGTAGAAGCGCTGGGCCATGGCCGGGTCGGCGCTGGCGAAGCCCTCGCCGCCCCAGGTGACCGGCGCCATGCGACCGTCGCGCTGCACCACCAGCCGCAGGTCCAGCTCTTCTTCGCGCCACCACTCCACGTCGGTGGCGTCGCCGAAGGTGCAGACCATCAGGATGCCGGTGCCCTTCTCCGGATCGGCCTTGTCGCTCGGGAAGATGGGGACGCTCGCGCGGAACAGCGGCGTCGTCGCGCGCTTGCCGAAGAAGGGCTCGTAGCGCGCGTCGTCCGGGTGGGCCGTGACGCCCACGCAGGCGGCCAGCAGCTCGGGCCGCGTGGTGGAGATGGTGAAGGCCCCCCCGCCCTCCACCGCGAACTCGATGTCGTGGTAGGCGCCCGGCACCACTTTCTCCTCCAGCTCGGCCTGGGCGATAGCGCACTGGAAGTCGACGTCCCACATGGTGGGCGCGAAGCGGGTGAAGACGTGGCCCTTGTCGAACAGGTCGAGGAAGGAGGTCTGGGCGATGCGCCGGCAGTGGGCGTCGATCGTCTGATACTCCTGCCGCCAGTCGTAGGACAGGCCGAGGTGCATCCACAGCTCGCGGAAGCTCTTCTCGTCCTCGCGCGTCACCTCCTCGCAGGCGGCGATGAAGTCGGGGCGCGAGACCTTCCGCGGCGGCTTCTTGCGCACCTTGGCCGTCGCCTCCTCGAGGCGAAGGTCCGGATCGTTCGGCACCGAGGGGTCGCAGCGGATGTGGTAGAAGTTCTGCACGCGCCGCTCGGTGGGCAGACCGTTGTCGTCCCAGCCGATCGGGTAGAAGACGTTCATGCCGCGCATGCGCTTGTAGCGGGCCAGCACGTCGGTGTGCGTGTAGCTGAACACGTGGCCCGGGTGCAGCGATCCCGACGCCGTGGGCGGCGGCGTGTCGATGACGAAGGTCTCCTCGCGCGGCCGGTCCGGGTCGTAGTGGTAGACCCCGTCCTTCTGCCACACCTCGTCCCAGCGCTTCTCCGCCTCTTCGGCGTCGAAGTGCTTGGGCAGGTCGGACGGGTCGATGCTGTGGAACCGGGTCATGGGCCGGGGAGAATACAGGCACTTGAGCCCATCCCACAAAGCTGAGAAGCTGGCCCTCCGACGCTGGAGGATGCCATGGGAAGCTACGGCCTGACCGACGACGTGCGCGCCCTGCGCGAGCGCATGAAGAAGTTCATCGACGAGGAGGTGATCCCCGCCGAGCACGCCATCGAGGAGGAGACCGAGTCGGGCGGCAGCCGCTCCCAGGGCACGATGGCGAAGCTCAAGGAGTCGGCCAAGGCGCAGGGCCTGTGGGCCCTGGGCCACCCGGAGGAGATCGGCGGCGGCGGGCTCCCCTTCATGTCGTTCGTCTACCTGAACGAGATCATCGGACGCTCCGAGTACGGCCAGGTGGCGGTGGGGTCGGTGTCCATGCAGGACTCGATCATGCTCCACCTCTACGCCAACGCCGAGCAGAAGAAGCGCTGGCTCGAGCCGCTGGTGGCCGGCGAGATCTACCCGTCGGTGGGGCTCACCGAGCCCGAGGTGGCCGGCTCGGATCCGACCCTGATGCAGACCGAGGCGGTGCTCGACGGCGACGAGTGGGTGATCAACGGCCACAAGTGGTTCACCAGCGGCGCCAACCGGGCCGCCTTCACCACCGTCTTCGCGGCCACCGAGCCCGGTGCCGACGGCCACGCGAAGTTCTCGTCGATCATCGTGCCCACCGACACCAAGGGCTACGAGATCGTGCGCGCCGTCCCCACCATGGGCCACACCGGCGGCGCCCACTGCGAGGTCCGCTACACGGACGTGCGCGTGCCGAAGGAGAACCTGCTGGGCGAGCGGGGCCAGGGCTTCGTGATCGCCCAGAAGCGCCTGGGGCCGGGACGCATCTTCCACTGCATGCGCTGGCTGG
The DNA here is from genome assembly GCA_050618055.1 of Myxococcota bacterium. GTDB lineage: Bacteria > Myxococcota_A > UBA9160 > UBA9160 > SMWR01 > CALDCK01. The sequence continues at coordinate 9,689 of JBNLVK010000077.1, forward strand.
GCCAGGCGCAGCGAGCCTTCGAGCTGATGTGCGACCGCGCCAACAGCCGCTACGCCCACGGCTCGCTGCTGGCCGAGAAGGGCGAGATCCAGCGCTACGTGGCCGAGTCGGCGGCGGAGATCCAGGCGGCGCGGCTCATGACCATCGACGCCGCCCAGGCCATGGACCAGGGCAGCCAGGCCCGGGTGGAGATCTCGCTGATCAAGTTCTGGGGCGCCCGCATGCTCCACAACGTGATCGACCGGGCCATCCAGGTGCACGGCGCGCTGGGCGTCACGTCCGACACGCCCCTCGACAAGATGTACCGGGAGGCCCGCTACGCCCGCATCTACGACGGTCCGGACGAGGTGCACCGGATGGTGGTGGCCCGCCGGCTGCTGCGCGATCCGCGCCACGGGACGCCGTGGTCCTAGCCCCCGGGGGGCGGCTTGCGGGGGCCCGACACGGCCGATAGGCTCCCCCGTCCTCTCTGACGGAGCCTCCAATGGCCAAGAAATCCCAGGTGTTGCGCGACCAGCGCCGCGAGAAGCTGATCGAGAAGTACGCGGAGAAGCGCGCCACCCTGCGCAGGGTGCTGAACGACCCCCAGGCGTCCATCGACGACAAGCTCGAGGCCCAGGAGAAGTTCGCCAAGCTGCCGCGCAACTCCTGCCCGACCCGTCTCACGCGCCGCTGCCGCGTGTCCGGCCGCTCGAAGGCCTACTACCGGAAGTTCGGCATCTCGCGCATCGCCCTGCGCGACCTGGCCCTGTCGGGTCAGCTGCCGGGCGTGCGGAAGTCGAGCTGGTAGGCCGCCGTGAAGGAAGGCATCCACCCCGACTACCACAAGGTGCTGTTCGTCGACACGGCGACCGGCGACGAGTGGGTCAGCCGCTCCACCATGACCTCGAACGAGACGCGCGAGGTCGAGGGCGAGGAGCTTCCCGTGGTGAAGCTCGAGATCTCGGCGCACAGCCACCCGTTCTGGACGGGCACCATGCGCGAGCTCGACGCCGACGGAAAGATCGACCGTTTCCGCCGCCGCTACGCGCGGAAGTAGAGGACCGACATGGCGCGCCGCTGCGACCTGACCGGCAAGGAGCCCCTGTTCGGGCACAACGTCTCGCACTCCAACCGCAAGACGAACCGCCGCTTCGACCCGAACCTCCAGAAGATCACCTTCTACAGCGAGGCGCTGCGCCGGCCCGTGCCGCTGCGGGTGAGCACGCGCGCGCTGCGCACGGTCCAGAAGCTGGGCGGGATCGACGCCTTCCTGCTGAAGTACGACGCCGCCAAGCTGGCGCCCGAGGGCCAGCGCCTCCAGCGCCTGGTCAAGAAGGCGCTCACCGGCAAGCCGAAGGCGGCCGCGGCCTCCTAGGCCCCTCCGGGTCGGTGGCCCCACGGGGCCGCAGTCCCCGCCCTGCACCGACGCCTTGCTGCTGCACCCGGGCGGCGTACGGACGCCGCTGCTGCAGCCGGAGGCTGGCACGCGCCTTGCTCTCTTCTTCCCCACCAGGGGAGAGGGAGGAGAGCCCGCATGAGCGCGTACGACGACTTCGACGACACCGTGACCGTGGTCCGCCCGCCCAGCCCCGGCGTCTCGGCGGTGCTGTCGGTGATCGTTCCCGGCCTGGGACAGGTCTACAGCGGACGCCTGCTGGCCGGGGCGATCTGGTTCCTCGCCACCGCGTTCTGCTACTCGGCCGTCCTGCTGCCCGGCTTCCTGGCCCACGCCTTCTGCGTCTGGTCCGCCTACGAGAGCGCGAAGGACTGGCGTCGCTACTGAGTCCCGGCGAGAATGACCCTCGGGCCCCGCCGGCGGGGTCCGGGGGGTGAACAGACTTGCCGCGGTTCCTTCACTCGGGCGACTGGCAGCTCGGGATGAAGCGGCGTTTCCTGGGCGAGGACGCTCAGGCGCGTTTCGACGAGGCGCGCTTCGACGCGATCCGCCGCCTGGGCGACGTCGCCGAGCGTGAGCGCTGCGACTGCGTCGTGGTGTGCGGGGACGTGTTCGAGTCGAACGCGGTCGACCGCCGGACCGTGGCCCGCGCGCTCGACGCGCTGCGCGGCGTGCGCGTGCCGGTGGTGCTGCTGCCCGGCAACCACGACCCGCTGGACGGCGCGTCGGTGTTCGACACGCCGGCGTTCACCCGCGGCGCACCGGACCACGTGCACGTGCTGCGCGACGCCACGCCGCTGCGCGTCCGGCCCGACCTCGAGGTGGTGGGCGCGCCCTGGCACTCGAAGCGCCCGGGACGCGACCTGCTGGCCGAGGCGCTGGACGGCCTGCCCGCGCCCGCGGGCACGCGCGTGGCGCTGGCCCACGGCGCCGTCGACGTGCTGTCGCCGGACCGCGACGACCCGGCCGCCATCGACCTGGCGAACGCCGAGCGCGCCATCCGCGACGGCGCCATCCACGACCTGGCGCTGGGCGATCGCCACTCGCGCACCCGCGTCGGCGAGACCGATCGCGTCCACTACGCCGGCGCGCCGGAGCCCACCGACTGGGGAGAGATCGATCCGGGGCAGGTGCTGGTGGTCGACGTCGACCCGTCGCGGGTTCGGGTGGAGGCCCACCGCGTCGGCACCTGGTGCTTCGAGCGCCGCGCCGGCGTGGCGCTGAACAGCGCGGAGGACCTGGACGCGCTGGCCGCCTGGCTGGACGGCCTGCCGGACAAGGCGCGCACGATCGTGCGCCTGTCCTGGGAGGGCACCCTCGACCTGCGCGGCCACGCGCGGCTCGAGGCGCTCGTCGAGCGCGCCCGCGACGTCTTCGCCTGTGTCGACGTCTGGGAGCCCGAGTGCGCCCTGGCGCTGCTGCCCGACGACGCCGACTTCGAGGCCCTGGGCCTCTCGGGCTTCGCGGCGCGCGCCGTCGAGAAGCTGCGCGCCGACGCCGCCGGCGCCCCGGAGGCCGAGGACGCGCTGGCCCTGCTGGTGCGGCTGGCCACCGGCGCCGAGGGGGACGCGGCGTGAGGATCCTGCGCCTGCGCCTGAAGAACTACCGGGGCATCGCCGACCGCGAGGTGCGCTTCGCCGAGCAGGGCGTGACCGTGGTCTCCGGTCCCAACGAGGTGGGCAAGTCGAGCCTGGCCGAGGCCATCGACCTGGTCTTCGACGAGCTCGACAGCACCACCAAGCAGCGCGTGCGCGACGTGCAGCCGGTGCACCGCGACGCCGGCGCCGAGATCGAGGTCGACGTCGAGACCGGCCCCTACGCCTTCACCTACGCCAAGCGCTTCCAGCGCCGGGCGCGCACCCAGCTGACCGTCACGCGGCCGAAGCTGGAGCACAGGAGCGGCCGCGAGGCCCACCAGCGCGTGCGGGCGATCCTGGACGAGACCCTGGACCTCGACCTGTGGCGCGCGCTGCGCATCCAACAGGGGCAGGGTCTGGTGCAGGCGTCGTGGGGCGGCGCTCCGGCGCTGGCCGCCGCGCTGGATCGCGCCGCCGGCGCGGCCCCGACCGATCGCGAGGAGGGACTGCTCGAGGCGGCCGCCGCCGAGGCGGCGCGCTACTTCACGAAGACCGGTCGCCCGCGCCGCCAGCTGGCTGCCGCCGAGCGCGAGGCCGGCGCGGCGCGGCAGCGCGCCGAGCAGGCGGGGCAGGACCTGGCGAAGCTGGAAGGCGACGTCGCCCGCGCCGAGGAGCTGCGCAGCGTGCGCGCCGCCTGCGAGCTGGCGGTCCGCCAGGCCGAGCAGGAGCTGCGCGAGCAGGAGCAGCGCTTCGAGCCGGTGGTGGCGCTGCGCGACGCGCTGGCCACCGCCGTGGCGCAGCGCGACCTGGCGCTGGCCGAGGAGCGCGAGGCGCGCCAGCGCGCGCGCGAGCGCGGTCGGCTGGTGGCCGCCCACGCCGCCGCCGAGGCCGACCTGGCCCACCGCGCCGAGGAGATCGAGAGCGGCGAGCCGGCGCTGCGGGGCCCGCGCGCCCCGCGGGAGCACCCC
>JBNLVK010000078.1:0-27910 GCA_050618055.1 Myxococcota bacterium
ACGACGCTCTTCCGATCTCGGGCACCGGGTGGGTCTCCACGGCGGATCGCACCAGGATCTCGATGCGGTCGTGGTAGTCGGGAACGCCGAAGTGGTGAACCAGGTTGCCGTTCCAGTCGGTGTAGCGCCTCACCTGGGTCGGCGGACCCACCGCCAGGTAGAAGCTGCGCAGCGTCTGGTGCAGGTCGGTGAGCGGCTCCACGCGCACCTCCATCAGCGACTCGCGGACGAAGGCGTCGTATTCGAAGAGCAGGCGGTGTTCGATCTCGATCAGCATGCGGCCCTCCGGCGCCTAGGAGGGGAAGTACTGGCGCTCGACGGAGTCGTGCAGGCGCCGCACACCCGCAACCATCTCGTCGCAGAACGGCGTGAGGTCCGGCTCCTCCAGGATCGCCTCGTCGTCGTACTCGATGCGCGCGAGCAGCCTGCCCGCGATCCGCGACGCCGACGTCGCGCCGCCGGGCCGGGGCAGCGTGTCGACGTAGCGCTTCACCCGCGCCAGGCCGCAGCGGACCGACCGGGGGGCGTTCGCCTCGAAGAGCAGGAAGCGCACCACCGCGTCGGCGTCGACCACCGAGCCCCGCGTGCGCCGGTGGTTCTCGAGGGACGCCACCGAGCGCAGCGTCGCCCGCCAGCGCGCGTAGTAGAGCGGCAGGTCCGCGTCGGCCGCGCTGCGCAGTCCGGGAAGCCGGGCGCGCAGCACCAGCAGCGTCCGCAGCGTGCGGGCGATGGCCTCGCCGAGCTTCATGAAGGTCCAGCCCTGATCGCGGCTCAGCGTCAGCTCGATCGCACCCAGCGTGGTGAGGATCGCGCGATGGCTGTCGCGCACCGCGTCCAGGGCGACGACGCGGTCGCGGAAGCGGCGGCGGCGGCGCAGGTCCTGGTGGGCCTCGTTCAGGTTCTCGAACACCTCGCGGGTCAGCGCCTCGCGCACGCCGCGGGCGTTCTCGCGGGCCGCTCCCAGCGTGGAGCGCACCGAGACCGGCGACTCCGGGTCGAGCAGCAGCGACTCGATGCAGGCGATCGTGCGCTGCTCGGCCCCCAGCGAGAGGTCGGGCGGATCCCAGCTCGGAACCGCGCGCGCCAGGTCCTCCCACTCGGCCCGCGCCCGCACCTCGTCGAGCCCTTCCAGGTCGGTGGTGTCCTCGGCGGTCACCAGCAGCAGGCGCGCCACGTTCTCGGCCCGCTCCAGGTAGCGGCCCATCCAGTACAGCGAGCCCGCCACGCGCGAGAGCATCACGAGGCGCGCTCCTCCAGCACCCAGGTGTCCTTGCTGCCGCCGCCCTGCGACGAGTTCACCACGTAGGATCCCTCGCGCAGCGCCACGCGGGTGAGCCCGCCGGGCAGCACGCGCACCCGGTCGCCGTAGAGGATGAACGGCCGCAGGTCGACGCGACGCGACCGGAACGAGCGCTCGAGGTAGGTGGGATGGCTCGACAGCTCGACGAGCGGCTGGCCGACGTAGCCGCCCGGGTTCGCCTCCATGCCGCGCCGGTACGCGGCGATCTCCTCGGCGCCGGCCTGCGGCCCCATCAGCATGCCGTAGCCGCCCGCGTCGCCGGTGGTCTTGACCACCAGCTCGGACAGGTGGTCCACCATGTAGCGGAAGTCGTCGTCGCGGAAGCCGACGTAGGTGGGCACCTGCTCGAGCAGCGGCTCCTCGTCCAGGAAGAAGCGGATCAGGTCGGGCACGTAGGCGTAGACCGCCTTGTCGTCGGCGACCCCGGCGCCCGGAGCGTTCGCCAGCGCGACGTTCCCGGCGCGATAGGCGTTCACCAGTCCCGGCACGCCCAGGGTGCTGTCCTTGCGGAAGGCCAGCGGGTCGATGAAGTCGTCGTCGATGCGCCGGTAGATGACGTCGACGCGGCGCAGCCCCTCGGTCGTGCGCATGAAGACGTGGCCGTCCTCGACGCACAGGTCGCGCCCCTCCACCAGCGGAACGCCCATCTCGCGCGCCAGGAAGGAGTGCTCGAAGTAGGCCGAGTTGAAGATGCCCGGGGTGAGCACCACCGCCAGCGGATCCTGGCTCCAGCGCGGCGCCACGTAGGAGAGCGTCGACAGCAGCCGGGAGGGATAGTCCTCGACGCTGCGCACCGGATGGTCGCGGAACAGCTCGGGGAAGGAGCGGTTCAGCAGGTTGCGGTTCTCGATGACGTAGGAGACGCCGCTCGGACAGCGGCAGTTGTCCTCCAGCACCAGGTGGCGTCCGTCGGCGTCGCGGATCAGGTCGGTGCCGACGATGTGGGTGAAGACCTTGCGCTGCGGGACCACGCCGCGCAGTGTGCGGTGGTACTCCTTGCGCGACAGCAGCAGCTCCCAGGGGAGCACGCCTTCCTTCAGGCAGCGCTGCTCGGTGTAGACGTCGAGCAGGAAGAGGTTCAGCGCCGTCACCCGCTGGACCAGTCCCGCCTCGAGCCGCTTCCACTCGTCGGAAGGAATGACCCGGGGCACGAAGTCGAAGGGGAAGACGCGCTCCACGCCCTCCCCCTCGCCGTAGACCGCGAAGGTGATTCCCTGGTTCAGCAGCGACACGCGCTGGAGGCGCTCGCGGCGTGCGATCTCCCGCTCGCTCATGCCGTCGAGCCGCGAGAGGAGTCCGGCGTAGTGCTGCCGGGGAAGTCCGGGCGACTCGAAGAGCTCGTCGAAGCCCTCGCGGGCGCTTTCCCACTCCAAGGATGTTCCCCGTCCGGCGGCGCGGCCGCTCGGCCGAGTCTACCGCGCGGCGGGATCGCCCGTGAGCCCGAGCATGGGCAGCGCCGCGTCCACCACCTCGTCCGGCGTGATCCGGTCGAGGGACTTGGCGAACACGAAGCCGGAGCCGGGCCCGAGCGGGTAGAAGTAGGGGATCTTCCGCCTGGGCGTCAGCACCACCATCGGCACGTCCAGGTTGCGGGCCAGGTGGCAGAGGCCGGTCTCCGGGCTGAGCAGCAGGCGCTGGCGACCCAGCCAGCAGGCCGCGTCGGCCACGTCCTCGAAGCAGACGATCTCGCCCTTCGCGAGAAGCGGGTCGGCCTCGGCGTCCTCGCGCTGCTGGTCGTCGCCCGGCTGGACGATGCAGGCGACCGGCCCGAGGTGGGCCAGGCCCTCGGCCACGCGCGACCAGAAGCGCACCGGAAGGTCGCGGCGGTCCGACTCGCCGGCGCGTCCCGCCGACAGGTTCAGCACGATCGCGCCCCGGCGCCGGGTGGCGTCGTCGGTGATCCAGTCGGCCAGCAGCGGGCGCTCCGCCGCCGGAAGCCCCAGGCCGTCGGCGAAGCGCTCCAGCAGGTGGATCGCGCTGAGGCCGGAGGTCGGCGTGCAGTAGGGGCCCGGGTAGAACGACATGGCCTCGCCGCGCCGCATGACCGGCATGGCGAAGGGGACGCCCGGGAAGGTGTCGAGCAGCGCGTCCACGAACGCCCAGCGCTCCGGGTGCCGGCGCGACCGCAGATGGCGGCTCGGCTCGGCGAACAGCACCCACTGGGGCATCCAGCCCCGCAGCTCCTGCGCGTCGGCGACGCAGGCGACACCCGCCCGCGACAGCAGCTGGCGCGAGAGGCGATCGCTGGCCAGCACGCGCAGGTCGGCGCCGCTGGCCCGCAGCCGCGCCAGGAAGGGCAGTGTGAGCATCATGTCGCCGAAGCGATCGTGGCGCGCCAGCAGCACGCGCACGCCGGCGAAGTCCGACGGGGGAGACGCCGGCTCGGGCCACGCACCACGAGCGCGGCTGCGTCGCAGCGGCGCCAGGTAGCCCCAGGAACGCCGCCAGCACTGGCGCCAGGCGTCCAGTCGGTCGAAGGCCGTCTCCCGCACCTCCGCAGGGTACCGCCGCTGCCTCGACCCGCGCGACCAGCGACGGCATGCTCTGCGCGGCATGCCGCCCGCCTCGCGCCCGCGCCCCCCGCACGACCTGCCGCGCCGGCTCGCCATCGCCCTCGCGGTGCTGGTCGGCCCGACGGCGGTATGGGCGGCGGGGCTGCCGCGCGAGATCTACGTGGCGGCGTTCGGGCTGGGCGGCGCGGTCGCGGCGTGGGGACTGCTGCGCGGTCCGGGGGGCGCGTTCGCGAGCGTCGCGCTCGCCACCGGCGTCCTCACCGTGAGCCTGGCGGCCGGCGACCTGCTGCTGCGCCCGGTCCTGGCTCCGCGGCTCTACCCGCGACCCCTCGAGCTGTTGAGCCGGCGCTGGCCGCCCAACCCGGATCTCTCCCGCTACCCGGCCGGCGTCCGCTTCGACGGCATGCTCCACGGCGACATCGCCGGCATGACCGGCCGCGAGGAGGATCGCGAGCCGCGCCACGTGGTCTGGTCGACCGATGCGCGGGGCTTCCGCAATCCGCCGCCGCCGCCGGAGGGCCCGCTCGACGTGGTGCTGCTCGGCGACTCCTTCGCCGCCGGCAGCAGCACCCACGACGACGAGCTGTGGGTGTCGCAGCTGCGCGAGGTCCACGGTCTCGCCGCGCTCTCGCTGGGCGTGCCGGGCAGTCCGTGGGGCGAGCTGCTGACGCTGAAGAGCGAGGCGCCCGGTCTGGCGCTGCGTCCGGGAACGACCATCGTGTGGTCGCTGTTCACCGGCAACGACCTGGACGACCGCTACCGCGACTACACCGACGTCCCCGAGGCCAACGACCGGCTCGAGCGGACGTCGGTGCGCTTCGAGTCGTTCCGGAAGAGCTCGCCGCTGCGGCGCCTGTGGAAGGCGCGCACCGATGCCCGGCTCACCGTGGAGCGCGCCGCGCGCGACGCGGGCTTCCTGTGGGTGCGCGAGTACGCCGAACGGGCGCAGCTCGGCGTGGCCGAGATCGAGGCCCACCCGAACCACCCGCGTCTCGTACGGGTGTTCGCCGCCATGGCCGCGTTCGCCGGCGAGCGCGACCTGCCGGTGCTGGTCGTCGTGGTGCCCACCAAGTGGGAGACCTACGCGTGGTGGATCGACCCGGCGGGGGCCGAGGCGTCGGCGGACCCTTCCGGCTTCGCCCGCGCCGCCCGGCGCCTGGCCCGCGACCACGGCTTCGCCTTCCTCGACCTGAAGCCTCCCCTGGTCGACGCGGCCCGCCGCGCCTGGCAGGAGGAGGAGCGCTTCGTCTGGTGGCGCGACGACACCCACTGGAACGGCCGCGGACAGGCGGTGGCGGCCGCGGCGGTGGTACCGCTCCTGTCACGCCGCGCCCGCTAGCAGGCGCAGGACCTCGGCGTCGCTGCGCCGCAGCGCCGGCCGCTCGCGCGCCCGGTGGCGACGCGCATGGACCAGCAGCGGCAGGTCGGCGAGCGCCCAGCCCACGCGGCGCAGGCGCAGGCGCAGCAGGTCGGCGAGCAGCACCGGCAGCGTTCCGACCAGCACCAGGCCGGCGAGCGAGCGATCGGTCCAGTTGCGCCACAGGAACAGGCGCTGGTTGCGCGCCTTCACCCGGCTGACGCGGCGCCGCTTCTCGCGCCCGATGGTGCCCTGGTGGTCGTGCTCGAGCACGCGGGTCGGATCGTAGAGGACGCGCTCGCCGCGCTTCCAGGCGCGGTAGCCCAGGTCGGTGTCCTCCCAGTAGAAGGGGTGGAAGACCGGGTCGAAGCCGCCGAGGGCGAGGAAGCGGTCGCGGCGCACCAGCGCGCCGCCGCCGTTCGGGTAGGCGACCGGCGCCGGCTTCTCGCTGGCCGGGTCGGCGTCGGCGGCGAAGCGCACCCGGGCGCCGCGCGGCGAGACCTCCAGGTGCTTGAGTCCGGCGTTCACGCCGCCCGGCTCGCGGATGCGACCGCACACGGCGAACAGCGACGGGTCGTCGAAGGGGCGCTCCCAGTCGTGGAAGAAGTCGGGGGCGACGTACATGTCGCTGTTCATCAGGCACACGATGCCGCCGCGCGCCGCGAGGACGCCGCGGTTCATGTTGCCGCCGAAGCCGAGCCGGTCCGACGGCGGGAGCCAGCGCACGCCGGGGAAGCGCTCGGCGAGCTCCGGCGACAGCCCGCCGGGCGTGCCGTCGTCGGCCACCAGGATCTCGGCCTCGCCCTCGGGCAGCGTCGCCACCGCGCGCACCAGCGCCGCGAGGCAGCGCACGAGGCGGTCCTCTTCGCCGAAGACGGGAACGACGATGGAGAGGCCGGGCGGCACGCCCTATGCCCTCACGCCGAGCGGGCGAGCCCCGACTCGGTCAGCGCGTCGCGCAGCAGTCCGCGCACGCCCGGGTGGCGCGAGAAGGTCATGTGACCTCCCTGGTACCACTCGATGCGCGGCTCCTCCCAGTGGCGCCACAGGTCGCGCACCTGGTCGGGCGGCACCAGCCGGTCGGCGACGCCGGCGAACACGTAGCGGCGTTCGCGCGGCACCTGGCAGGGCAGCACCAGCGGCGAGATCACGCGGGTGATCTCCTCCATGTGGTGCTCCTCGATGCCGTTGAGCTCGGCCTCGAGCACCTGGAGCATGGGACCGTGCCGGTAGAAGAGACGGGAGAAGGCGGTGGCCGGAATGCCGGCGACGACGCAGGCCAGGTCCTCGTCGAGGGTGGAGAGCAGCGACGCGTTGTAGCCGCCCAGCGAAAGCCCGTAGACGCCCACCGCCGGCGCGCCCTGACCGCGGATCCACGACAGCCAGCGCCGCAGGTCCCACATGGCCTGGGCCTCGGCGTGGATCGTGTCGAGCACCTCGCCGCCCAGGAAGCCGTCGCCGCTGCGCTTGCCCGCCTTGCGGGGTCCGTGCAGGGGAAGCACCGGAAGCAGCAGGTTCATGCCCAGCTTCTCGGAGAGGTAGGCGGGCTCGAAGGCCGACAGGTCGATGAGCGGCGCGCCCATCTGGTAGCCGTGCACGCACATCAGCCAGGGACGCTCCGGCGCGCTGCGCACGACCCAGGCGTGGGCGGTGGCGTTGGCCGTCTTGGCGAGCCAGCGCTCGCGACCCGGCTCGCCTTCGCGGGGCGCGTAGCCGCTCTCGCACGACAGGTGCTCGTATTCGATGCCCCGGGTGCTGCCCGGGCGCACCTGCGGATCCTCCAGCGGCGGCGGCGTCTCGTGGTAGAGCACCGGCTTCTCGAGCCAGCCGGCGTCGGCGAACTGGCCCCGTGCGATCTCGATCTCGTCGCGGATGCGCCGCAGGTCGTGGCCCTCGGGCATGCTGGTACCGAGCTGCATGGTGGAGAGCAGCGCCTCGTCGATGGCGACCTGCACCGACAGGGACAGCGTCCCGTCGGGACGGGGCACGCCCTCGATCGCCGGCTCGAGCGCCACCGCGTGGTGGCCCGCCGCCACGAAGGAGGCGGCGGAGAGCGCGATCAGCGTGACGGCGTAGCCGAAGCCCACCGCCACGAAGGCGGGCAGCGCGAACAGCACGCCGAGCACGCCGCCGATGGCGGCGAACTGGGAGATGCGGGCATCGCCGGGCATGAGCAGCATGGCGCCGCCGGAGAAGAACAGCAGGCCCCCGGGCACGATCGAGAACAGGAAGCCGACCAGGCCGTGGGTCGGGGCGTTCCACAGCCAGAACAGACCCGCCAGCAGCGGGATCCAGGCTTCCTTGGGCCAACGGTTGGAGCGGGCCATGACATTCCTCCGGCGGACCCGCCCGCGCGGCGGGTCCCTCTTCCCGACGATACCCTGCGCTGCCAGACACGGAAACGGCGGCCCATCGACAGGAGGACCCGCATGCGACCCATCGGCAAGAACCTCTGCCTCGCCCTGCTCGCGCTGATCGCCCCGGCGCCGACCGCCCGGGCCGCCGACGTCGACGCGCGCGCCGCCGCGCTCGAGGAGCGGGTGATCGACTGGCGCCGGGACATCCACCGGCATCCGGAGCTCGGCAACCGCGAGTTCCACACCGGCGCGCTGGTGGCCGACCACCTGGAGGCCCTGGGCCTCGAAGTGCGGCGAAACGTCGCACACACCGGCGTGGTCGGGGTGCTGCGCGGGGGACGTCCCGGACCCGTGGTCGCCCTGCGGGCCGACATGGACGCCCTGCCGGTCACCGAGGACACGGGCCTGCCGTTCGCGTCGACGGTGCGCACGACCTACCTGGGCCGCGAGGTCGGCGTCATGCACGCCTGCGGCCACGACGCCCACCCGGCGCTGCTGATGGGAGTGGCCGAGCTGCTGGCCGGCATGCGCGACGAGCTGCCGGGCAGCGTGGTATTCGTGTTCCAGCCCGCCGAGGAGGGAGCGCCTCCCGGTGAGGAGGGCGGCGCCGACCTGATGCTCGCCGAGGGCGCCTTCGACGATCCGAAGCCGGAGGTGGTGTTCGGCCTGCACGTGACCCACCGCCACCCGGCCGGCCGCATCGGCTACACCGAGGGCGGCGCCATGGCCAGCTCGGACAAGCTCACCATCACCATCCGCGGCAGCCAGACCCACGCCGCCTATCCCTGGCAGGGCGTCGACCCCATCGCGGTGGCGGCGCGGCTGATCCCGGCGCTGCACGCCATTCCCGCCCGCGAGGTCGACACGCGCATCGCCAGCATCGTCTCGATCGGCGCGATCCACGGCGGCGTCCGCCACAACATCATCCCCGACCGGGTGGAGCTGCTGGGGACGATCCGCGCGCTCGATCCGGACATGCGCTTCGAGCTGCACGAGAAGGTGCGTCGCACCATCTCCGGCATCGTCGCCAGCGCCGGCGCCGAGGCCGACGTGGAGATCGACCTGGGCTACCCGATCACCTTCAACGACCCGCAGCTCACCCGCGCCATGCTGCCCACGCTGGAGCGGGTCGCCGGCGAGGGCGCGGTGAAGCCGGCGCTGCCGGTGACCGGCGCCGAAGACTTCTCCCAGTACCAGGAGGTGGTCCCGGGCCTGTTCTTCTGGCTCGGCGTGCGCGACCCGAAGGTCTCCCTCGACGACGCCCCCCCGAACCACTCGCCCTTCTTCGTGGTGGACGAGAGCGCGCTGGTGCTGGGCGTGCGCTCGCTCAGCCACCTGACCCTCGACTACATGGCCGCCCATCCGGAATGAGGGGGTGTAGACTGGGCAAATGGCCCCGGTCACCCAGGCCCTGCGCGACGAGCCCGGCTGGCCCGGCGCGACGCGTACCAACGGGGAGCCCCCGGCCGGCGTCGTCTTCCTGATCGACGCCTCGAGCCGGCTGGAGCGGCGGATCGTCGAGGCCTGGATCGAGCGCCACCGGCCCGACGAGGCCACCCCCTTCGAGTGCATCGACATCCCGCCCACGCGGCGGCGGCGGGCCGGCGTGTCGCTCTCGAAGCTCGACGACCGCCTGGCCACCGGCGAGGACCTGCTGTTCGCGCCGGTGCGCGTCGCCTGGCTGGCCCGTGAGCGCGACGGCGAGCGTGCCGCCCGCTTCTCGGACCTGCTGCGGCTGGGCGACCCGCGCGATCCGGGCGTGCTGCGCCAGCACGGCGTGCTGCGCCGCGAGCCCGACCGCTGCCGCGTGGTGGCCGGCGAGCCGGCGACCGCCGGCGAGCTGCGGTCGCGCTGGCGCGAGACCGGGGGCAGCAGCGCGGGCCAGACCGGCGGGCTGGCCGAGTTCGTGGCGCGCCAGGCGGCGCTGGCGCTGGAGCGCGCCGAGCGCCGGCTGCGCGGCGCGCGCTACAAGGTGCCGCGGCTGGTCGACCAGGACATCCTGGGGCGCCCCGCCTTCCGCGGCGGACTGGCCCAGCTGGCCCAGGAGCTGGGGCGCTCCGAGAAGCGCGTCCAGAAGGACGCGGTCCGCTACCTGCGCGAGATCGCCGCGGCGCACAGCCCCTTCGTCATCGACCTGGTCGCCCAGCTGATCCGCATGATGTACACGCGCGGCTACGGCGAGACGCTCCACTACGACCGGGAGAAGCTGGCGGGCGTCGAGGCGCTGGGCCAGCGACACTCAGTGGTGTTTCTTCCCACCCACAAGTCGAACCTCGACCACCTCGTGCTCCAGTACATGCTGCACGAGAACGGGCACCCGCCGAACCACACCGCCGGCGGCATCAACATGAACTTCTTCCCGCTGGGCCCGCTGGTGCGGCGCAGCGGGGTCTTCTTCATCCGCCGGAGCTTCAAGGACAACCCGGTCTACAAGTTCGTCCTGCGCCACTACGTCGACTACCTGATCGAGAAGCGCTTCTCGCTGGAGTGGTACCTGGAGGGCGGCCGCTCGCGGTCGGGGAAGATGCTGCCGCCGCGCTTCGGGATGCTCGCCTACGTGGTCGACGCCTACCGGCGCGCCCGCAGCGACGACGTGCTGCTGATTCCGGTCTCGATCTCCTACGACCAGATCTCCGACGTCTTCGACTACGCCAGCGAGCAGCAGGGCGGCGCCAAGGAGAAGGAGAGCTTCCGCTGGTTCGTGCGCCTCGTCCGGCGCCTGTCGCGCAGCTACGGCGACATCCACATCACGCTGGGCGAGCCGCTGTCGCTGGCCAAGGCCCTGGGTGCGCCCGACCCGGACGCCACGCCGGATCCGGACGAGGAGAGCCTGGCGCTCCAGAAGCTGGCCTTCGAGATGTGCGTGCGCATCAACGCGGTCACGCCGATCACGGCGACCTCGCTGGTGACGCTGGCGCTGCTGGGAGCCGGCGAGGCCTGCACCGTCGGCGAGACGCGCCTGCGCCTGGCCGGCCTGCTCGAGGACGTGGAGCGCCGCGGCCTGCCCACCGCCGGATCGCTCGACCTGGACAGCGACGAGGGCGTGGAGCGGGCCCTCGAGGCCCTGGCCGCCAACGACGTGGTGACGCGCTTCTCCGAGGGCAGCGAGTGCGTCTACCTGATCGGTCCGGACCAGCAGCTGGCGGCCGCCTACTACCGCAACACCATCATCCACTTCTTCGTGAACCCGGCGATCGCCGAGCTGGCGCTGCTGCGGGCCGCAGAGGACGACACCGCCGACCGGGTGGCCGCCTTCTGGTCCGCCGCCATGCAGCTGCGCGACCTGCTGAAGTTCGAGTTCTTCTTCGCGGAGAAGGAGCTGTTCCGCGGCGAGCTGCGCCGAGAGCTGGCGGCCCGGGATCCGGAGTGGGAGAGCACCCTTTCCGCGGGGCCCGAGGCGATCCACGCGCTGCTGCGCCAGTTCCGACCGCTGAACGCGCACCGCGTGCTGCGTCCCTTCCTCGAGTCGTACCGCATCGTGGCCGACCAGCTGGTGCGCACGGATCCCTCCGAGAAGGTCGACGCCTCCCGCTTCCTGTCCGCGTGCACCGGCCTGGGCCGGCAGTACCACCTGCAGCGCCGCATCCACTCCACCGCCTCGATCTCGCAGGTGCTGTTCAAGACGGCGCTCCGGCTGGCGGACCACCGGGGCCTGCTGGGGTCGAGCGAGCCGGACCTGGTGGACTGGCGCCGCGCCTTCGCCACCGAGATCCGCGCGGCCCCGCGCCAGGCCGACGCCATCGAGCTGCTGGCCGCCAGCCGCCGCGCCGGCCTGCGCGGCTAGGAGAAGAGGCCCGTCACCGCTGCCCAGGTCTCGGGCACCGCCTGCACCAGCACGAAGACCAGGAAGGCCGGCACCACCAGGCGCAGCAGCCAGCGCCACAGCGGGAACCAGCGGATGCCCTCGGTGCCGTCGGCGGCCTCGGCGATCGGATCGTGCATGATCCAGCCCACGAACAGCGAGAGCGCGAGCCCGCCGCCCAGCAGGAACAGGTTGTTCGCCACCTGGTCGACCACGCCGAGCACGTCGGTGCTCCAGGCCGACGGCGCGCCGAGCAGGGTGATCGCCAGGCCCGCCAGCAGCGCCGCCTTGTGGCGCGACCAGCCCAGGCCGTCCACCGCCGAGGCGGTGACCACCTCGAGCAGCGAGATGGCGCTGGTGAGCGCGCCCACCACCAGGGCGGCGAAGAACAGCGTGCCGACGAAACGCCCCGCGCCGCCCATCTCCACGAAGGCCTGGGGCAGCGTGATGAACAGCGCGCCGACCGTGCTGCCGCCCACGAGCTGCTCGAGCCCCAGCGCGAAGATCAGCGGGAACACCACGAGCCCGGCCACGAAGGCCACGCCGATGTCGGCGCCGGCGATGGTGAGCGTCGACGCCGGCAGGTGCTCCTCGCGGGACAGGTAGCTGGCGAAGGTGAGCATGGCGCCCATGCCCAGGGAGAGGCTGAAGAAGGCCTGGCCGGCCGCGTCCTTCAGCACGCTCCAGTGGAAGAGCTTGCCGACGTCGGCGGACAGGTAGTAGGCGTAGCCGGGTCCGGAGCCGTCGAGGGTGGCCGCGTAGAGCGCGAGCCCGACCACGATCACGAACAGCGTCGGCATCAGCACCAGCGCGGTGCGCTCGATGCCGCCCTTCACGCCGCCGCCCACCACGCCGATGGTCAGCGCCATGAACAGCACGTGGAAGCCGAAGGCGTCCCAGCCCGTCGCGATCTCGCCGAAGCGGTCGGCCACGTCGGCGGGGAAGCCCTGGAACATGGACACCAGCGCGTAGCGGACCGTCCAGCCGGCGATCACCCCGTAGTAGGAGAGGATCAGGAAGCCGGCGGCGACGAACACGGCGCCCAGCGGCTTCCAGGCCGCACCGCCGTAGTGGGCCAGCGCGCGGATCGGACTCTGCTGGCTGCCGCGTCCGATCACCAGCTCGGCCAGCAGCACCGGGATGCCGACGCACAGCGTGATGCCCAGGTAGAACAGCACGAAGGCGGCGCCGCCGTTCTCCGCGGCCAGGTACGAGAAGCGCCACATGTTGCCCAGGCCGACCGCCGAGCCCACCGCCGCCAGCACGAAGCCGGTGCGGCTCGACCAGTGCTCTCTCGCTGCGGTCGCCATCGCTCCCCCCTTGAACGGATCCGGGTCTCGGTGAAGGGGGGAGTCGGATCGGGCGTTCCGAGCATAGCGCTCGCGGACCGGCCCGAAACGCGGCTACCGTAGGGCGCCGTGTCCGCCCCCCAGGCTCCCTCGTCCCCGGTGAAGCTCGACCACGTGGCCTTCGGCGTGCCCGACGTGACCGCCGTGGTGCCCTTCGTCGTGGGCCAGCTCGGCGGACGCGAGCTCGACGTCGGACCCGGCGGCGGCTTCCGCTGGTGGCAGTGGCAGTTCGAAGGGGGCGGCGCCCTCGAGATCCTGGAGCCCGACGGACCGCCGGACGGCTTCCTGCACCGCTTCCTGAAGGCGCGCGGCGGTCCGGCGCCCCACCACGTGACCTTCAAGGTGCCCGACCTGCGCGCCGCCATGGAGCGGGCCCGTGCGCTGGGCCACGACGTGGTCGGCGTCGACGCCAGCTCGCCCAGCTGGATGGAGGCCTTCCTGCACCCGAAGAAGGCCCAGGGCATCGTGGTGCAGATCGTCGAGTCGCACCCGGGAACCGGCGACTGGAAGGAAGACGGCGCCTACCGCTTCCCCGACGCTCCGGCCGACGTGCCCGCGCCGGTGACGCTGCTGGGCGTCCGCCTGAACGCCCACGCCGAGGAGCGCGCCCGCGCCCAGTGGTCCGAGCTGCTTCGCGGAAGCTGCGAGCGCGAAGACGGAACGCTCGTCTTCCGCTGGCCCGACTCGCCGCTGCGCCTCGCGGTGCAGGTCGACCCGGCGCGGCCCGAGGGTCCGCTGGCCCTCGAGGTCGCGGCCGATCGCGACCTGCGCCTTCCCGAAGGACCCCACCCCACGCTCGGCCTCCCGGTCGTGCAAGTCGAGGAACGCACGTGACGAAGAAGCTCGAAGGCAAGCGCGCGCTGGTGACCGGCGCCTCCCGCGGCATCGGCCGCGCCATCGCCGTCGCCCTGGCCGAGGCCGGCGCCAACGTGGCCGTCGGCTACCGCCGCGACCTGGAATCGGCCGAGAGCGCGGTGAAGGAGATCGAGGCCCACGGCCGCCAGGGCTACGCCCACCAGTGCGACGTGCGCGAAGGTCCGGCGGTGCACGCCTTCGTCGACGCCACCCTCGAGAAGCTGGGCGGGCTCGACATCGTGGTGGCCAACGCCGGCGTGCCGACCCGCTTCGAGCCGCTCCAGAACGTCGACCCGGGCTACTGGCAGAGGGTCATCGACATCGACCTGACCGGCGTCTTCCACACGCTGCACGCGGCGCTGCCGCCGCTGCGCGAGCAGGAAGAGGGCGTCATCCTGACCGTGTCGTCGGTGGCCGCCGACATGTTCGGCGCCTTCGGCGGTCCCTACGTGGCGGCCAAGGCCGGCGTGAACGCGCTGACCAAGGTGGTGGCGCGCGAGAACGCGGCGAAGAACGTGCGCGCCAACGTGATCGCGCCGGGCCTCATCCAGACCGACATCGCCGACGGCATGCTCGAGGCCCACGGCGAGAGCATCGTGAAGAGCATTCCGCTGGGCCGCATCGGCAACGTCGACGAGGTGGCCCAGATGGCCGTCTACCTGGCCTCCCCCGACGCCGCCTGGATCACCGGCAAGGTCTTCCGCATCGACGGCGGGCAGTACGTCTAGAAAGGGCCCAGCGACGGAAGACGCGGATTGACCGCGCTCGACTTTCGCTCTACTTTCGCCTCATGGCGGCCTCCCCTCCGCGTGAGTCCCGGTTCTCGACGCTGCGGCCCACGGGCCGGCTGGTGGCGCGGGGGGCGGCGGAGAACCCGGCGAACCGCTTCGAGCGCATCCACGTGGCCGAGGATCCGGAGCTGCGGGCCGAGGCGCTCGTCGACGGCGAGGAGCCCCCTCCCCTGCCCACACTCTACTTGCGCGATCCGTCGAAGAGCGTGCTCGCCCACAACCAGAGCCCGGACATCGGCTTCGACGTCGCGGTGAACCCGTACCGGGGTTGCGAGCACGGTTGTGCCTTCTGCTACGCGCGGCCCACCCATGAGTATCTCGGCTTCTCCGCAGGGCTCGACTTCGAGTCGCGCATCCTGGTGAAGCCGGATGCGCCGGCGCTGTTGCGCAAGGCGCTGTCGTCGAAGAAGTGGAGGCCCCAGGTCATCGCCATGAGCGGCGTCACCGACGCCTACCAGCCGGCGGAGCGGCGGCTGCGCATCACGCGCGGCTGCCTCGAGGTGCTGGCCGAGTTCCGCAACCCGGTGGCGATCATCACCAGGAGCGCGCTGGTGGCGCGCGACGCCGACCTGCTGGGCGAGCTGGCGCGCCACGACGCGGCCGGCGTGCACGTCTCGATCACCAGCCTGGACGACGGCCTGCGCCGCAAGCTCGAGCCGCGGGCGTCGAGCCCGGCGCGGCGGCTCGACGCCATCCGCCGGCTTGCCGACGCCGGCGTGCCGGTGGGCGTGATGGTGGCACCGATCATTCCGGGCCTGAACGACGCCGAGATCCCGGCCATCGTGGCGGCGGCGGCCGAGGCCGGCGCCCGCGGCGCCGGTCACATCATGCTGCGCCTGCCCCACGGCGTGGCCGACCTGTTCGAGCAGTGGCTGGAACGCCACGCGCCGCTGAAGAAGCAGCGCGTGCTGGCCCGGGTGCGCGAGATGCGCGGCGGCCGCCGCAACGACCCGGGCTTCCACACCCGCATGCGCGGCTCGGGCCGCTACGCCGACCAGATCCACGCGCTGTTCGAGCTGGCCTGCCGCCGGGCCGGGCTCTCGACGGGGCGCGCCCCTCTGTCGGCCGCCGCCTTCCGCCCGCCGCCGGAGCCCCAGCTCAGCCTCTGGTGACTCTGGTAAGGTTCGGCGCGTGCGAGCCGCCGACGCGCTGCGAAGCCTGCTCCAGAGGCTCGACGGACGGGGCTACAAGGCCTACCGCGACCTGCGCGGCGACTACGACCTGGGCGACCTGTCGCTCCACGTCGACCACGTGCAGGGCGATCCGTTCGCGGCGCCGTCGAAGCTGCGCCTGCGCGTGCCGATGGACGAGGCGCGCCTGCCCGACGACTGGCGCGACACGCGCGTGCGGCGGCTCGCCTGCGCCGACCTGCTGGCGCGCCGCGTGCGTAGCGAGATCCAGGCGGCGCCGCCGCGGCGCAGCGGCAGCGGCAAGGGCGGCGTGGTGCGCATCGACGCCGGCGGGCAGGAGGTGCTCGAGCGAACCGCCATCCGTCTGGAGGACGACTTCGTGGAGGCGCGCATCGAGGTGGGCCTGCCGGCGGCCGGCCGGCGCGTGCTCGGCGGCGCGGCGGACGCGCTGCTGTGCGATGCGCTGCCGGAGATCGCGCGCCGGGCGCTGCGCGCCGAGCACGTGCCCGCCGACACGGCGCGCGCCTTCGTCGCCTGCGTCGAGAACCAGGAGGTGCTGCGGGCGCGGCTGGCCGACGAGGGACTCCTCGCGGTGGTCGGCGACGGCGCCCTGCTGCCGCGCGAGAGCGGCGCCAGCGACCGCCCGCTGCGCACCGCGGACGCCACGCCCTTCGTCGCGCCCGACTCGATGCGCGTCGAGCTGCCGCTGGCGAACCCGGTGGAGCAGGCCGACGGCACCACCCGCCGGGTGCTGCGCGGCCTGGGCATCCGGCGCGGCGTGACGCTCGTCGTCGGCGGCGGCTACCACGGCAAGTCGACCCTCCTGCGCGCGCTCGAGCGCGGCGTCCACCCCCATGTGCCCGGCGACGGCCGAGAAGAGGTGGTGAGCGACCCGGGCCTGGTGAAGATCCGCGCCGAGGACGGCCGGCGCGTCGAGGGCGTGGACATCCGCGCCTTCATCCGGGAGCTGCCGGGCGGCCGCTCGACCGCCGCCTTCCGCAGCGACGACGCCAGCGGCAGCACCAGCCAGGCGGCCAACATCGTGGAAGCGATCGAGGCCGGCGCCAGCGGCCTGCTGCTCGACGAGGACACCTCCGCCACCAACTTCATGGTGCGCGACGCGCGCATGCAGGCGCTGGTCCACCGGGACGACGAGCCGATCACGCCCTTCGTCGACCGGGTGCGCGAGCTCTTCGACGTGGCCGGCGTGTCGACGGTGCTGGTGATGGGCGGCTGCGGCGACTACTTCGAGCCGGCCGACCGGGTGCTGCGCATGCGCGACTTCCGTCCGGAGGACGCCACCGACGAGGCGAAGCGCATCGCCCGCGAGTCACCCAGCCGGCGCGCGGTCGAGCCGGCGGCGCCCTTCGCGAAGCCGGCGCCGCGCGTTCCGCTGCGCGCCGGCTTCGATGCGTCGCGCGGCCGGCGCGACGTGAAGATCGACGCCAAGGCGCGGGACGAGATCCTCTACGGTCGCGAGTCCATCGACCTGCGCGGGCTCGAGCAGCTCGTCGACCGCAGCCAGACCCGCGCCATCGGCCACGCCATCCACCGGGCGGTGGAGCGCTGGATCGACGACGCGACCCCGCTCCCCGAGGTCCTCGACGCCATCGAGGATTGGCTCGACCACGAGGGGCTCGACGGGCTCGATCCCTTCCACCGCCCCGACCATCACCCGGGCAGCTACGCTCGCCCGCGCCGCTTCGAGATCGCCGGCGCCATCGGCCGGCTGCGCACGCTGCGCGTCCGCTCGCAGGAGGAGACCCGTTGAAGAAGCTCGCCGTCGCCCTGGTCGTGCTGGTCGCCGTCGCCATCGGCGTCGGCGCCTGGGTGCAGCGCCAGCTCGAGCCGCCGCCGCCGCTGGCCCTGCCCGAGCCCGGCGTCGTGTTCACCGACGTGACGCTGGTCGAGCCGGGCTTCGGCCGGCGCGAGCACCGGCAGCTGGTGATCGAAGGCGACAGCATCGCGCGCATCGGCGAGCCGCTCCACGAGCCGGACGATCCCTTCGCCGGTGCCTTCGTGCTGCCCGGCCTGAACGACCTGCACGTGCACTTCCCGCCGGCCGCGATCCCGGGCCAGACCGAGCTGTGGTCGTTCCTGTTCCTGATGCACGGGGTGACCGGCGTGCGCGACGCCGCCGACGTCGACGGCACCGCGACCCGGCCGGCCATCGACGGCATCCGCTCCGGCGCGTTCCCCGGTCCGCGGGTGCGCAGCTGCCACCGCTTCGTCGACGGCGATCCGCCGCTGTGGGGCAACTCGATCGTCGTGCGCAACCCGGAGGAGGGCGTGCGCGCGGTGGAGCAGCTGGTCGCCGAGGGCGCCGACTGCGTGAAGGCCTACGACGGGCTCGACGCCGAGAGCCTGGCCGCGGTGCTCGACGAGGCCCACTCCGAGGGGCTGCCCGTCATCGGCCACGTGCCGCGCGCCGTGCCGTTCGAGCAGGCGCTGCTGGACGACGCCCAGCACCTGATCGGCGTGCGCGCCCGCCGGCCCGACGAGCGGCGCTTCCCGTTCAACCAGGTGCACTGGCAGGACGTCACCGACGAGCGCATCGACTTCGTGATCGAGCAGAGCCTGATCCACGACCTGGCCCACACGCCCACGCTCGTCACCACCGAGCGGCTCGCCCGCTACCGCAGCTACGAGACGCTGCTCCGCGAGCCCGACGCGGCGCTGCTGCCCCGCTTCTACCGGGAGGTGCTGTGGAACCCGGACGGGGGCGTCACGCCGGCCGGCGCCATGGGTCCCGACGACTTCGACGCCGTCGACCGGGCGCTCGAGGCGAAGCTGCGCACGGTGAAGCGCATGCACGACGCCGGCGTGCGCCTGCACACCGGCACCGACAGCCTGGTCTACTTCGTCGTGCCCGGCGCGTCGCTGCACCGCGAGCTGCGCCTGCTGGTGCGCGCCGGCCTCTCGCCCGACCAGGCGCTGGCCCTGTCCACCCAGGCTTCCGCGGAAGCGCTGGGCGTGCCCTCGCTCGGGCTGCTGCGCGTCGGTGCACCGGCGGACCTGGTCGTCTTCCGCGACGACCCGACCAACAGCCTGGACGCGCTGGACGGCCTGCTCGCCGTGGTGCGCGACGGTCGCGTCTACACGCGGGAGGCGATGCAGGCGCAGCTCGAGCGCTACCGCGCCCACTTCGAGAGCGCCGTCTACGACACGGTGCTGCCGCCGCTGGTGCGCCGCGCCATCGCGTCGACGGTGAGCGATTGAGCCGCGTCAGAAGACGCGCGCCGCGAAGGCGCGCAGGCCTTCCACGCAGTCGGGCGAGCGCCGCCACGGCGTGACGACCAGGCGGTCGACGCCCGCCTCCGCGAAGGCCTCCACCTCCTCGGGTCCGGGAGCGACGGCGGACACCGTCACCTGGAAGGCGCCCCCCTCGGGCCGCAGCCGCCGCAGGGCCTGCACCTGCCGTGCCGCCGACGCGGGCGTGTGCTCGAGCCCGTACCAGCCGTCGAAGCGGGCGGCCCGGGCCAGGGCGGCCGGCGACTCGCCGCCCACGTGGATCGGCGGCCGGGGCCGCTGCACCGGCTTGGGCTCGAAGGCGACCGACGGGAAGGAGAAGAACGCGCCGTCGTGGGCGACCTCCGCCTCGCTCCACAGCCGGCAGCAGACCTCGAGCGCCTCGTCGAGCCGGCGACCGCGGGTGCGCGGATCGAGACCGGCGGCGGTCCATTCCTCGCGCAGCCAGCCGGCCCCCACGCCCAGCTCGACGCGGCCCTCCGAAACCGCGTCCAGGGTCGACACGGCCCGCGCAGCGGCGAAGGGATGGCGCAGCCCCAGCAGGTAGACGTTCGTGCCCAGCCGCACGCGGGTGGTGCGCGCCGCCAGGTGCGCCAGCCAGACGAAGGGGTCGAAGACCGGCGTCTCCGGCGGCACCGGCGGAGCGTCGGCCCCCGGGTGGGGCGAGCCCGACATGTCCACCGGGAACACCAGGTGGTCCGCGATCCAGACCGACTCGAACCCGAGCGACTCGGCTTCCAGGGCCGCCGCGAGGTGGAACGCCGGATTGAGGCGGGACAGCGCGATGCCGAACTTCATTCCCTACCCTTCGATGATGGGCGTTCCCTCGGCTCGTTGTCCAGCCTGACCGTCGCCGATGCAGCGCCTGACCCGTCTCTCGCTCGCGCACCCGGTCGCCGTCGGCAGCCTGCTGGCCGTGCTGACCGCGGTCTTCGGCGCGGGGCTCCTGCGCCTGGAGACCGACGTGGGCTACCGGGCGCTGCTCGGCGAGCGCCACCCGGCCGTGGCCCGCTTCGACGCCTTCCTCGAGCGCTTCGGCGGCGGCTTCCCGCTGGCCGCCGTCTACCGCTGCCCCGAGACGACGCGCTGCACGTCGGTGTTCGACGACGAGGCGGTGGAGATGGCGGCGGCGGTGGTGGCGGCGCTCGACGGCGAGCCGGCGGTGCGCCGGGTCGAGAGCCCGGCCACCTCACCCCTGCTGGTGCCCGGCGACGACGACCCGCGCACCGTCCGCCTGATCGAGGCGGCGCCGGACGAACGCACCGCGCGCGGCTGGCGCGCGCGGAACGACTCGCTCTGGCCACGCCAGCTGGTCGACGCCGACGGCACCCTCGGCGCCATCGTGCTCGAGGTGGCCAGCTCGAAGAGCACCGACAACGCCGCCGCCTACGCCGCCCTGGATCGCGCGCTCGCGCCCCACGAAGCCCGCGGCTGGGTATTCCACCGGGTGGGCGGTCCGGTCGAGTTCGTGGTGGCCGGCAGCGAGCTCGCCCGCGACGTGGCGCGGCTGGTGCCCACCATGGTGGCGCTGATCGCGGTCGTGCTGCTCCTGGTGTTCCGCTCGCTGGCGGCGGCGGCCCTGTCGCTGGCGACGGTCGGCCTGGGGGTGCTGTGGTCCTTCGGCGTGATGGGCTGGCTCGGCTGGCCGCAGAACAGCGTCACCCAGGCGCTGGCGCCGCTGCTGCTGGTGATCGGGGTGTGCGACACGCTGCACGTGCTGGCGCGGACCGCCAGCGAGCGCGCCCAGCAGCCGGAGCGCGACCTCCCGGCGACGCTCGTCCACGTGGCGGGCGACGTGGGCGGCGCCTGCGTCGCCACCACGCTCACCACCGCCGCCGCCTTCGCCAGCTTCGCCACCAGCGGACTCGGGAGCTTCGTGCGCTTCGGGGCGATCGCAGCGCTGGGCGTGCTGTTCGCGCTGCTGCTCACCTTCACCCTGCTTCCCATCCTGGCCGCGCGCCTGGGCGTGGGCTCGCTGGCGGCCGATCGGGTGTCGCACCGCTGGCAGAACGTGCTCGACCGGGCGCTCGGCGTGGCCACCCGCCGGCCACTGTCGGTGCTCTTCGCGGTGACCGGCCTGGCGGCGGTGTGCGGCGTCGGCCTGCTCGACCTGCGCGTCGACGCCAGCTTCGAGGACCTCTACGGCGAGGACAGCCAGGTGGTGCGCTGGAGCCGCGTGGTGGGCGACCACCTGCGCCGCCCGGACACGCTGGAGGTGGAGCTCCGCGCGCCGGAGGGCGCCGACCCGGCGGATCCGGAGACGCTGCGCACCCTGGCGAAGGTGGGTCGCGAGCTGGCCGGCGTGGAGGGGCTTGGACCGGCGCGTTCGCTGGCCGACGCGGTCGCGCTGGCCCACCAGATCGGCAACGACGACGATCCGTTCTGGCGGCGCATCCCGGGCCGGCCGGCCGACGTGCGCGAGGTGCTGGACGCGCTGGAGGAGCACGACCCGCAGGAGACCGCGCGCTGGGCGGACCTCGCGGATGGACACTATCGCGTGTCGGTCGAGGCGGAGAAGCTGGCCCAGGACGCCATGCGGCGGACCTTCCGCGAGGTCGACGCGCGCCTGGCCGCGACCCTGCCGCCGGGCTGGAGCGCCGAGCTGACCGGTCCGCTGGCGGTGGTGCGCGACATGATCGACGAGATCCAGGCGACCCAGCTCTGGAGCTTCGTCACCGCCGGCGGGATCGTGCTGGTGCTGTGCGCCCTGTTCCTGCGCTCGGTCACGGCGGCGGGCATGGCCGCGCTGCCGACGCTGCTGCCGGTGGTCGTGACGCTCGGCGCGATGGGCCTGGTGGGCGCGCCCCTCGACGTGGGCAGCGCCATGGTGGCGGCCATCGTCATCGGCGTGGCGGTCGACGACGCCCTGCACCTGCTCTCCCAGATGCAGAAGCGGCGGCGCCGCGGCGTGCCGCTCACCTACGCCATGAACGCGGCGGCGCGCCACGTGGGCCGCGCCGTCGTCACCACGTCGGGCGCGCTGGCCCTGGGCTTCTCGTCGCTGGTCCTCTCGTCCTGGGCGACCATCTCCCACTTCGGGGCGCTCTCGGCGCTGGCCGTGCTGGGGGCGCTGGTGGCCGTGCTGTTCGTGCTGCCGGCGCTGGTCAGCCTGCGCTCGCAGCGGCGTCCGGAGCCCGGGGGCTAGAGCCCCCTACCAGGCGGCCAGCTCGACCGAACGCTCGCGGTGCACCTCGGGCGTCCCCAGCCAGGCGCGATCGAACAGCGCGCGCTTGAACCAGATCTGCACGTCGCACTCCCAGGTGAAGCCGATGCCGCCGTGGGCCTCCACCGCGTCGCGCGCCACCTGCATGGCCCGGTCGGTGATGTGCGACTTGGCCAGCGCCGCGAAGCGCTCGGCGTCGGCGGGCACGTGGTCGAGGGCGTGGGCCGCGTACCAGAACAGGCCGCGCGCCGGCTCGATGTCGACGGCCATGTTGGCGAGCTGGTGCTTCAGCGCCTGGAAGTGACCGATCGTCACGCCGAACTGTTCGCGGGTGCCCGCGTACTCGACGCTCATGTCGATGAGCCGGCTCGCCACGCCGAAGGCGTCGGCGGCCAGCAGCACCAGCGCCACGTCGCGCAGGCGCGGCGCCGCGTTCGTCCCGTCGGCCAGCGCCTCGGCCGGTGTGTCCGACAGCTCGACGGTCGCCACGCGCCGCGTGCGGTCGACGCCCTCGTAGGGCGTCACGGCCAGGCCCGCAGCCCCGCGCTCCACCAGCGCCAGTCCGCCCCCGGCCGTGCCCACCACGATGACGTCGGCGATGTCGGCGTAGGGCACGAAGCTCTTGCTGCCCCGCAGCGTCTCGCCGCCGCCGACGCTCCACTGCTCCGGCAGCCACACGCCGCCCGACTCGCCCAGCGCCACCGTCCCCAGCGCCTCGCCGCTGGCCAGCTTCGGCAGCCAGGCCCTGCGCTGGGCGTCGCTGCCGCCGCGCAGGATGGCCTCGGCCGCCAGCGCGTGCCCGAAGAACGGTCCCGGCGCGCCGCCGTAGCCCAGCGTCTCGGCCACCAGCGCCAGGTCGATCGCCTCCAGGCCGGCGCCGCCGTGCTCCTCGGGGATGGCCAGGCCGGCCAGCCCCAGCTCGACCATGCCCTTCCACAGCGCCGGATCGTGGCCGGTGTCGCCGTCGAAGATCTCGCGCAGGTGGGCCGGCGGGCACTCGCCCGCCAGGAACTGGGCCACCGTCTCCTGGAGCAGCTCCTGCTCTTCGCTGGTGTCGAAGTTCATTTGCCGGAGCTCCTCTGGGCGTAGTAGTCGCGCGGGAGCCCGAGGGCACGCTCGCCGATCACGTTGCGCTGGATGTTGGCGGTGCCGCCCGCAATGGCGATGCCCAGCGAGTACATGTACTGGGACAGCCAGGAGCGGGCGGGACCGAAGGTCGCGCCCATCGACTGCACCTGCGCCTGCGGGTCGAGCATGCCGTCGTCGCCGAGCAGGTCGAGGGCGAGCTTCGCCACCTGGTCGCCGATGTTGGTCGAGACCAGCTTGTTCATCACGCCGACGCGGCCCACGTCCTTGCCGCGGGCGTTGCGCGAGAGCTGGCGGATGCTCGAGTACTCGTGGGCCCGCACGTAGCCCTCCAGGGCGGCCAGCCGCTGGCGCACCGTCGGGTCCTCGAGGGCGGGCCGGCCGTTCCGCTGGCTGCTCTTGGCCAGCGCCACCAGGCCCTGGAACATCAGCCCGGACATGGCCGCGTTGCCGATGCCGTCGCGCTCGTGCTTGAGCGTGGCGCGCGACACCAGCCAGCCCTCGCCGCGCTTGCCCACGATGTTGCCGGCGGGCGCCTTCGCGTCGGTCAGGAAGACCTCGTTGAAGTCGGCGCCGCCGTTCATCTGCTTGAGCGGGCGCACCTCGACGCCGTCCTGGTGCATCGGGATCAGGATGTAGGAGATGCCGGCGTGCTTCGGCTCGTCGGGCTCGGTGCGGACGAGGCAGAACATGTAGTCCGCCTCCTTCGCGTTGGTCGTCCAGATCTTCTGCCCGTTGATCACCCACTCGGAGCCCTTCAGCTCGCCGCGGGTCTTCAGCGACGCCAGGTCGCTGCCGGAGCCCGGCTCGCTGTAGCCCTGACACCAGAGCATGTCGCCGGCGACGGTCGGCGGAACGTAGGTGTCCTTCTGCTCCTGGCTGCCCTTCTCGAGCAGCGTCGGCACGAGCATCATCATGCCGATGCCGCGGGGCTCCATCGGCGCCCGCGCCCGGGTGAACTCCTCGCGGATCACGCTGGCCTTGAGCGCGTCCGAGGGCTGCTCCGATCCGCCGTACTGCTTCGGCACCCAGCGCAGCAGATAGCCCTGCTCGACCGCCCGGGCGCGGAAGGCCTTGCTGGCGGCGGCGTGGTCGGCGTCGTCGGCCGGAGGCCAGCTGGCCTCCAGGAACGACCGGACTTCGGCGCGGAAGTCCTCGTATTCACTGCCATAGGTCAGGTCCATGCGAAGTCGGCTCCTCAGTCGACGGCGGGCGGGCAGGAGGGTATCACGGTCCCCCCCGGCCGCCCGGACGCTCCGCTGGACCCGGGGTTCAGGACTCCACCGGCCCCTTGTGGCCCTGGGCGCCGCGGCGCAGCCCGAGCATCACGTCCTCGCGCGCGACCATGCCGATCACGCGATCGCCTTCCAGCACCGGGAAGCTCTTGTTGCGCGTCTCCACGATCTTCTGGAGCACGCGCGAAAGCGGCGTGGCCGGCGCGACGGTCTCCACGTCGCGGATCAGGATCTCCGACACGGGCCGCCGCATCACCTCGTCGAAGGGCGGCAGCAGCGCGTCGTCCGGGAAGTCGAAGGCGCGCAGCAGGTCGAGCGACGTCACCAGCCCGACCAGGCGCTCGCCGGCGTCGACCACCGGCAGCGCGTTGAAGCGGTGCTTCTCGAACAGCGCCTCGGCGTCGGCCAGGGTCGCGTCCGGGCCGATGGTGACGGGCCGGCTCATCACGTCCTGAACGGTCCAGTCGAGGAACTCGTACATGGCCGCCTCCCCCTGTAACCCTGCAACGCGTCGATGCTACGCGATACGCGCCGGCGTGTCGGCCGCCCGCCTGCAGGGGCATTGCGCCGCAGCCCTCGTCGTTCTGCCCCAGCTACGCGGCGCGATGCGTCACACGACGCCACGTCGGCGGCGTCGGGCGGCACGGGACTTGCTCCCTCTTCGGGTGCCGGTATCGCGCCGCCGGCCGCGGAGGAGACCGACCGGATGAGGAGCCAGGGAATCGGCGCGGCGGTGGCGGTCGTGCTGGCGCTGGGGGCGGCCTCACCGTTCTGGGCGGCCGACGACGAGAGCGAGACGCGCGGCGTGCTGGTGGCGACGCGCAGCATCCTGCCCGGGCCCTTCGAGATCGCGCTGCCCGCCAAGGTGGGCGTGCTCGAGGCGGCCGCCGACGTGACGCTCAGCTTCGAGGTCACCGGCCGGCTCGAGCGGGTGCTGGGCGACGGTGCCCGGGTCGCCGAGGGCGACGAGCTGGCCAGCCTCGACACGGCGCTGGAGGAGGCGCAGCTGCGTCAGGCCGAGCTGCGCCTGAAGGACGCGGAGCGCGAGCTCCGACGCGTGCGCGGACTCAAGGCGTCCAGCGCGGCCAGCCAGAAGGCGCTCGACGCGGCGCGCATCGCCATCGGCCTGCGCGCCGCCGAGCGCGACGTGGCGACCGAGCACCTGTCGCGGCGCCGCATCCTGGCGCCCTTCTCCGGCGTCGTCACCGACGTGCGCTTCGATCCGGGCGAGGTGGTGCCGCCGGGGGCGCCCATGGCTCGCCTGCTGAGCTTCGCGCTGCTGAAGATCGAGGTCGGCGTGCCGGGCTACGAGATCACCCGGGTGACGCCCGGCTCCCGGGCGCGGGTCGAGGTCCCGGCGCTGCCCGGCGAGACCTTCCAGGGCACGGTGCACCTGGTGGCACCGGCGGCCGCCGACGGCGGCCACCTGTTCGAGGTCGAGGTGCTGGTGCCGAACGCCGACGGCCGGCTGCGTCCCGGCATGGGAGCCCGGGCGCGCATCGTCACACGGAAGCTCGCCCGGGCCCTGGTCGTCCCCCTCGAGTGCATGGTCGAGCGTTCCGGCGAGCGCCGGGTCTTCTTCGTCGAGGGCGGACGCGCCCGCGCCGTGCGGGTCGACGACGCGCCGCTGGTGGGCGAGGAGCTGGTGCTGCCCGGCACGCTGCCCCACCGCGAGCTGGTGGTGCGCGGCCACCACGACCTGCGGGACGGCACGCCGGTGCGCATCGACCCGACCGTGCTGGGCGGGCTCGCCGAGGGCGAGCGCGTGGTCCGGCCGGAGACGAGGCTCCGTTGAAGTTCCTGGAGCGCGCGGTCGACCGACCGCTGCCGACCTTCCTGTGCGCCGGCCTGGTCGTCTTCTTCGGGCTGGTGAGCCTGCTCGAGCTGCCGGTCAAGCGCACGCCGGACGTGGAGATCCCGTACACGTTCATCGTCGTGCCCTATCCGGGCGCCGCACCCGCGGACGTGGAGAGCGAGATCAGCATCGAGCTGGAGGAGGAGCTCAACGCGCTGGACCGGCTGCGGCACCAGACCTCGATCTCCGCCGAGGGCGTGAGCGCCCACATCCTCGAGTTCGAGGACCGCACCGACATGAAGGAGGCCCTGCGCGACGCCCGCGACAAGGTCGACCTGGCGGAGGCGGAGCTGCCCGAGGACGCGGAGCAGCCGGTGGTCCAGGAGCTCTCCTTCGACGAGCTGCCGATCATCCTGTTCACGCTGCGCGGCGACGCCGACCTCTACCGGCTGCGCCGCATCGCCAGCGACCTGCGGCCCGTCCTGGAGGCGGTGCCCGGCGTGCGGCGGGTCGACGTCTTCGGCGGGCTCGAGCGCGAGGTGAAGGTCCACGCCGACCCCTTCCGCCTGGCCGAGTACGGTCTCACCCTGCACGAGCTGACCGCCGTGCTGGGCCGCCAGAGCCGCAGCCTGCCGGCCGGCGAGCTGCGCGCCGACAGCGGCAACCGGCTGATCCGGCCCACCGGCGAGTTCGCCGGCCTGGAGGAGATCCGCGAGATCACGGTGGCGTCCGATCCGCTGGGGCCCATTCCGCTGCGGGCGGTGGCGCGCGTCGAGGCGTCCCACACGCGGCGCACCTCCGCCGCCTGGTTCGACTCGGAGCCGTCGGTCACGCTGCTCGTGAAGCGCCGGCACGACGTGAACACGGTCGAGACCGTCGAGCGTCTGAAGGCGCGGGTCGACGAGCTGCGCTCCGAGCTGCCGCCCGGCGTCACCATCGAGGCCTCCTCCGACTCGTCCGAGACCATCGGGCAGATGCTGCGCCAGCTGGGCACCAGCGCCGGCTTCGGCATGGTGCTGGTGATCCTGGTGCTGTTCGTGATGTTCGGGCTGCGCCAGGCGCTGCTGGTGGGCAGCGTGCTGCCCTTCGCCCTGCTGTTCACCTTCATCGGGCTCGCCGTCACCGGCATGGAGATCAGCAACATCGCGCTGTTCGCGCTGATCCTGGTGCTCGGCCTGGTGGTGGACGGCGCCATCATCGTCGGCGAGGCGATCCAGACCGAGCGCGAGGCCGGTGCCAGCCCCTCCGAGGCGGCCAAGGCGGGCATCTCGCGGGTGGGCACGCCGGTGATCGCGGCCGACCTGACCACGGTGGCGGCGTTCCTCCCCATGCTGCTGATGGTCGGCGTGATGGGCCAGTTCATGTCGGTCATGCCCAAGGTGGTGGCCTTCGCGCTGGTCGGCTCGGTGTTCGTCGACCACCTGCTGCTGCCGGCGGCTTCGGCGCGCATGCGCGGTGCCCCGGCGCGTCGCCACGAGTCGCTGCTCTACCGCTGGCTGGGCTTCTCGCCGGAGCTGCGCCGCGCGCGCCGCACCTACCGGCGCGCGCTCGAGCGATCGCTCGCCCACCGCAGCCGGGTGCTCGGCGGCAGCGCCCTGGCGCTGTGCGCCGCCGCGCTGCTGTTCGCGAGCGGCGCCATCGACTCGATCTTCCTGCCCCAGACGGACCAGGGACGCTTCAGCGTGAACTACGCGCTGCCGCTGGGAACGCCCCTGGCCGAGACGAACCGCGTCGGCCTGCGCATCGCGGAGCAGGTGGCGTCGCTTCCCGAGATCGAGCGCTACGTGCTCACCACCGGCGACACCGGCGCCCTCGCCGCGGACAACCGGGAGGGCGGACGCACCGGCCCCGAGTACGGGCGCATCTCGGTCGAGCTGGTGCCGGCGTCGCAGCGCCGGCGCAGCCAGGCCGAGATCGTGGCGGCGCTG
>JBNLVK010000079.1:0-20433 GCA_050618055.1 Myxococcota bacterium
CGACTTCACGCTCCAGGGGGGCCAGACCCTGGCCGACGTCGTCACCGACCTGACCACCGGCGACCTGCGCATCGGCATCCACGTGATCGGCTTCTCGTCCGGCGGCAGCGAGAGCTTCATCAACACCCCGGTCCCGGAGCCCGGCACCGCCGTGCTGCTGGGCGCCGGACTGGCGGCGACCGCACTCGCGCGGAGAAGGAGCCGGACGTGAAGCACGGCGTCCTTCGCGCGCTGGCACTCGCCGGCGTGCTGCTCGTCGGTCCGGCCGCCCAGGCCGGCCACCACCGCTGGGACTTCACGGAGATCTTCTCCAACGCGGACGGCAGCGTTCAGTACATCGAGATGTTCAGCGCCAACAGCGGCGAGGCCGGGCTCGGCCCCTTCACCATCACCGCCGGTGCGAACACCTTCGACTTCGTGACCAACCTCTCCGGGGACACGGCCAACACCTGGGTGCTGATCGCGACCTCCGGCTTCGGGGCCCTGCCCGGCGGCGTCACGCCCGACTACATCCTGCCCGCGAGCTTCTTCTCCACCGCGGGCGGCACGCTGAACTACGCGGGCGGCGCCGACGTCTGGGCCTACGGCGCGGTTCCCACCGGCGGCGTCCTCGCGCTCCAGCGCGACGGGTCGACCGCGACGAACTCGCCCACCAACTTCGCCGGCGCCACCGGCTCGGTGGACCTTTCCACCCCGACGGTGCCGTCGGTGGCCGCCTGGGGGATCACGCTGGCCGTCGGCGCGATCCTGCTGGCGGCCAGCGGCCTGTTGCGCCGCGAGTCGTACGATCCGGGTTGAGGTCCCGGCATTCTCCAGCGGCTACGGGTTCCATCGCCAGAGGCGTTGCCCCAGCAGACGTTCGAGTACCCACAGTGCTGCGATCCAGGCGACGACGAACGAGCCTCCCTGGAGGACGCCCCGCACGTAGCCGGATCGACGACTCGCGGCCAGCAGGACCGGCAGCAGGAGCGCGACGAGGGCCAGCTGGCCCGCCTCCACCCCCAGGTTGAAGGACGCCAGCGCCAGGCCGCGCGCGTCCCGCGGCAGTCCCATCTGCTCGAGGGCTCCCGCGAAGCCCAGGCCGTGCACCAGTCCGAGCGCGAACGCCAGCTGCGCGCCCCTCTCGGGCAGGAAGGGCCGGAGGTTGTTCCAGGCCGCCAGCCAGACCGAGAGAGCGATCGCCGACTCGACCGCCCGCGACGGAAGACCCACGCCGCCGAGCACCGAGAGCGCCAGCGTGAGCGAGTGGGCCAGGGTGAAGGCGGTCACCATCTTCACCACCTCCCGGCTCGTCGCACCCCAGCCGGGCCGCCGTCGCCAGCGGCCCGCTTCCCGAAGCAGCGGCGCCGGCAGCAGCAGCGCCGTCAGGAACAGCAGGTGATCGAAGCCGGTGAGGATGTGCCAGACGCCTTCCCGTGTGTAGTCGGAGAAGGTGCGCCAGCGGTCGAGGCGGCGGATGTCCAGGGCGATCCGCGGCTCGTCGGCCCGGAGCACGCCGGCGTGGGTCAGAAGGGCGTCGCGGACGCTGAAGTAGGCCCGGTGGTCCGGGTCCAGGTCGAACATCAGCCCGTAGTCGATGGTGAGCTTCGCGATCTCGGCGGCGCAGCGGGCGCGCACGCGCAGCCACGCGAGCTCTCCGTCGGCGGAGCGCTCCAGGCCCGGCGGGGCCGACACCGGACAGCTCCCGGACCCGGAGTACAGCGTCAGTCCGCGGACCAGAAGCCCGCGCAGCGCCGCCTCACGGCCTTGCAGCTCCCGCCAGGCGGACTCGCCTTCGAGGTCGGGGTCGAGGCCCAGCGCGATGCGCGCATCGGTGGGGTGGATCTCCCAGCGCCCTTCGACCCGCGCTCCCACGACCTCCAGCTGGAGCGTGGTGAAGCGGCTGTCGTGCGCGACCGCCGGCGCGGCCAGCAGCGCGAGGAGCGCGGTCGCGACGGCCACGACCCGCGCCAGCCCGGAGCGAAGCCCGGATGCGTGCATGCCCCTGCGTATCACATGGGGGCGGACTCGTGGGCGAGCGCGGTCGAGACTGCGGCGAAGACCTGCGGGTGGAAGAGCAGCTCGACGTGGCCGGCGTCGTCGAGGCGGCGCACCTCGCCGAACGGACAGGCGGCCGACTCGACCGGCTGGATCAGCAGGTCGCGGCCGGCGACGATCGACGTGACCCGGGTGCGCTCGGGCGCGGGCAGCGCGTTCAGGTGGCGGATGAACGGTCCGTCGGGCAGCAGCTGGCGCACCAGCGGCGACGGCACGAAGCCGGCCGCGTGGGTTCCGTGGTGCGGCGTGCCGAGCGTGACGAGCCGGTCGACGCGCCGGTCGCCGCCCAGCTGCTGCACGTAGAAGCGCGCGACCAGTCCGCCCATCGAGTGGGCGACCAGGTCGATGCGCCCGCCGCCCACGCGGCGGTCGAGCTCGCGCTTCAGACGCAGCGCCAGCGCCTCGATCGAGCCGCGGCTGCGGTAGCTGACGGCGATCTGGTTGCGGTGGCCCGCCAGACGCAGCATCGCCTGCATGGGCAGGAAGCCCGAGCGGTTGGCGGCCAGGCCGTGCACGAAGACCAGCGTGCGCTGGGAGGGGTCGCGCGGGGTGGGGCGGCCCGAGGTGCGCCGCCCGAACGGGTAGAGCGCGCCGTGGACCAGGAACGAGAGCCCCTCGCGCCGGATCGCGCGTCCCACGGCCGATCGGTCGAAGTCCGTAAGCACCTGGTTTTCCTCCGGAGATCTGTAATACGGATCGATGTACTACAACGTACTACACTGGCCCCGTGAGCGGCGAGGGAAAGCGCAAGGACCGCCTGATCCAGACCCGGGTGCCCCGCGACCTGGAGGCCACGCTCAAGAGCGAGGCGAGCCGGCGCCGGGTGACCGTCTCGCACCTGATCCGCAACGTGCTGCGCGACGCCTTCGACCTGGTGGACGGGGTGGTGGCCGACGTCGACCGGCTGGTGTCCGACTCGGTGAGCCTGGCTGCCAACGTCGGCGAGAACGCGCGCCGGCTGGCGCGTCCGGGTCGCGCGGCCGACGACGCCGACGACGCGGAGGGCGCGATCCCGCCCGAGGTCTACGCCTGGAGCGAGGTGATCGTGCAGCGGCCCGCCCGCTGCAGCCGCTGCGATGCCGGGCTCGCGCGCGGCGTGCGCGGCTTCGTCGGGCTGGCGGACGGCCGGCCGACGCCGACGGCGTGGCTGTGCCGGTCCTGCGTCGATACGCTGGGCGCCGCGTGACCGGACCCAGGCGCATTCCCGTCGGAGAGCTGGAAGTCGAGTACGCCGAGAGCGGCGCGGGCGACCGCGCGCTGGTGCTGGTGCACGGCTTCACCGGATCGCGCGACGACTTCTCCGACGTGCTGCCGGCGCTGGGCGCGCGCGGCCGCACCATCGCCGTCGACAACCGGGGCCACGGCGGCACCTCGAACCCGGGCGGCGGCTACGACTTCGATCGGCTGGTGACGGACCTCGCCGGCTTCCTGGACGCGCTGGACCTCCCGCGCTGCGACCTGCTCGGGCACTCGCTGGGCGGCATGGTCGCCCTGCGCTTCGCCCTGGCGCACCCGGCGCGCACCGCTTCGCTGGTGCTGATGGACACGGCGCCCCGCGGCCTGGGCCCCGCGGCGAAGATCTTCGACGCCGGCGCCGCAGTGGTGCGCGAGCGCGGCATGCAGGGCCTGTGGCAGCTGATGCGCAACGCGCCGCGGCCCGATCCGGCGCCGCCGGTGGCGAAGACGATCGCGCGCCTGGGCGAGGCGGCGTACTGGTCGCGCATCGAGCGCAAGATCCTGGCCATGGATCCCCAGGCCTTCGTGGAGCTCGCGCGCCTGCTGGGCGAGCACGAGCCGGTGGAGTCACGCCTCGGCGAGATCGCCTGCCCGACCACGGTGGTGGTGGGCGAGTACGACGTGCCCTTCCGCGGCTCCTCGGACGGCCTGGCGGCGGGCATTCCCGGCGCCATCCTCGAGGTGATTCCGGACGCCGCCCACTCGCCCCAGATGGAGAACGAGGCGGTGTGGCTCGCGGCGATCGAGGCGCACCTGGCGCGCGCCCGCACCTGAGAGCCGCCGTGTCGTATGCTCTGCGGGTGGACCGTGATTCCCCCGACACGGCCGATCCCGCGGGCTCGGCGGGCCTGCCCGGCAGCGTCGGCCGGCAGCTGATGCCCCAGCCCCTGGTCGAGCTGGACGACGAGCTGGGCCGCAGCCTGCGCGCCACGCCCACCGAGCTGAACGCCTACGGCTTCGACCCCTACGGCTTCCACCCGGACACGGCGCGCCGCATGCTGCTCACGTCGGCGCTGCTCTACCGCTACTACTTCCGCGTCGAGACCTACGACATCGAGAACGTGCCCGAGGGTCCGGTGCTGCTGATCGGCAACCACTCGGGCCAGTTCGCCTACGACGGCTCGATGCTCTCGATGGCGATGCTGCTCCGGGCCCGGCCGCCGCGCCTGTGCCGCGGCATGGCCGAGTTCGTGTTCTGGAAGACGCCCTGGGCGGGCACCCTGGCCAGCCGGCTCGGCATGATGGCCGGCACCCCCGAGAACTGCCTCCACATGCTGAACGCCGGCGAGTGCGTGATGGTGTTTCCCGAGGGCGCCCGCGGCGCGAACAAGCCCTTCCGCAAGCGCTACCAGCTCCAGCGCTTCGGCCTGGGCTTCATGCGCCTGGCGCTCGAGAGCCGCACGCCGATCGTGCCGGTCGGCATCGTGGGGGCCGAGGAGCAGCAGCCCGGCTTCGCGAACCTGGAGGGGCTGGCCGAGCGGATCGGCCTGCCCTCGTTCCCGATCACCATCAGCATGCCCTGGTTCGGTCTGCTGGGTCCCGCCTTCGCGCTGCCCGTGAAGTACCACATCCACTTCGGCGAGCCGCTGGTCTTCGAGGGCGATCCGGGGGAGGAGGACGCCCTGGTCCAGCAGAAGGTGGACCGGGTGAAGGACGCGATCAGCGCACTGCTCCAGCGCGGTCTGGCCCAGCGGGAAGGCATCTTCGCCTGAGCCGGCGCGCGTCGGCGCGTCGGAGGGTGGGCGAGGCGACGCGCAACCGATGTGCAACTCGATGCGACGTGCCCCAGCGGGTGCGTCGTCCTGGGGTGGGCGGCCCCTTCGTGGTCACCTCGGGCGCGCAGACGGCGACCCACTGGGCACGGATCCTGAAACGTTCTGGGGATCCCCATCCGTCGGAGCACCCTCATGGACGATCGGCTCTCGCCCCTGCTCTCGCCCCTCGACGTGTCCGCCCTCGCGTCGGCCTGGGAGAAGGCCCAGCCCACCCACTTCTTCACCACCGACGACTTCCTGGCGCCCGACTTCGCGCGCGAGGTCGCGGCCGCCTTCCCCAGCTACGCCGACGCGGTGGCGCGGGCGGACGCCGGGGCCGGCAAGCGCTTCGAGCGGGTGAACGAGGACGTGAAGGTGCAGATCACCGACGCCTCGCGCTTCGCCGAGCCGGTGCGCCGCCTGAACGACCTGCTGGCGTCGCGACCGTTCATCGACATGCTCGAGGAGGTCACCGGCATTCCGAAGCTCCTGCCGGACCCGGCACTCCACGGCGCCGGCATGCACGTGATGGGTCCGGGCGGGAACCTGGGCGTCCACCTCGACTTCAACTACCTGCGCGACGCCAACCTGTGGCGACGCGTGAACCTGCTGGTCTACCTGACGCCCGACTGGGACGCGGCCTGGGGCGGCGAGTTCGACCTGTGGGATCCGGACGTCCGCGAGTGCCTGGAGGTCTTCGCCCCGCGCTTCAACCGCTGCGCCGCCTTCAACACCACCGTCGAGAGCTTCCACGGCGTGCGCGAGATCCGCTGTCCCGAGGGCGTGACGCGCAACTCGTTCGCAGTCTTCTACTACACCGAGGCGCCGCCCTCGGCCTTCGAGGGCCGGGCCTTCAGCACGGTCTACCGCGCCCGGCCCGGCGAGTGGTGGAAGCGCTGGGTGCAGATGCCGCTCGAGGCGCTGCGCAAGGCGCTGCCGCGCGCGCGGCGCCGGCTGCGTCACGCGTTGCGGCGCTGGGGCCTGCGCTAGAGCTGGGGGTCGGCCGCGGGCCCGGTATGCTTGGGGCCCGCAAAGGAGACCCCATGAACCGGATTGCCGAAGACCCCCGGATCGACCCGCGCATCAAGGCCTCGATGGGCGTGATGCCGAACGCCCTCCAGCCCGACGTGCCGGATCGGGAGACGCTGCTGGCCGAGGCGAACTCGCCCGCCGGCAAGGCCATGCGCGAGGCCCTGACCCAGTTCATGAACGCGCTGGACAACGAGGAGATTGCTCCCTCGACGGGCCTCACCACCACCACCCACGAGTTCACGTCCTCGCCCGACGGCAACCCCGTCAAGGTCCAGTTCATCCGGCCCGACGGCGACGCGCCGCTGCCGTGCGTCTACTACATCCACGGCGGCGGCATGCAGGTGATGTCGTGCTTCGACGGCATGTACCGCGCCTGGGGTCGGATCATCGCCGCGCAGGGCGTGGCCGTCGCCATGGTCGACTTCCGCAACTGCCTGATGCCGTCGTCCGCCGAGGAGGTGGCGCCTTTCCCGGCCGGCCTGAACGACTGCGTGAGCGGCGTGAAGTGGCTGGCCTCCCAGGCCGACGCCCTGGGCATCGACCCCTCCCGCATCATCGTCGCCGGCGAGAGCGGCGGCGGGAACCTGACGCTCGCCACCGGCATGAAGCTGAAGCGCGACGGCGACCTGGGCCTCATCCAGGGACTGTTCGCCCTGTGTCCCTACATCGCCGGCCACTGGCCCCAGGAGCGGCTGCCGTCGAGCGTCGAGAACGAGGGCATCCTGCTCTACCTGCACAACAACCGCGGCGCCATGGCCTACGGCATCGAGGCCTTCGAGAAGCGCGATCCGCTGGCCTGGCCCGGCTTCGCCACCGAGGAGGACGTGGAGGGGCTGGTGCCGACGATCATCAGCGTGAACGAGTGCGATCCGCTGCGCGACGAGGGCGTCGAGTTCTACCGCCTGCTGCTGCGCGCCGGCGTGCCGGCCCGCTGCCGCACGGTGATGGGAACGATCCACGGCACCGAGATCTTCGCGGCGGCCTGCCCCGAGATCAGCCGGGAGACGGCGGCCGGCATCGCCCGCTTCTGCCGCGGCGATTGAGCCGGACCGTGAACGCCCCTGCTCCTGCGCGCCCGACGCGCGCCATCGTCGTCCTGCTCGACAGCCTGAACCGCCACATGCTGGGCGCCTACGGCGGCCGCGAGTTCGACACGCCCCAGCTCGATCGCTTCGCCGCGCGCGCGCTGCGCTTCGAGCGCCACTTCTCCGGGTCGCTGCCCTGCATGCCGGCGCGCCACGACATCCTGTGCGGCGCGCTCGACTTCCTGTGGAAGCCGTGGGGCTCGATCGAGATCTGGGAGGACGCCATCACCTGGCACCTGCGCCTCCTCGGCGTGCCGACCATGCTGTGCACCGATCACCCGCACCTGTTCGAGAGCGGCGGCGAGAACTACCACACCGACTTCGAGGCCTGGGACTACCTGCGGGGCCACGAGGGCGATCCGTGGAAGACCCGCGAGGATCCGTCCTGGGCGGGGGCGCCGGCGCTGCCGGCCCGGCGCGCCGGTTCCACCGGCGTGCCGCGCCAGATGCCCTACGACGTCTCGCGCACCTGGTTCCGCGGCGAGGAGGACTTCCCGGGGCCGCGCACCATGCAGTCGGCCTGCGACTGGCTGAAGACCCAGGGCCGGCACCACGAGCGCTTCTTCCTGTTCGTCGACGAGTTCGACCCCCACGAGCCCTTCGACACGCCCGAGCCCTGGGCGTCGCGCTACGACGCGGACTGGGAGGGCGAGCGCATGATCTGGCCGCCCTACGCAGTGGGCGTGCGCGAGAAGGGCATCCTGTCCGAGCGCGAGGCGCGCCACGTGCGCGCCAACTACGGCGCGAAGCTCTCGATGATCGACCACTGGTTCGGGAAGCTGCTCGACACCGTCGACGAGCTGGGGCTGTGGGAGGACACCGCCATCGTGGTCTGCACCGACCACGGCCACTACCTGGGCGAGCACGACGCCTTCGGCAAGCCGCGCCTGCCCATCTACGACACGCTGGGCCACACGCCGCTGCTGGTGGCCTGGCCGGGACAGGCGCCCCGGTCGGTGGACGCGCTCAGCACCAACGTCGACCTGTTCGCCACCGTCGCCGACCTGTTCGGCGTCGAGCCGCGCCACCGCACCCACGGTCGCTCGCTGCTGCCGGTGATCGAGGGGCGCGCCGACGCGGTGCGCGAGTGGGCGCTGGCCGGCATCTACGGCCACCAGGTGCACGTGATCGACGGCAGGACCAAGTACGGTCGCGGCGCGGTCGGCGACAACTTCCCGCTCTCCATGTGGAGCAACCGCTGGTCGACCATGCCCATCCACCACCTGCCGGCCGACCTGCTGCGCCGGCTGGGCGACCGGGTGCGCATGCCGCGTCCGGACCAGCGGGCGCGCCTCGACACCATGCCCGGCAGCGACGTGCCGGTGATCCGCCAGCCCTTCGAGCCTGGCGACCTGCTGCCCTTCTGGTCGGCCGGCGCCACGCCCGGCGAGCACGTGCTCTTCGACCTGGAGGAGGATCCGGACGAGGAGCGCAACCGGGTGGGCAGCGCGGACGAGAAGCGCGCCATCGACCTGCTGCGCGCGGCCCTCGACGAGGTGGAGGCCCCGGCGGAGCAGTACGAGCGTCTGGGGCTGCGCTAGGGGCCCCGCGCGGCCCCCGAGGGGCATTGACGAACTATCGATCGTTAGTTTAATCTGGCCGGGTGCCCCCCGCCTTCCCCAGCTCCGCGCCCTTCGACCGGTCGCCGGCGCCCGCGCGCAAGGGCGAGCGCACCGCCGAGCGCATCCTCGACGCCGCCGAGGCCCTGTTCGCGGAGAAGGGCTACGAGGGGACGGCGCTGCGCGACGTGGCGGCGGCGGTCGGCATCCGCACGCCCAGCCTCTACAACCACTTCGACGGCAAGGACCGGCTCTACGCCGCGGTGCTCGACCGCGGCTTCGGCCCGGTGCTGGCCCTGCTCGACCGGGTGATCGAGGCGCCGCCCGCCGAGCGACCCGGGCCGGGCGAGATGATCGAGACCGTGATGCGCCTGCTGGCGGCCCACCCGCACCTGCCCCGCCTGCTGCTCCACGAGACGCTGGCCGGCGGCCAGCGCATGACGCCGGCGCTGCGCGAACGCCTGGCGCCCATGTTCGCGAAGGCTTTCGCCACGGTGGAGGCCGCCGACGAGCAGGCCCGCTTCGCGAAGCGCGAGATCCCGCTCGTGGTGCTGGCGCTCTTCCACGCCGTGGTCGGCTACCACACGATCGCTCCGCTCTACCGCGAGCTGGTCGGCGACGACCTGCTCGCCGACGACGCGCGCGCGGACCAGACCCGCTTCCTCACCGAGCTGACCGAGTCGCTCTTCGCCCGGAGAAACCCGTGAACGTCGACGTCCCCTTCCTCGATTCCCGCAGCTGGGAGGAGGGAGCCATGCGCGAGCGGATGCGCTGGCTCCGCGACCACTCCCCGGTTCACTGGTCCGAGCCCGACGGCCTGTGGGTCGTGTCGCGCTTCGCCGACGTGGTCCACGTCTCGAAGCACCAGGAGCTGTTCACCTCGGGCCAGGGCGTGCGCCCGGGCAACCCGGTGAAGATCGGGCTGATCGACGAAGAGGAGCCGCGCCACGGCCGGCTGCGTGGTCTGCTCAACAAGGGCTTCACGCCGCGCATGGTGAAGAGGCTGGAGGAGGTCTTCACCCGGATCACGGCCGACGCGATCGACGCGGTCGTCGCCGACGGCGAGTGCGACTTCGTCGAGGCCATCTCGGTGCCGCTGCCGCTGCGGCTCATCGCCGCCATGATCGGCATCCGCGACGAGGACTACGACCACTTCCACGAGTGGTCCGACGCCATGATCGCCGCCGAGGGCAACTTCGCCGATCCGGAGATCATGGCGCGCGCCGGCCAGGCCTTCCTCGAGTACGCCGCCTACGTCACCGAGGTGATCGAGGACCGGCGCCGCGACCCCCAGGACGACCTGGTGAGCATCCTGGTCGGCGCGAAGGACCAGGGCCTGCTCGAGACCTACGACGAGGGCGCCTTCACGCAGGCCTTCGGCGACGCGGCCGAGGCGCCGGCGCTCCAGAACGACGAGCTGATCAAGCTGCTGGTGATCCTGATGGTGGCCGGCAACGAGACGACCCGGAACGGGCTCTCCGGCGGCATCCAGCTGCTGATCGAGCACCCCGAGGCGCGGCAGCGGCTGATCGACGATCCGTCGCTGATCCCCGCGGCCGTCGAGGAGATGCTGCGCCTGGTCTCCCCGGTGCGCAACTTCGGGCGCACCGCCGTCCAGAACACGGAGCTGCGGGGCGAGAAGATCGAGGCGGGCCAGCAGGTGCTGGTGCTCTACCCGTCGGCCAACCGCGACGAGCGCGAGTTTCCCGACCCGGACCGCTTCATCGTCGACCGCAACCCGCACCACGTGGCCTTCGGCATCGGCTCCCACTTCTGCATGGGGGCGAACCTGGCCCGCATGGAGATGCGCGTGGCCATTCGCGAGGTGC
The DNA here is from genome assembly GCA_050618055.1 of Myxococcota bacterium. Classification (GTDB taxonomy): domain Bacteria; phylum Myxococcota_A; class UBA9160; order UBA9160; family SMWR01; genus CALDCK01. Next base: position 10,533 of record JBNLVK010000079.1, read on the forward strand.
TGCGCCGCATGCCGAACCTGGAGTATGCGGCCGACGGACCGGTGCTCCAGAACTCGGCCCTGGTGCGCACGTGCAGCGAGATGCGCGTGCGCTTCACGCCGGGCGGCTAGCCGGCGGGCGGCGCCTCGGGGCGCGGGAAGCCCGGCGCATCGGTGCCGGCCTCGACGACAGGCGCCTTCACCGACAGCAAATTCGTGAAGAAGTCGCTGCGGTCGCGGTAGTACTTCTGGAGCACGGCGCGGTCGGTCTCGAACAGGCCGGCCTTCACCGGCACGTTCATGTCGAAGAAGCGAAAGTCGTTCGCCTCGAGCAGGTCGAGCAGCTCCAGGGCGTCGAAGCCGAACTCGCGCAGCAGCTTCGGCGCGTACTCCACCGCCAGCACCAGCCGGTCGTTCCCGGCCAGGATCTCCCGCATGCCGCGCAGGATCAGCAGCTCCGCGCCCTGGGTGTCGATCTTCACGAAGTCCACTTCCGCGTGCCGGCCCGCGAAGTAGTCGTCCAGCGCCACGCTCTCCACCTCGATGGTGCGGCGGCTCTCGCCCTCGGGCTGGAAGATGCGGTGGTCGCCCCGGTTGCTCTCGGAGAGGTAGAGCTCGAGCGTGCCGGCCCGGTCCGAGACGCCCTTCTGCTCGAGCACCACGTTGTCGAGCCCCGACTCGCGCACGTTGCGGGTGAGCAGGGCGAAGCTCTCCGGGTCCGGCTCGAAGGCGTAGACGCGGCCGGTCTCGCCTACGAGGCGGCTGGCGATCAGCGTGTAGTACCCGACGTTCGCGCCCACGTCGACGACCACGTCGCCGGGCCGCAGCGACTGCACGAACCAGTGGGTCTCGATCGGCTCCCAGTGGCGCTTCTCCAGCACCATCGGGGTGATCATGCGGTCGTTCGGGTTCAGGTGGATCGGCAGCTCGCCCACGCCGTCGATGGCCAGCGTGACCCGTGTCGAGTCGGGCTCCGGCGCGGGCGGATCTCCGCATGCGACCAGGGCGAGAGCCAGCGCGAGGGCGGATCGGGCGAGCGCCCGACGAAGAGGACGGCTCACCCCCGCTTCGGACCGCCGCTCTGTCCCGGCCAGCGCGAGCCGCTGATGGTGTCGATGAACGGGGCGAAGGCGTCCGGGTCGAGCTTGCCCGCCAGCGTGATGTCGCGCTCGAAGGCCGACGGCGTCCACAGGCGCGCCGACACCTCGCTCTCCATCGGCAGCAGCTCGGCGATCGGGTCCCAGGGGCTGTCGCGCAGCGTGAGCGTACCCTCGACCTTCTGGTTGAAGGCGGTGCCGTACTTCGTGTGCACGCGCACCACGTGGGGCGGGAAGTCGTAGGTCACCTGCTGGGGATCCATGCCCACGCCGGGCGAGACCTTGATCCACCACTCGGTCTCGGTGTGCTCCGGCGGGTGGTCGACCGGCTCGGCGGCCTTGCCGTCGAACTCGAGGAAGGTGTAGCCCTGGTGGGTGCAGCGGGCGTGCACCGTGTCGAGCATGCGGTAGTAGTCGATCTGGCAGGGATACTTCGGCTGGCCGTTGCGGTCGCGGCTGATGAACACCGCCGACTCCTGGTCGATGCCGTAGCCCAGCGTGTAGAAGCCCTTCTCGCCCTGGTAGTCGGCGTCGACGTTGATCAGCACGCCATACTCGGGCACGTCCGGCACCGGGAAGCAGTAGGTGGTCAGGTGGACCTGCGACGTGTCCGAGGTCTCGATGCCCGGCGGCAGCAGCGCGCGGATCTTCTCCGGGCTCGTGTCGTAGGTCATCTTCAGCATCGGCCACAGGATGATGTCGCCGGGGTTGATCTTCGGTCCGTCCGTCATGGGGACTCCTTTCAGTCCTGGAACGCCCGCTTCTCGGGGCCGATGCGCGCCACCAGCGGCGCCAGCTTCTCGGTGTCGAGGCCGTAGAACTCGGCGGCGTTGCCGCCGAGGATGCGGCCGATCTCGTCCTCGGGCAGTCCGTGGAAGGTGTCGCGGAGCTGGTCGGCAGTATACGGCCAGCTGCCCTCCGGGTGCGGATAGTCGGTGCCCCACATGATCGTGTCGACGCCGATCTCGTGGCGCATCTCGGCCTCGCGCCGCGGCATGCAGGACGCGCCCACGCGCACGTTGCGTTTGAAGTAGTCGACCGGCGACATGGACAGGTGGCTGCGGTAGTCGCCGAGCTTCTGGGAGTAGTGGGTCTCCGAGTAGCGCTGCTCGAGCAGCTGCAGGTACTCGGGCACCCACACGCAGGTCCCCTCGACCAGCGCCACCTTGAGCCGCGGGAAGCGCTCGAAGACGCCGCCCCACAGCATGAAGGTGAGCGGCCGCACCAGCCACATGGCCACCTCGGTGATGTAGACGCCCATCGCGCCCGGCGGCGCCACGTGACCCTCCGGCGGCGGCATGGGTCCGAAGTACTCCTCGACCGGCGCCGGACCCGAGTGGAAGTGGACCGGCATGCAGAGGTCCTGGCAGACCTCCCAGACCGGGTCGTAGCGCGGGTGGTGGTAGGCGTCGAAGGTCCCCCAGCGCGGCGGGAAGACCACCCCGCGCAGCCCGCTCTCGTGGGCCTGGCGGATGCCCTCCACCGAGCGATCGATGTCCCACAGCACCGGAATGCAGACCAGCCCGATGCGCCGCTCCGGCGCCGTCGCGCAGAACTCGGCCATCCAGCGGTTGTGGGCCACGCAGCCGGCCCACTGGAGGTCGGCGGTGACGCCCTCGGGCGCCATGCTGAAGCCGGCGCCGAAGGGCGGCGCGTTCATCTCGGTGACGCCGTCCGGGAAGAGCACCTCGGCCGCCACGCCGTCGGCGTCGAGCACCTTGTCCCGCGCCTCGGCGTCCCAGGCGCCGGACAGCTCGTAGTCGCGGCCCTTGCGCCACTCCTTGTTGATCTCGTCGACCAGGAAGCTCTTCGCCGCCGCCTCGGTCATCTGGATCTGGATGGGCAGGGCCACGTCGAAGGTGTCGCGGTACTCGGGGTCGACGTAGTCGCGGTACTCGGCCGCGTGGGGGCCGGCGTGGCCGTCGGACGAGACGATCAGGTAGCGGTCCATCAGCGGCCCTCCCTGGGCACGTCGCCCACCGGGTTCGTGTAGAACTGGCGCGCCCACTTGCGGTAGTCGGCCAGGTAGTGGTCGCCCTCGCACAGCACCGGGTTGGCGCGGTGGACCTTGTGCTTCCAGATCTCCAGGTCCTGCTCGATGCCCTCGGTGATGTTCTTCATGAACTCCTCACCGGCCAGGTCGACCATGTTGCGCGTCGCCGTCAGCAGCCAGCGCGAGTGCACGCGGTTGGCGTCGATGGGCGTGGTGGCGGCGAACATCATCAGCCCGACACCCGGGATGCCCGCCATGTCCATGCAGTTGAGGCCCAGGCCCCAGGAGTCGCGGTGGAAGGTCATCTGGAAGGTGCCGTTCGGGTAGTCGGCCTCGTGGGTGCTGGTGATGCGGTAGTGGGTGCTGTCCGGCGTGAACTGGATCTGAGACTCCGGGATCTCGCTGGCGCCGTGCACGTAGAAGAAGTGGACCGGGTCGTTGTTGTTCTCGTGGGTGTCCTGGATGTGGGCGTCGAGCACCTTCTCGAAGGCCCGCGGCTCGGACCACTCGGCGTCGCGGCCCTCGAAGACCGGCTTCTCCGGGAAGTCCCACGTGGGCTTCTCGCCCTCCGCGTGGTACCAGATCCAGATGAAGCCGTTCTTCTCCTGGACGTCCCAGGCGCGCAGCTTCGCCGTGGCGGGAATGCGCTCGCAGTAGGGAATGTGGGTGCACTGGCCGCTCGCGCCGTCGAACTGCCAGGCGTGGAAGGGGCAGCGCACCGTCTCGCCCATCACCCGTCCGCCGTGGCCCAGGTGGGCGCCCAGGTGCGGGCAGAAGGCGTCGAGCACCCGCGCCTCGCCGGACCGGGTGCGGAACAGCACCAGGTCCTCGCCGCAGTAGTGGATGGGGCGGACGTCGCCCTCGCGCAGCTCGCGGCTGAACTCCACCGCGAACCAGCCGTTGGGGATCGGAAGCTGGACGTGTTCCTGATCACGTCGTGCCATGGGTCTCCTCCGGGTGGGGTGCCAGCGCGTCGGCGAGGATGCGGGCCGCCGCCTGGCCGCGTTCGCGAATCGGGAAGTCGTCGAGGTTCGCGTAGTTGAAGACGAGGACGTAGTAGGCGCCGAGGATCATCTCGGTCAGCGCCTGCGGATCGTGGCGGCGGGTGACGTCGCCCAGCACCAGGCCGTCCTCCACGATGCCCTGCATCGCCGCCAGCAGCCGCCGCGCCTGCTCGCTGCGCTCGGCGGCGTCGCCGCTGATCAGGTGCACCAGCTCGACCAGCAGCTCGCGGTTGCGCGGACCCGCGTCGCTGATGTGGCTCCCGACCGTGTCGAAGAAGCGGTGGATGCGCTGCGCCGTCGAGAGCTCCGCCTTGCGGATGTCCTCGATGTCGAACATCAGCTCCTCGATGCCGCTGTGGGCGATCTCGCGCAGCACGTCGAGCTTGGTCGGGAAGTGGTTGAAGAAGGTCTTCTGGGCGATGTCGGCCCGCTCGCAGATGTCCGCCACCCGCGTCTCGCCGAAGCCCTGCTCCTCGAACAGGTCGCGCGCCGCCAGCACGATCCGGGCGTGCATCTCCAGCTTGCGGCGCTCGCGGCGCGACAGGGCCGGACTCGGGCTCCCCTTCGATTCCACCATGGATTCCAAGGGGTTGGACGGGTCGGCGGTCGCCATGGGGAGGCAGTCTAGACGAAGATTACAGTCGAGTGCAATGATATATTTCGCTATATGATGGGTCCCACGACGACGGCGGAGGACGGATCATGAAGGAATTGCGGGATCGGGTGGCGGTGGTGACCGGCGGCGCCTCGGGCATCGGCAAGGCGCTCGCCAAGGCCTTCCTCGGCCAGGGCATGAAGGTGGTGCTGGCCGACGTGGAGGAGCCGGCCATCGCCGCGGCCGAGAAGGAGCTGTCGGCGCTGGGTCCGGTGACGTCGCAGGTCACCGACGTGCGCCGCTTCGAGGCCCTCGAGTCGCTGGCCGACCACACCTGGTCGACCTTCGGCGGCTGCCACCTGCTGTGCAACAACGCCGGCGTGTCGGTGGCCCAGCTCAACGTCTGGGAGACCACGCCCAACGACTGGACGTGGGTGCACGGCGTGAACGTGCACGGCGTGATGCACGGCATCCAGGCCTTCGTGCCGCGCATGATCGCGTCCGGCGAGGAGGGGCTGGTGATGAACACCTCGTCGGGCGACGGCGGCATCGCGCCGCTGGCCGGCCAGTCGGTCTACGCCTCCAGCAAGGCCGCCATCTCGATCCTCACCGAGTGCCTCGACGCCCAGCTCGCCAACGAGACGAAGCTGCGCGCCGCCATCTTCTATCCGTCGGGCGGCATGCTCGCCACCGGCATCTGGACGACCAAGCGCAACCGCCCCGCCGAGCTGGCCCGCGAGAAGCCGGTGCCCGAGGGATCGGAGACGACCTTCGAGGACTTCATGGCGGGCATGAAGAAGGTCGGCATCGAGCTGCCGGTGCAGGACCTGGACGAGCTGGCCGGGTTCGCCGTCGAGGGCATCCGCAAGGGAGACTTCGTCATCATGATCCGGCGCGAGGAGATGGAGGCCCAGCTCGTCGACCGCGCCAAGAAGCTCGCCGCGGGGGAGAACCCGACGGGAGTGATCCCGGGGATCTAGCGTGTCGCGACTGCTCGTCATCAGCTCCGACTGCCACGCGGGCGCCCTGCCCGCCATCTATCGCGAGTACCTGCCGGCGAAGCACCGCGACGCCGCCGACCGCTGGTGGGTCGCCTTCGCCCGCGAGATGGCGAGCCGCGCCGGCACCTTCTTCGACCAGGACGCCGTCGACGACTACGCCGAGAGGGCGGGCGACGAGGGCTTCAGCCGGGTGCGGCTGGCGGGCGATCGGGCGCTCTCCCGATCGGACGAGGCGCTGCTGGCCATGCTCAGCGAAGAGGGCGGAGCGCTCTCGCCGCGCAAGGGCGAGTGGGATCCGGCCACGCGCCTGGCCGAGCTCGAGGCCGACGGCGTCGCCGGCGAGGTCATCTTCCCGCAGATGGCACCCTTCGGCGCCGGACTCATGCAGTACCGGGCGAAGATCGACCCGGCGGAGAACCTGGCCGGCATCCAGGCCTACAACCGCTTCCTGGCCGACCTGTGCAACGCGAACCCGGGCCGGCACGCCGGCGTGGCGCTCGTCAACGTCGACGACATCGACGTGACGGTGCAGGAGGTGCGCGACGCCAGGGAGCGGGGGCTGTGGGGCGGCGTGCTGCTGCCGACCTCGACCGGCGACCATCCCTTCTACCACCATCCGCGCTACGAGCCCTTGTGGTCGGTGTGCGAGGAGCTCGGCATGCCGGTGCACTCGCACTCGGGCTGGTCGCCCGACTACGGCGACGTGCCCGCGGCCACCGCCATGTACATCAGCGAGGTGGACATGTGGGCCCACCGGCCGTTCACCGCGCTGGTGTGGTCCGGCGCCTTCGAGCGCCACCCGGGGCTGCGCCTCGTGCTGACCGAGACCGGCTGCTCCTGGATCCTGGAGACGCTGCGCTGCCTCGAGTTCAAGGCCGACCTGCCCTTCTTCCAGCACTTCACGAAGGAGCTGTCGCTGCGCCCGACCCAGTACTTCGAGCGCCAGTGCTGGCTGGGGGCGTCGTTCCTGCCGGCCCACGAGGCCGTCGACCGCCATCGCATCGGCGTCGACAGGTACATGTGGGGCTCCGACTACCCGCACCTCGAGGGCACCTGGCCGAACACCCTGGACGCGCTGCGCACCACCTTCGGCGACGTTCCCGAGGAGGAGACGCGCCGCATGCTGGGCGGCAACGCCCTCGCGCTGTTCGGCTTCGACCCCGACCTGGTGGGTCCGATCGCGGAGAAGATCGGACCCCAGGTCGGGGACGTCTGCCGCGCCTGAAGGCCGCCCCTAGGCTGCGGCCTGGGCGCCGGTGTGGGGGATCTCGTGGGTCTCTTCGGGGGTGGTGATCCAGCCGACGAACGCCGCGGCGTCGTGGGCCCACTCGAAGCCGCCCAGGCTCTTGTAGGCGGCGCGGAAGCCGAAGCTCAGGGCCACGTGCTCCAGGAACACGCCGGCCGACGGCAGCGCGGCGATGCCGGCCATGACGGAGGCGGTGATGACGGAGGCGACGCCCGCCAGCAGCAGCAGGGCATAAGCAGCGAAGATCCGATCGTTGTCCAAGGTCCGTTCCTCTTCCTTCTCGGCGATGCCCACGACCCGCCCGCCGCACACCGTCGGGCCGCCGTCGTGGATGGGTGAACGCCGCGGTGAAATTGCAGGGGGCGTGCCAGCTTTCGTGGCGCAGCGCGGCGGAGTGGGGCGCGCCGGGTCTGCAACCACCTGGAATGGCTTGGGAACGAAGCTCGTGGCGCGGTGGGGGGATCGCGCAACGTTGTGTTGCACCGCGTCGTGGCCGGCTGCGACGGCGGGCGGGCGTGACGCCCCGGAGCGCGCCGGGGCGGCTGGGGCAGCCGGTCCCGAAGGGGTGGGGCAGGCCGCGTCGGAATGCCTCGCTACTGCGAGACGCGGGCGATCTTCACCTGCTCGCCGCCCTGGAAGCGCACCGTGCTCGCGAGCGCGTTGGCGATCGACGTGCGCAGCGGCGACCACTGGTTGCCGGTGCGATGGCCGAGCGCCTCCAGGTCCTCGCCGCGCCGCGCGCTCACCACGTGCAGGCGCTCGTCGCGAATGCGCGCGCTCTCGGCCACGCTCAGCGGACGGAAGCTGCGCATGGTGGCCAGCATCTGGCCCTGGTGCTTGCGCGAGATCAGCGCCGGCGTCATGCCGGTGATGCGCCAGGTCCCGTCGCGGAACACGAAGAAGGTGGAGAGCAGGTACATCTGCCCCTGGCCGCTGGCCGCCTCGGCCTCGATGCGCCAGGCGTCGAGGGAGCCCAGCTTGACCGGCTGCGAGCTGCGGATCTTCGCCCGCCCGTCGGTCATCTTCTGGAGGAAATCGGTCCCCACCTTCTCCAGGTCGCCAGGGGGCAGGTCGGCGGTGAGGTAGATGATCGCGTCGCGGTGGGGCGACATGGCGCCCACCGCCTGGTTGGTGTTCTGGAGCCGCCAGCCGTCGGGGAAGCGCATCTGGAAGCCGAGCGACGGGTGCAGGAAGCGATCGCCCAGGAAGACGCCGCCCTCGCGCCGCGGACCCACCGGCAGTCCCTCGACCTTCGCGAGCAGCGACTGGCGCGTGTCGCCCAGCGCCGGGTTCTTGCGGGGGCGCAGCTCCGAGGCGCGCATGGCGTTGGTGCTGGCGCGCTCGACCGAGCCCGGGTGGGTGTCGAAGAATGACGGCCCGCGCGGTCCGGCCTCGAGCTGCTGCCACTGGCCCAGGCTGGCCAGGAAGGTGGACATGCCCATCGGGTCGTAGCCGGCCGCCGCCGCGAGCATCTGGCCGCCGCGGTCCGCGTCGCGCTCCATGTCGCGGCTGTAGGCCGCCATGTTGGCGGCGCGCATCCAGGGCGGGGTCAGCGGGTTCTGGGCGCGGGCGACGGCCTGGCTGGCCGCCGCGTGGCGCGAGGCGGCGTTGGTGATCTCGTGGCCGATCACGTTGGCCAGCTCGTCCTCGGTGTTGACCAGGGCCAGCAGGCCGCGCGAGATGAAGATGTGGCCGCCCGGCAGCGCGAAGGCGTTGGGCTCGATCTGGTCGACCACCGAGAACTGGTAGCGGAAGCCCTGGCGCGGGGCGCCGCGCAGCAGCCGGTTGCCGATCCTCGTGATGTAGGCGTCGAGCTCGGCGTCGCCCAGCAGACCCAGCTGGGTCGCCACGTCCTCGGCCGCCTCGTCGCCGACCCGCTTGTCGTCGTAGCGTGTCGAGAGCCGGGGCTGACGGCGGGCGGCGCCGCCGGCGCTGGGAATGCCGGCGTCGTCGTCGGAGAGCAGGACCGTGCGGCCGCCGTTCGACGATCCGCCGGCGCAGGCGACCAGCAGCGTCAGGCAGCCGAGCAGGCCGACGAGCGCGTTCGCGACGGGAAGGCGGGGGGAGCGCCGGTGCATGGGGTCAGGGAAGCTCTGCGATCCAGTCGCCCGGCGAGAACCACTTCGCCTTCAGGTTGGTGAGGATGCCGGTGTCGTCGAGGGTGCGCAGGTAGTTCTGCACCAGGTTCGTCATCAGCGGCGAGTCGGGCGGCAGGGCGATGCCGAGCGGCTCGATGGTGAAGGGCGTGTGGTGGCGCGACAGGCCCGCGTCCGGGAAGCGCAGGATCGAGAGCGCGCAGATCGGGAAGTCGGCGATCAGCGCGTCGACCTCGTCGTCGATCACCATCTGCACTGCGCTGTCGTAGTCGCCCGTGGTGACGAGCTTCGCCTTCGGCAGCATGCCCCTTACGAAGTTCTCGCTGGTCGAGGCCTCGAGCGCCGCGTAGGTGCGCGTCGGATCGTCGAGCACCTCCAGCGACTCGGCGTTCGACAGCGCCTCCGACCGGGTGAGCAGCGACTTGCCGGAGACCAGGTACGGACCGGCGAAGGCGACCCGCGCGTTGCGGTCCGGCGTGATGGTCATGCCCGAGGCCACCAGGTCGACGTCGCCGCCCTCGAGCGCCGACAGCAGGTCGGCGAACGGCAGCACGACGAAGCGCACCTCCAGGCCCATCGACTCGGCCAGCGTGCGCGCCAGGTCGGCCTCGAAGCCGATGATCTCGCCCTTGCGGTTCTTCATGTTGAGCGGCGGCTGGTTCCCCGACAGGCCCACGCGCAGCTCGCCGCTGGCGAGCACCCGGTCGATGGGGCGCGATCCGGCGGCGGCCGGGGCGGCGGCGCGGAGGGTCTGGCAGCCCGTGAGGGCCAGCCCACCCAGCAGCACCAGGAGGACGAACAGGGCACGCGAAACGCGGGACATGGGGGGCTCCTTCCGAGAGCGTCCGGACCGGGGTAGCGCCTGCCGACGGGGAGCGCCAGCGGAATCTG
>JBNLVK010000080.1:0-5916 GCA_050618055.1 Myxococcota bacterium
CATCTCGGTCATCGGCGCGCCCTACACGGTCAAGACCGTGAGCGCCGTGAACCGGACGGCGAACGCCGGCTTCCAGGTGTTCCAGGAGAGCGGCTTCGCCCACGGTCCGCTGTCGACCACGTCGTCGACCGCGCAGGCGTCGGGCGTGCTGCAGATGGTGACCGCCAACCACATCACGGTCGTCGGACCGGGAGACGGCGACCTGAGCGGTACCGTCAGCCGACTGCTGGTCCACTTCATTCCGGAGCCGGGTCTCCTGCTCCTGTTCGGTTCGGGTGCCGTCGGCATGGCGCTCCTGGGCCGGAAGCGGATCCGCAAGTAGAGCCAGCGGCTCGAACGCACCGCAGACTCGACTGCGCAACGCCCCGCCTCGGCGGGGCGTTGCCTTTTGCGGGGCCCCGTCCCCGCGCCGGCTTTACAAGCGGGCCCGGCGCCAGCATGCTCCCGGCGCCACGCGTGGGAGGAAGGCGACGATGGGGGCTGGGAGCGGAGAGCGGGACGCGGAGCTCGGGGCGGCCGTCGCTGCGGTGCGGGCCGCGTCGCGCGTGTGCCGCAGCGTGCAGCAGAGGCTGGTGCGGCCCGAGACGCTCGAGAAGAAGGACAAGAGCCCGGTCACCGTCGCCGACTTCGCCTCCCAGGCGATCGTGTGTGCGCGCCTGGCCGAGCACCTGCCCGCCGACGGCGTCGTCGGCGAGGAGGACTCGGCCACCCTGCGCGAGGACGCCCAGGCGGGGCTGCGGGCCGTCGTCGTGGAGCGGGTGGCCGAAGACCTGGGCTCTGAGGTGGACGAGGAGCAGGTGCTCTCCTGGATCGACCTGGGCAACGCCGAGGCCTCCGGCGATCGCTACTGGACCCTGGATCCGATCGACGGCACGAAGGGCTTCCTGCGCGGCGAGCAGTACGCGGTGGCGCTGGGGCTGATCGAGGAGGGCGAGGTCGTGCTCGGCGTGCTGGGCTGCCCGAACCTGCCGCTGGGCGACGACCGCGGGGCGCTGTTCACCGCCGTGCGCGGCCAGCGCGCTCGCGTCGCGTCGCTGTGGGCCGACGACGACCCGGGCGAGCCCATCGCGGTCGGCGACATCCAGAAGGCGTCGGACGCGCGCTTCTGCGAGTCGGTGGAGTCGGCCCACTCGGACCAGGACGAGTCGGCCCGCGTGGTGGCCCGCCTCGGCATCCGCTCGGAGCCGTTCCGCATCGACAGCCAGTGCAAGTACGCCGCCGTGGCCCGCAACGACGCCTCGATCTACCTGCGGCTGCCGACCCGCGCCGACTACCAGGAGAAGATCTGGGACCACGCGGCGGGAAGCCTGGTGGTGGAGTGCGCCGGCGGGCGGGTGACCGATGTCGAGGGCACTCCCCTCGACTTCACCCGCGGCCGGACGCTGGCCGCGAACCGCGGTGTCGCGGCGACCTGCGGCGGCATCCACGACGAGGTGATCGCCGCCCTGCGCGAGGTGCGCGGGAGCTAGTCGAGCGGCGCCGGCCGGTACGCCTCGCGCACCGCCACCTTCACCAGCGTCCCCGGCGGCGGCGGGGTGCCGACGGGCAGGCCGTTGGCGACGGCCGTGTAGAAGCTGCTCCACTCGTTGCCGACGCGCTCGGACAGGGCGTCGATCGACTCGCCCGGCTGCACCCGGGTGAGCCGCAGCCGCAGCTCGGTGATCTCGCCGCGGTCCTCGGGTGTCAGCGGCCGGAAGCTGTGGGCGAACTTGCGGAACAGCCCCTGGTACTTGCGCAGCGAGCCGGGCTCGATGCCGGCCACCAGGCGGTAGATGTTGCCGCCGTGGGCGATCCAGGTGATCTCGGCGTGGGTGCGGCCGAAGCTGGTGGGCACCACCGCCTCACCGCGGAAGGCGGGCAGCCCGCCCACCCGGAGGCTGCCGGCGCGCTGGAGCCGCAGCTCCTCGCGGCGGGCGTAGGCGCGGGCCGCGGCCTCCGGATCGTCGCCCTGGCTGTCGAGCTGGAGCAGGGCGACGCCGTCCCGCTTGGGCGAGAGGGCCACCACCTGGCTGCTCTGGTTCGAGAGGTTCCAGCCGTGGGGGAAGCGCAGCGAGAAGTCGAGATCCGGGTGCAGGAAGCGCTCCTCGATGAAGACGCCCTCGGAGGCCGGGCGGCCCACCGCCATGCCCTCGATGCGCCGCAGGAAGCTCTCGCGGTCGGTGCTGACGGAGAAGCCGGGCCGCCACTCGCGACGCAGCTCCACCGGGTCGAGCCACTCCCGCGTCTCGGCCCGCGCCGACGCCTCGAGCATGCGCTCGCGCGCAGCCGGGTGAGTGGCGAAGTAGCTCTGGGGCGTGGAGAAGCCCTGGGTGATGCGGCCCAGGTTGTCGAGGGTGCCGAGGAAGCGGGACAGCCCGCGCGGGTCGACGCCGGCGGAGATGGCGATGTCCTGCCCGATGCGGTCCGCCTCGCGCTCCTGGTTGCGCGCGTAGCGGGCGACGAAGTGACCCGACAGGGGCTCCGACTCGGGCTGGTCCGGCGCGCCGCCGCTCATCAGGTCGGAGAGCAGCGTCGCCAGGCCCAGCGTCTGCACGTGGGCCTGCTGCTGCGCCGCGTGGCGGGCCGCCACGTGGCCGATCTCGTGGCCGAGCACGTTGGCCACCTCGGCCTCCGAGTTGGCCACGACCAGCAGTCCGCGCGAGACGTAGATGTGGCCGCCGGGAAGGGCGAAGGCGTTCGGCTCCTCCGACTCGATGATCTGGAAGCGGTACTCGACGTCGCGCCGGGGCGAGTGCTCGGCCAGGGCCTGGCCGATGGCGGACACGTACTCGGTGAGCCTGGGGTCGGTGACCAGGCCCATCTGGCTCTCGATCTGCTTCGACGCCTGCTCGTCGATGCGGCGCTCGTCCTCCGCCGACATCAGCACGATCTCGCGGCGTCCGGTGGCCGGGTTGACCGAGGTGCAGGCGGAGGCCAGGAGCAGGACGGCGACGGCCGCGGATACCCGGCGATTTCGCAGCATTCCGGGGCCCATGGTAGCCTCGTCGCCTCGAACGAGAAGCCTCGAAGGAGCGTGCATGGCCATCTACGAACCCCTCGAGAGCGACGGCCCGCGGCGTCGCTACCGGCTGCTCTCGCCGGCGTCGCTCGAGCCGATCGGCGAGCTCGAGTGCATGGGCGAGGCCGACGTCGCCCAGGCCCTCGAGCGGGCGCGCAAGGCCCAGCCGGCCTGGGCCGCGAAGGGCTTCGAAGAGCGCGCCGCCGTCATGCGCCGGGTGGTCGATCTCGTGCTGGAGCGCCAGGACCGCATCCTCGAGACGGTGATCCGCGAGACCGGCAAGACCGAGACCGAGGCCTTCGGCATGGAGGTGTTCGCCAGCCTCGACTCGCTCACCTACTACGCCAAGAACGCGAAGAAGTTCCTGGCGCCGGAGAAGCGCCGCATCCACGGCGTGATGGGCTTCACCAAGCAGCTCCGCGTCGTCTACAAGCCGCTCGGCGTGGTGGGGATCATCGTGCCCTGGAACGGTCCGTTCGTGCTGGCCATGAACCAGACGGTGCAGGCACTGATGGCGGGCAACGCCGTGCTGCTGAAGGGCTCGGAGGTGACGCCCCACTCGACGGCGCTGGTCGGCGAGTTCTTCCGCGACGCGGGGCTGCCGGACGGCGTGCTCGAGATCGTGATGGGCGACGGCCAGACCGGCGCCGCGCTGGTGGAGTCGGGGGTCGACAAGATCTCGTTCACCGGCAGCGTGGCGACCGGACGCAAGGTGGCCGAGGCCTGCGGCCGCCAGCTCATCCCGGTGACCCTCGAGCTCGGCGGCAAGGACGCCATGATCGTGTGCGCCGACGCCGACCTGGACCGCGCCGCGTCGGGCGCGCTGATCGGGTCGTGCATGAACACCGGCCAGTACTGCTGCGGCACCGAGCGCATCTACGCCGTCGACGAGGTCTACGAGGCCTTCGTCGACAAGGTGGTGGAAGGGGCGAAGCGCCTGCGCCAGAACGGCGGCGCGGAGTCGGACATCGGCGCCGTCTTCTGGGACCGTCAGCTCTCGATCATCGAGGGTCACGTGGAGGACGCGGTCGCCAAGGGCGCCCGGGTGCGGGTCGGCGGTCGCCGCAACCCGGACCTGCCGGGCCTCTACTACGAGCCCACGGTCGTCACCGACGTGACCCACGACATGGACCTGATGACGAAGGAGACGTTCGGTCCGGTCGTGTCGATCATGCGCGTGTCCGACGAGGCCGAGGCCCTGCGCCTGGCCAACGACTCGCCCTACGGGCTGAACGGCAACGTCTGGACGAAGGACAAGGCGAAGGGCTTCCGCATCGCCGAGCGCATGGAGACCGGCGGCGTCTGCATCAACGACATGGCGCTCACCTACGGCGTCCCCGAGGCACCCTTCGGCGGCGTGAAGGAGAGCGGCGTCGGCCAGGTGAACGGCGAGACCGGCATCCGCGGCTACACCCACCCGCACCCGATGATCGTCGACCGCTTCGGTGGCAAGGAGGTGCAGGGCGGCTACCCGTACACGGCGAAGAACCTGGACGGCATGAAGAAGTTCGCGAAGCTCCTGTTCGGATCGCCGCTGGGGCGCTGGCTGTCCTAGCCGACCCGGTGCGCCTCTCGCTCGTCCTGCTCGGCCTGGTCGTGGCCGCGGCGCTGCTGCTGCTGGCGGCCGTGTTCGTCGTGCCCGCGACCGAGCAGGTCGTCGTCCACCCCGACCACCCGACGCTGCTGCGCGGCGCCGACGGGGCGGCGCGCATCGCGCCGGTGGCGCTGCTCGGGGCGGCCTTCGGCCTGGTGCAGATCGGCTTCTTCGGTGCCTGCTTCGCCCTGGGCATGCGACGGCGCGGCTCGCTGGGCCCGGTCGCGCGGCCGCTGTGGATCGGGCTCGCCCTCTACGCGGGCGTGTTCCTCGCGCTGCTGGCGGCCTACCGCGTCTTCCTCGACGATCCGGCGCGCCTGCTGCTCGGCTTCCCGCTGCCGACCGCCGTCATGCTCTACGCGCTGTGGCCGGTGCCGCTGTGGTTCCTGTGGCTCTACCTGCGCCACTTCGACGAGCAGGTGCTCGCACCCGAGGACGTGGAGCGGGTGCGGCGCATCGCGCGCGAGGTGGCCGCCGAGGAGGGCCGCGAGTAGTGGAGGCGCAGCGCGGGACGATCGCGCTGGTGCTGGTGGTGGCCTACGGCGCCGCCTGCCTGGCGGTGGGCCTGTGGGCGCTGCGACGCACCCGCACCCCCCGCGACTTCTTCATGGCGGGCCGGAGCCTGGGTGTGGTGGTGAGCAGCGTGGCGATCTTCTCGACCACGCTCTCCGGCTTCGGCTTCGTGGGCGGACCGGGTCTGGTCTACCGCATGGGCCTGAGCTCGGTGTGGCTGGTGCTGACCGCGGTCACCGGCTACGTGCTGACCTTCGTGCTGCTGGCGAAGCGCCTGCGCCTGCTGGCCGAGGCCCGCGACCCGGTGTCGCTGCCCGACGCGGTGGCGGCGCGCTACGGCAGCGAGACCAGCCGCCTGTGGACGGCGCTCGCGATCCTGCTGGGCGTACTCGGCTACCTGGCCACCCAGATCCTGGCCATGGCGACCGTGCTGCGCGACGTGCTGGCCGACGTGCCGGCGATCGGCGAGGTGGGCCTGGTCGCCTGCGTGGTGGTGTCCTGCGCGGTGCTGGCCTTCTACTGCGTCACCGGCGGCATCGTGGCCTCGGTCTACACCGACGTCTTCCAGGGCGCGATCATGGTGGTGGCCGCCGTGCTCGTCTTCCTGTCGGCCCAGGCCTCGGTGGACGGCGGCTTCACCGGCATGTCGCTCACCCTGCTGGCCGACGACCCGGAGTCGATCGGACCCTGGGGCAGCCTGGGCATGCTGGCCTGCCTGTCCTGGTACTTCCGGTTCCTGCTGGGGACGTCGGGCCCGCAGGGTGAGCGACATGCCGGTGAAGCCGCCGTCCACCGAGGCCTGGGCCGACAG
>JBNLVK010000081.1:0-12680 GCA_050618055.1 Myxococcota bacterium
GTGCGGCTTGATCTCGGAGGTCTCCTCCGGGATCTCCTTAGTCACGCGCGTGAAGGTGTGGGAGGCCCCGTGCTCCTCGGCCTTCGGCGGCACGTAGGTGATCTCGGCGTGGGGGTTGGCCAGCGAGATCTGGCGGATGTAGGCGTCGACAGAGTGCTGGCCGCCGCGGTAGGCGCCCTCCAGCTCGATCTCGACGCGGGTGCCGCTCTTGCGGTCCCACTTCACCACGTCGTCGCGCTTGACCTTCGGCTCGTTCTTCTTGGTGTCGATCACCAGCTCCAGCTGGTGGGCCTCGCTGCGCGCGCTGGTGCGCGTGGTGATCAGCACGGGCTTGCCGGTCGTGAGCAGTCCGTACATGCCGGCGGCGCTGATGCCGATGCCCTGCTGGCCGCGGCTCTGGCGCAGGCGGTGGAACTTGCTGCCGTAGAGCAGGCTGCCGAAGATCTTCGGCACCTGCTTGCGCACGATGCCCGGGCCGTTGTCCTCGATGGCGATCTTGAAGCGGGTGTCCGAGACCTGCTGGATCTCCACGCGGATCGTCGGCAGGATGCCGGCCTCTTCGCAGGCGTCGAGCGCGTTGTCGACGCCCTCCTTCACCGTCGTGAGCAGCGCCTTGGAGGGGTTGTCGAAGCCCAGCAGGTGCCGGTTCTTGGCGAAGAACTCGGAGACCGAGATGTCCCGCTGCTTCTTGGCCAGGTCGGCGGCCGTCGCCTGGGCGCGCGGCTCCTTCGGCTTCGGCGCGGCCTTCGCGGGGGCCGCCTTCTTGCGGGCGGCCTTGCGCGGAGACGCCTTCTTCCGCCGACTCTTCTTCACGGGACGGCTCTTCGCCGGTGCGCGGCGGCTGGCCATGGTCACTCACCCCCCGGAGCAGGAGCTCCAGGCAGCGATGATCCACACCCCCGGTGGGGGGTCAAATCAGACGAAGTCTTCGATCGGGCAGTCGCGGAAGTTGCCGCACAGCTTGATGCGGCCGGAGCGCAGCATCCACAGCACGGTGGCGACGATCTCGCGCTCGTCGGTGGTGATCTCGCTGAGCACGCGAACGACCTCCAGCAGGGTGGTCTCGCGCGGAGCCTCTTCGGGGGCGAAGTCGACGGTCACGGGCACGGCGGTTGCGGCACTCATGCGATTTCCTGTCCTCCTGACCCCAGGCAAAAGCATGGACCGTGCCAGTTTCGAGAAGTCGGCAAAGAAACCTGAGACGCCTTTGAAATCGGGTACTTGAGGGACCGGAGGCGCCTCGTCCCTGCCGCCACGGGGCCCACGCCGGCGTTGCCGGTGACGAGATTCGGTCGCGGGGTGTCGATTTTCGGACGCATCGGCCGATGCATGGAGGGTTGGACGCCGTGGCGCCGGTCGGGATTCGCCCCTCCGGGGCCACGCGCACGGTCCGTGGCTTGGCCCTATCCTCTGGCCAGCCGGACGGTCTGGGGGGATCGATGAGGCAAGGGCATCGGGGTGCGCGTTCGCGGACGTGCGCCTTCGGGTTGGCTTCGGTTCTGCTGCTGGGGGTCGTGCTCGCACTGGGGTGCAGCGACGGAGGCGGCGGCTCCTCGGGCGCGGTCGCGCGATCCGATCCGGCGCCCCAGCCCTCGCCGCCGCCGCCCGCGTCGGACGACGGCTCGAGCGTCCAGCGCGTGGTGGCCGTCCTCGCCTGGGATCAGGCCAGCGGTCCGGTCAAGGGCTACCGCGTCTACATCGAGTGGGACGGCAGCGGCGACTTCGCGTTCCAGGAGGACGTCGGCATCTCCGCGGTCGCCGTGGAGGGCGAGGTCGGCCAGAGCTTCCGCATGCAGGTCTCCGGGCTCGATTCCGCCGGCGCCGAGGGACCGCGATCGCCGCCGTCGAAGCCCATCGTGTTCACGTCGCGCATGCCCCCGGCGGGCGGCTACAGCGGCTCGGCCGCCGCCGCGGCCGCCGCCGCAGCGGCGGACGGCGCGTCCACGCCGCCGCCCGCGCCGGCGCCCGATTCCGGTCGCGATCCGGTCGACGACGATCCGCCGCCGGCGGCGAGGGAGGTCGCCGGCGCCGTCGACGGCGACACACGCCCCGACCTGCTCTGGGAGTCGCGGGACGGTCGCCGGCTGCGCTTCACCGGTCCGGACCTGGTGCCGTGGCTCGAGCTGGGCCGCCCCGGTCCGGAGTGGAGCTTCGCGGGCATGGGCGACGTCGACGGCGACGCGCGCCCCGACCTGTTCTGGCAGAACGGCTTCGGCGAGGTGTTCGTCAGCCGGGCGGCGCTGCTGCTCGCCGCGCCGGACGCGGCACCCCTCGAGCCCTGGGCGAGCCTCGACGTCGGCGAGCAGGTCGAATCGATCGCCGACTACGACGCCGACGGGCGCGCCGACGCCCTGGTCCGCGACGCGTCCGGGGTCGCCACGCTGTGGCTGCGTCGCGGCGACGACTTCGCATGGCTCGACCTGGTCCCGCCCGAGCCGGAGGCGAGGCTCGTCTCCGCCGCGGCGGACCTCGACTCGGACGGCCATGCGGACCGCACCTGGACCACCTTCGGGGGCGGCTGGCTGGTGCAGTTCGTGGTCGGCGGGCGCGTCGAGGGCGTCGGGGCGCTCCAGGGAAACGGTGAGCGGCTGGCGCGCGGCGACTTCCTCGGCGAGGGAGGCGGAGCGGAGCAGTTCCTGGTGCGCCACGCGGCGGGTCTGACCGTGCAGGGTCTGCGCGGCACCGGTGGCCCCTGGCCGCTGCCGGACGAGAGTCCAGACGCGCTGGTGGGCTGCGGCGACTACGACGCCGACGGCGACACCGACCTGCTGTGGCACGCCGACGGCTTGCTCCACTTCTACTACCTGCCGGGCGAGGAGGTCGTGGCGTCGGATCCCGGGTGGATCCCTGTAGCAATCTGTCACACTCGTTCCTAGAATTCCCCGCGGGTTCGGATGGTGGTTGGGGCTGACGGGGTGCAGACCGGCGCAGCTTCGAACAGACGGATCGCGATCATCGGGGCGGGTGGCGCGGGTGCCTGCGCGGCGCTGGAGCTGGCCGATCGCGGACACGAGGTGGTCGTGTTCGAGCGCCGCGAGCAGGCGCTGCGCCAGGCCAGCTTCGCCAACGAGGGCAAGATCCACCTCGGCCTGATCTACGCGAAGGACGGCCGCATGCGGACCGCCGCGTGGATGATCGAGGGAGCCCTCCAGTTCGAGGAGCGGCTCCAGCGCTGGATCCCGTTCCGCGCGGCGGACGTGGTGTCGACGCCGTTCTACTACTGCGTGCATCGCGGCAGCCTGATGAGCCCGGACGAGCTGGCCAAGCACTACGAGCGCTGCGGCGACATCTTCCGCCAGCGCGCCGACGAGACGGGCCGCGACTACCTGGGCCTGGGTGCGGGCTTCGAGATCGAGCGGCTCTCGGACCGGCAGGCCGAGGCGATCGCCGATCCGCGCTACGTGTCGGCGGTCTTCCGCACCACCGAGTACGCCGTCGACCCGCGGCTGGTCGCCGCGATGCTGCGCCGTGCCCTCGCGGACGCGCCGCGCGTCGAGGTGCACCTCGGCCACCGGGTGCGCGGCGTCGAGGACGTGCGCGGCGGCTGGCGGCTCGAGATCGAGCACGGCGGGGACGTCTTCCACGAGACCTTCAGCGACGTGGTCAACGCGGCCTGGTTCGAACGCCTGCCCCTCGACCGTCCGCTGGGCATCGTCCCCCCCGGCGAGTGGTCGCACCGCTACAAGTTCGGCAACCGGGTGGCCGTTTCGCTGAACCCCGACGAGCTGCCCAGCTGCACGATGGTGCAGGGCCCCTACGGCGACGTGGTGAACTTCGTCGAGCACGGCATGTTCCTCTCCTGGTATCCGATCGGCCGCACCGGCATGAGCTCGGCGGAGGTGCCGCCGGCCTGGCACGACGCCTACTCCGAAGCGGAGCGCTACGACGTCTTCGAGCGCAGCCACGCCGAGCTGGCGAAGCGCTGCGTCCCGCTCCGCAACGTGAAGATCCAGCGGGAGCAGGTGGATCCCTACGGCGGCGTCATCTACGCGCTCGGCACGACCGACGTCGACGACGACCACAGCGAGCTGCACAACCGCTACGAGATCGGCATCCAGAGCCGCGGCAGCTACCACACGGTGGACACCGGCAAGTACACCCTGGTGCCCTACTGGGGCGTGAAGATCGCCGATCGGGTCGAGCGCCTCGCTTGACGACGCCGCTGCTCAGCGTCGTCATCGCCACCTACGACTCGAGCCACCTGCTCCACTACGCGGTCTCGAGCGTGCTGTGCCAGGACCTGGCCGACTTCGAGATCCGCGTGGTCGGCGACCACTGCACCGACGACACCGAGCAGGTGCTGGCCGCCTTCGGCGACGAGCGCATCCACTTCACCAACCTGCCCACCAACAGCGGCCAGCAGGCCACGCCGAACAACGTGGGCGTGGCGGCGTCGCGCGGCCGCTACCTGGCCTTCCTGAACCACGACGACCTCTACCTGCCCCACCATCTCTCGAGCTGCGTGGCCCACCTGGAGGAGACCGGGGCGGACGTCGTGTGCGCCGCCCACGCCACCATCCCGGCCGGCGCGCTCGAGGCCATGGAGCAGGACGGCGAGATCCCGGTGCTGGGGGACGGCTTCGAGCCGACCGGCCGCTTCTCGCCGCGCACCTTCCACGTGGCGTCGAGCTGGGTGATGACGCGGGAGGCGGCGCGGACCGCCGGCCCCTGGCGCCTCGAGCACCAGACCTTCGTCACGCCCTCCCAGGACTGGCTGTTCCGCGCCTGGCGGAAGGGCCTGCGCATCGAGGCGCGGCGCGACGTCTCGCTGGTGGCGATCTTCAGCGGCGGCCGCAAGGACTCCTACCGCAAGCGCGACGCCCGGGAGCACGACTTCGTCTACCGCAACGTGGTCGAGACGGATCGCCTGCGCGGCAAGGTCGTCGCGGCGGCACGGGCCCACATCGACCACAAGCTGCGCCCCCGCAGCGACCTGCCGCTGCTCCGGCGCGCCGAGCGGCGCCTGCGGGCCTGGCGCGACGCGGCGGTCGCGCGCATGCTGGTAGCCTTCGGCGCCCACCCGAACACGCTCCAGATGATGCGCAAGTGGGGATGGCGGCGCGGCAGCGTGATCCGCAAGTTGAAGGACTTCACGGGCTAGGCCCCCTGCGTCTCGGAGCGGTGGGCCAGGGCCCGGGCCATGGCGGCCGGACCCACGTCGCTCTCGCCGGCCAGGTCGGCCCCGGTGCGCGCGACCTTCAGCGCGCGCCGCGCCGCGCGGGCCGACAGGCCGAAGCGATCGACGGCGCGGCCGAGCAGGCGGCGCGCCTCGGCCGTGGCCGACACCACCGCGTCGAGCCGGCGGTCCGGGAGCCGCGCGTTCAGGCAGCCCGCGCGCAGCATCTGGAGCGCGCGGGCCGCCTCGACCCGCTTGCGCACCGGGTCGCTCGGCTCGCCCCGCGGACCCGCGTCGAGCTCGGCCCAGCGCAGCGGCGCCACGTCGACGTGCAGGTCGATGCGATCGAGCAGCGGGCCCGACATGCGCGCCGCGTAGCGCGCGACCGCACCGTCGTCGCACAGGCATTCGCGGCGGCCGCTGCCGAGCCAGCCGCACGGGCACGGGTTGGTGGCGGCCACCAGCTGGAAGTCGGCGGGGAACACGCAACGGCTGCCTGCCCGCGCCACCACCACGCTGCGCTGCTCGAGCACCTGCCGCAGCGACTCGAGCGCGCGCCGCTCGAACTCGGGCAGCTCGTCCAGGAACAGCACGCCGCCGTGGGCCAGCGACACCTCGCCCGGCTGGGGCGGGTTGCGTCCGCCCAGCAGCCCGGCGGTGCTGGCGGTGTGGTGGGGCGCGCGGAAGGGCCGCTCGCTGACCGGCGCCCCGCCCGCGCCGCCCGTCCCACCGGCGGCGCCGTGGATGCGCGTCACCTCCAGCGACTCCTCGAAGCGCAGGGCCGGCAGCAGCCCGGGCAGGCGGCGGGCCAGCATGGTCTTGCCGGAGCCGGGCGCGCCGCGCAGCAGCAGCGCGTGACCGCCGGCCGCCGCCACCTCGAGCGCCTGCTTCGCGCCCTCCTGGCCGCGCACGTCAGCCAGGCACGCGACGCGGGAGGGCGGCGCCGGCTCGCCGGCCACGGCCTCGTCGAGCGGCTCGGCGTCGAGCAGGTGGCCGATCACCGACGCCAGGTCGGGCGCGACGAAGGTGGCCAGCTCCGGGGCGAGCGCGGCCTCGGGTCCGTTGGCCCGGGCCACGATCAGCCGCCGGCTGCCCGCCCGCTGCGCGGCCAGGGCCAGCGCCAGGGCGCCGCGCACCGGCCGCAGCCGGCCGTCCAGCGCCAGCTCGCCGACCAGGGCCAGCTCCGTCAGCGCCTCGACGGGCACGACGCCCGACTGGGCCAGGATCGCCACCGCGATGGGCAGGTCGAGGCCGGCGCCGGTCTTGCGCAGCTCGGCCGGGGCCAGGTTGACCGTCACCCGCTGCTCGGGGAAGCGGTGGCCGCTGGCCTGGATGGCCGAGCGCACCCGGGCCGTGCTCTCGCGCACGGCGGCCGAGGCCAGCCCGACCACGTCGACCCGCGGGAGCTGGGAGCTGATGCGCACCTCGACCTCGACGGGGACGCCGTCGACGCCGAGGAGCGCGGCGGAGCGTACGCGCGACACCGGTCGTTCCTTCCGGGACCGCGGAGAGCTGGCCGGCGCGTGGGGTGGGACGCGCAAGAGAATGAAGGCAGGACCCCGCAGGGGGCGGAGCCCTGCCTTCCACTCTTGAAAAGCCCCGCCAGAGAGGGGCCTCTACTGCAGGGGATGTGGCCTCGAGGGCCCGGCGCGTGTCGCGAGAATGCAGATTTCCGGCAGATTGGTCGCTGCCCCGGGGGCGGCGCGAACGGTAGTATCCGCGCCGTGCGCACCGTCCTTCCGTCGCTTCTGCTGCTCTCGGCCCTGCTGGGGCCCCTGCCGGGCTGTGAGTCCGCCCCGGCGTCGGCTCCGGACCCGGAGCCGCGGGCGGCGGAGCCCGAGCCCCTGCCCGGGCTCGACGTCTTCTCGGGGCGGCGCGCCTTCGCCGACCTGGCCGCGCTGGTGGAGATCGGTCCGCGGATCGCCGGCAGCGAGGGAGCAGCCCGCGCGCGCGACTACCTGCGCGGCCAGCTCGAGGCGCTGGGGCTCGACGTCGCGTCGATCGAGACGCCGCGCCGCGTCGAGGGGCGCGAGCCGGTCGTGCTCCGACACCTGTCGGTGACGCTCCCCGGCGACTCGCCGGACCTCTTCGTGCTGGTGTCCCCCTACGACAGCAGCGACCTGGGCGAGGTCGCCTACCTGGGGGCCAACGACGGCGCCTCCGGCGCGGCGTTGCTGCTGGAGCTGACCCGGGTGCTGTCGACCCGCTCGCTCCCCTACACCACGCGGATCGTCTTCCTGGACGGCGAGGGACGCGTCGAGGGCGCCGACGCGCAGCCCGCGGTCGAGCCGTGGAGCGGAAGCGCCGGACTGGCCGACGTCTGGAACGCCTCGGGCGAGCTGCGCCGCGTGCGCCTGCTGGCGGCCTTCCACCGGGTGGGCGACGCGGACCTGCGCATCGCCCGCGACCTGTCGTCGCAGCGCATGTTCCGCGAGGAGTTCTTCCGCGCCGCGGAGCGCCTGTCGCGCACCGGTGCGTTCCCCCGCAACGAGGGCTTCGCGTCGGTGGAGGGCAGCCACACGGCCTTCCTCGAGCGCGGCGTCCGCGGCGCCGGGGCGCTGGCGGACACCCGCTTCGGGGGCGACGCGGTGCCCGGCGCCTGGTTCGAGACCTCCGAGGACACGCTCGAGCGCTGCGCGCCCGAGAGCCTGGAGATCGTGGGCCAGGTGACGCTGGAGGCGCTCGACACCATCGGCCGCCGGCTGGCGAAGATCGATCGCTTCGCGCGATCGCCGCTCACGCCGGTGGAGGAGCCAGAGCCGGAGCCCGCGTCCGAGCCCGCGCCCGAGGCCGAACCCGAATCCTGAATCCGGCTTCGTGTGCTACGTCCAACACTCCACGACCCACGCACCGGGAACCCGCATGAGCCGCCTCTTCCGACCTGCCTTCCTGCCGACGCTCTGCCTGCTGCTGATGGTACTGGCCGCAGCGTCCGCGCGGGCCGCCGAGAACACGCCGGTGCGCATCCTGATCGAGTCGCCGCAGCCCGGCGAGCCGGTGCGCAACAAGGTCCACCAGGCGCCGATCCGCGGCGCGGCCATCGCCGAGGGCGACCGGCCGGCCGCCTTCGACGTGATGCTCGTGCTCGACGTGTCGGGCTCGACCGGCGAGCCGTCGGGCGTCGACGTGGATCGCGACGGGGAGACCGGCTTCAACCCGCAGCTCGAGCTGCTCGACCCGGGCCTCTATCCGCCGGGCACCAGCAACACCGATCCGGGCGACTCGGTGCTGGCCGCCGAGATCGCGGCGGCGGACGCCCTGCTCACCACGCTCCAGGACAGCGAACGCGTGCGCGTCGGGATCATCACCTTCTCGGGCGAGATGGATCCGCAGACCGGCCGGCGCAAGCGCTACGACCAGCAGGACGCCTGGCTGGAGGTGCCGCTCACCGAGGACCTGTCGGCGGTGCGCGCGCGCCTGCCGAAGATCCAGGCGCGCGGACCCTTCGGCGGCACCAACTTCGCCGCCGGCCTGCGCCTGGCCGTGACCGAGCTGGCGGGCCTGTCGGGCGCGCGCAGCCGGCCCCGTCCCGAGGCCAAGCGGGTCGTGCTGTTCCTGACAGACGGCATCCCCACCTTCCCGATCGGCGCCGGCGGCGAGGCCGACGAGGGCGACACCGAGGCGGCGCTCACCGCCGCGCGCCTGGCCCACAAGGCCGGCGTCACGGTCCACACCTACGGGCTGGGCTTCAACGCCCTGATGAACCCGCTGGCCGCCACCGAAATCGCGCGCATCACCCTGGGCAACTTCATGCCGGTGCGGAACCCGGGCAACATCGTGTCCTTCCTCCAGGGCGTGTCCTTCGCGAACGTCGACGACGTGGTGTTCACGAACCTCACGACCAAGGAGGTCTCCTACGACGTCAGCCTGAACCCGGACGGAAGCTTCTCCGGCTTCGTCCCGGTGCGAGAGGGCCGCAACAAGGTGCGCATCACGGCGCTCACCAGCAGCGGCGCCAGCGGCAGCGTCGACGTCGACCTGGACTTCGAGACCTCCGGGCTCACCGAGCGCGAGCTGGCGCTGGAGCTGGAGCGCGTGCGCGAGCGCAACAAGGAGCTGATGCTGCTGATCGAGCGCGAGCGCATCCAGCGCTTCCGCGAGAGCCAGCGCAAGCAGCTCGAGATCGGCACGGAAGAGGAGCTGATCGACGAGGACTAGAGCGGGACCAGGTCCGGGTCGGTGATCTCGCGCTTGACGAGCTTGCCGTTCTCGTAGATCGACGTGATGTCGATGCTGCCGTCGCCGTTCTTGTCCTCTTCGCGCCGCACCAGCACCGGCTTGCCGCCCTGCACCGTGTACGTCTCGAAGGTGTCCGCCTCGCCGTCGCCGCTGGTGTCCTTCTCGACCCGCGAGATCACCTCGGCACCGTCGTGGGCCTCGTAGGTCGTCCAGCTGTCCGGCTTGCCGTCGCGATCCCGGTCCTCGACGGCGCGGGTCCGGAGCTTGTCGCGGTAGGTCACGATCAGGTCCATCGACCCGTCGTTGTTGGCGTCGTGCTTCTCTTCGACGATCGCCGTGCCCTCGTAGGTGTAGAAGGCGTCGCGGGTGCCGTCGTGGTCGCGGTCGATCTCGCGCGAGGTCATGCGGTCGCGCTCGTAGACCTCCCAGACGTCCTCGCGCCCGTCGTTGTTCGTGTCGACGGTGCGCCCCACCAGCTCGCCGTCCTCGTAGGTGGCCCAGGTGTCGATCGTGCCGTCGTAGTCCCGGTCCTGCTCCTTGCGGATCATCTGGTTCGACTTGGCGTCGAAGTAGCGGATCTGCTCGGGCTTGCCGTCCTGGTCGGCGTCCAGGCTGCGCTTGACCACCTTCAGGTCGCGCCGGTTGCCCCAGGCGCCCTTCTCGATGGTCGTGGTCTCGCGCTCGAAGATGGCCAGCGGCAGCTCGCGATCCTTCGGCGGCCTGGGCGCAGTGCGCGGGTCGGCGCGCTCCTCCAGGTCGTCGCTGGCGATCTCGGGAACGCTCGGCGAGTTCGGCGGCGGCGCGTCCTCGGCCGCCTCGATCTCGTCCATCAGCTCTTCCTGGCGGCGCAGCTCCGCCTCGATCTCGTCCTCCAGCTCGTCGCCGCGGGCGGCCTCGCGCTCGAGCTCCTCTTCGATCTCGCGCTCCCGGTCGCGCTCGGATCCGCCGCCGCCGCGCGGGCTGTTGCCGCCCGACGAGCCGCGCAGCGGCACGTGACCGGTGACCGCCGCGTAGATGGCCATGGTGCCCGCGCCCACCGCCATGCCGATGGGGCCGGCGGCGGCTCCGATGACGGCGCCGAGCAGCGCTCCGTCCATGGCCGACTGGGCGCGGTCCATGCCGGACAGGCCCGTCGGGTCGGGCGGGTCCGGCGGCGGCGCCCCGACCGGCGGAAGGTCCGGCGGATCGCTGCTGGCCTGACCGCCGGCGGCGCCCGGATCCGGCGGATCCAGCGGCGGCGGCGCGTTCGAGCCCCCGCTCGCGCACCCCAGCGGGGCCGCGGTCAGGCTGAGCGCCAGAGCCGAGACGAGGAGAGCGCGTTTCGCCATGGACGGACGGGAAGGATAGCGCGGATCGATGCGCAACGGCTCAAATTGTGTTGAAAAACACCCATGTACAGGGATCCCGGGCGGTTGCGCGACCCGGTTGCTGACGCGCCGCGACAACCCCGTCCGCGTCTCCGCGCCGCGCCGCGGGGACGTCCGCGTGCGCCTCCCGCCGGCACCTGGGCGGAAAGACGGCATTTCCGGGTCACCTGCGGCACCCTTCCTGTCACTTCCGAGGAGTGCCGCAGCGGCCGACTAACGCACCGCAACACGGCGGTGCGCGGGTCGCGCCGGGGGGGAGGCCACATGGGTCTGACGTTGATCCGCAAGAGCGACGCCACGACGCCGGTCCGCAACCCGCGCGTGGCGCTGGTGCTGGCCGGGGGCGCGGTCTCGGGCGGCGCCTTCAAGGTCGGCGGGCTCAAGGCGCTGAACGACTTCCTGGTCGAGCGGAAGATCACCGACATGGACATCTACGTCGGGCTCTCCGCCGGGGCGATCCTGGGTGCGTCGCTGGCCGCGGGCGTCACGCCCGACGAGATGATCAAGGTGCTCGACGGATCCAGCACCCGGCTCGACCAGCTGCGGCCCTTCGACTTCTACAACCCGAACCTCCAGGAGTTCGCGTCGCGCCCGGCCCAGTTCACCTACGACCTGCTCACCTACCTGCCGAGCATCACCGCCGACTTCGCGAAGGGGCTGCCCGGCCTGCCCGACGCGATCGGACCGTCGCTGCGCGACTTCGCGAAGAGCCCCACCTACACCCACTTCGAAGCGCTGACCATGGCGCTGCTGACCCATGTCTCGCCGAAGCGCGAGATCCCGGCGCTCACCAACCACATCCCGAGCGGCTTCTTCGACAACTCGAGCCTGGAGCGCTGGCTGCGTCGCAGTCTGGAGCGCATCAAGATGCCGAACGACTTCCGCGCGTTCGAGCGCAAGCGCAGCAGCAAGCTCTACGTCACCGCCTGCGACCTGGACACCGCCGAGCGCACCATCTTCGGCGCCGACGAGAACGCCGAGATCACCATCTCCCAGGCGGTGCAGGCGTCGACGGCGCTGCCGATCTTCTACAAGCCGGCGCGGCTCAACGGCGTGGACTACGTGGACGGCGGCGTGCGCCACACGGCCAACATCGACATCGCCATCGAGAAGGGTGCCGACCTGATCATCTGCTACAACCCGTTCCGCCCGTTCCTGAACCGCATCGACGCGGACGACGGCGACGCCTCCTACTTCGCCGAGGGCCGCTACCTGTCGGACCGCGGGCTCAAGGTGGTGCTGAACCAGGTGTTCCGCACGCTGCTGCACTCGCGGCTCAAGCTGGGCATCCAGCGCTACCTGGCCGACGACCGCTTCCAGGGCGACATCGTGCTGCTCGAGCCGCGCGAGCGCGACGCCAACTACTTCGCGACCAATCCGCTGGCCTTCTGGAAGCGCTCCGAGGCGGTGGAGCACGGCTTCGAGTCGGTGCACAACACGATCGAGCAGAACTACGAGCAGCTCCAGACCGTGTTCAACCGCTACGGCCTGACCCTCGACCGCACCGCGGCGCGGCGCCGGGCCACCCGGGCGCGCAGCACCCAGGGCTGGAGCGGCGCCCACGAGACCGAGAGCGAGGACGACCTGGACGCGCGGCCGCTGCGGCTGGTCGGCGCCTGAGGCGCAGGCGACGGCCCCAGGTGGCGCAAGGGCGCGATTTCTGGTAGGTTCTAGAACCTGTTTCAGGCCGGGCCCGAGCGCGAGCGGTTCGCGCAGTGGCACCGGGAACCCCGTCGGATGTGCACCCTCATCGTGCTGCACCGCTGTTTCGAGGCGGCTCCGCTCGTCGTAGCGGCGAACCGGGATGAGTACTTGGACCGACCGACGGAGGGACCCGCACTGCGCGAGACGGCTCGAGGCGACGGCCGCGTGGTGGCCCCGCGCGACGCGCGGGCCGGCGGCACCTGGCTGGGCCTGAACGAGAACGGACTCTTCGCGGCGATCACCAACCGGCGCTGCGAATCCCCGGATCCGGATCGGCGGTCGCGGGGTCTGATCGTGATGGACGCCCTTTCGGC
>JBNLVK010000082.1:0-36256 GCA_050618055.1 Myxococcota bacterium
GGCGATGGTGAAGGCCAGCTCCTGGACCGTCGTCGCTCCCGCCTCCTGCATGTGGTAGCCGCTGATGGAGATCGAGTTGAACTTCGGCATCCTCTTCGCCGTATACTCGCTGATGTCCGCGACGATCCGCATCGAAGGTTCGGGCGGATAGATATAGGTGTTGCGGACCATGAACTCCTTGAGGATGTCGTTCTGGATGGTCCCGGCGAGCTTCTCCTGCGGGACGTTCTGCTCCTCGCCCGCCACGATGAAGCACGCCATCACGGGCAGCACCGCGCCGTTCATGGTCATGGAGACGGTCACCTGGTCGAGCGGGATCTCGTCGAACAGGATCTTCATGTCCTCGACCGAGTCGATCGCGACGCCCGCCTTGCCGACGTCGCCGGTGACGCGCGGATGATCCGAGTCGTAGCCGCGGTGCGTGGCCAGGTCGAAGGCGACGGACAGGCCCTGCTGGCCGGCGGCCAGGTTGGCCTTGTAGAAGGCGTTCGACTCCTCGGCGGTGGAGAAGCCGGCGTACTGGCGCACGGTCCAGGGGCGGTTGGCGTACATGGTGGCGCGGGGTCCGCGCAGGAAGGGGAAGGCGCCCGGCAGCGTGTCGAGCTCGGCCCTGCCCGCCAGGTCGGCGGCGGTGTAGAGGGGCCGGACGCGCAGGCCGTCGGGGGTCACGCGCACCAGCGCGTCGGGGTCGGCGCCGCGCAGCTCCTTGCTGGCGAGGGCGTGCCAGGCGTCGCGATCGGCCTGTGCCTTGGGATCGTGGCTCATCCACTGGCTCCTGGGTGGGGGTACTCCGCCGGGCGGCCCGCGAGAGGGGCCGTCACCGCGACTGGAGTCCGGGGGGCGGGATCGTGAAAACGATAGCTTCCCCGCACGCTTGGGTCACACCCGCGCTGGCGGCGGCGCTGCTGGTGCTGGTGGCGTCGGTGTACCTCCCGGTCCGGCACCACGACTTCGTCGACCTCGACGACTACGTCACCATCGTGACCCACCCGGCGCACCAGGCGCCGCTGTCGTGGCCGAGTGTCACCCGGGCGCTGACCCGTCCCTACCACCTGAACTGGATTCCGCTGAGCTCCCTCTCGCTCCAGGCGGACGTCGCCCTGTTCGGCATCGACGCGGGGCGCACGCTGCTGGTGAACGCGCTGCTGCACGCCGTGGCCGCCCTGCTGCTGGCGCTCGCTCTGCTGCGGCTCTCCGGTGCGCTCGCGCCCAGCCTGTTCGTGGCGGCGGTCTTCGCCGTCCACCCGCTCCACGTCGAGTCGGTGGCCTGGGCCAGCCAGCGCAAGGACGTGCTGGCCGGGGTGTTCTTCGGGCTCACCCTGTGGACCTACGCGCGCTACGCCGAACGTCCCGACGCGGCGCGCTGGCTGGCGGTCACCGCGGCGCTGGTGCTCGGTCTGCTCTCGAAGGCCACGTTGGTGACGGCGCCCTTCGTGCTGCTGCTGCTCGATGCCTGGCCCCTCGATCGCCTGCGCCGCGAGCCGCGGCGCGCCGTGCTGGAGAAGCTGCCGTGGATCGCGCTGGCGGGGCTGTCGGCCTTCGTGACCTGGACGGTGCAGCGCGCCCTGGGGGCGGCGGACGTGATCGCGGTGTCGTGGCCGGCCCGGCTCGCCAACGCGGGACTCGCCTACGCGGCCTACGTGCGCGACGCCCTCTGGCCGACGGGGCTGCACGTCGCGTACCTCCACCCGGGCGATTCGTTCGCCGTGGGCGCGGCGCTGGCGGCCTGGGCCGGCGTCGGGCTCGCCCTGGCCGCGGCCTGGCGCCTGCGACGCTCCCACCCGAGCGTGCTGCTGGGCCTGCTCTGGTTCCTGGGCATGCTGGTACCGATGATCGGGCTGCTCCAGGTGGGCGATCAGGCCCGCGCCGATCGCTACACCTACCTGCCGCTCTCCGGGCTCGCCATCGCGCTGGCGTTCGGCGTGCGCCCGGCGGCGGACGCGTCGCGCGGTCGGCGCGTCGCCGCCGGCGTGGCGGCGGTGGCGGCCGTCGGCCTGCTGACGGTCGCCGCTCGCAGCCAGGTCCACCACTGGCGCGACACGACCGCGCTGTTCGAACGCGTGCTCTCGCTCGAGCCCGACCACGCCTTCGCCCACTGGCGGCTCGCGGTGGCCCACGGTCGCGACGGGGCGCTCGACCGGGCCGGCGCCCACTACGCCGAGGTCTTCCGCCTGCTGCCCGACCAGGAGCGGCCGCGCTTCGAGTGGGGAAGCCTGCTCGAGCAGGCGGGCCGCCGCGACGAGGCCCTGCCCCACTACGCCGAGGGCGTGCGGCTGCGGCCCGACTACGGTCGCGGGCACGCCCACCTCGGCGTGGCGCTGCGCCGCGCCGGAAGGCCCGCCGAGGCCCTGCCCCACCTGGACGAGGCGATCCGCCAGCACCCGGACCGCACCGACCTGCGCCGCCAGCGGGCCGCCGCGCGCAACGCGCTGGGCCGCTGTGCCGAGGCCGTGGAGGACCTGCGCCGCTGGGTCGAGCTCGATCCGCGGGCCGACGCCGCGCGCAACGACCTGGCCTGGGCGCTCGCCACCTGTGCCGACGCGGACGTGCGGCGTCCGGTCGAGGCGGTGAGCCTGGCCGCCCGCCTGGTGCGCCAGAACCGCGGCGTGCCGAACCTGCTGGACACGCTGGCCGCGGCCCAGGCCTCGGCGGGCCGCTTCGCGCGGGCGGTGGAGTCGCAGCGCAGGGCACTGGCCGGCGACCTGGACCCGGCGACCCGACGGGCCTACGAGGAGCGCCTCGCGCTCTACGAGCGCGGCGAGCCCTACATCGAGCGCCGGTAGCGCCCCCCGACCTCGAACAGCGCCTCGCTGATCTGCTGGAGGCTCGCCACCTTGACCGTCTCCATCAGCTCGGCGAAGACGTTGCCGCCGCTGCGCGCCACCTGCTGGAGGCGCGCCAGCGCCGGACCCGACGCGTCCGCGTGTCGGCGCCGGAAGGCCGCCAGGTTCGCCAGCTGGGCCTGCTTCTCGGTCTCGCTCGAGCGCATCAGCTCGCTGGGACCGGCCGCCTCCTGCGGGCTCGGGTTCTCGAAGGTGTTCACGCCGATGATCGGCAGCTCGCCCGAGTCCTTCAGCGTCTCGTAGTGCAGGCTCTCCTCCTGGATCCTGCCGCGCTGGTAGAGGGTCTCCATGGCGCCGAGCACGCCGCCGCGCTGCGACAGGCGCTCGAACTCCTGGAGCACCGCCTCCTCGACCAGGTCCGTCAGCTCCTCGATCACGTAGGAGCCCTGGAGCGGGTTCTCGTTGGCCGTCAGCCCCAGCTCGCGCTGGATGATCAGCTGGATCGCCACGGCGCGGCGCACCGACTCCTCGGTGGGCGTCGTCACCGCCTCGTCGTAGGCGTTGGTGTGCAGGCTGTTGCACTGGTCCTGGATGGCGGTGAGCGCCTGGAGCGTGGTGCGGATGTCGTTGAAGGCCATCTCCTGGGCGTGGAGCGACCGGCCCGACGTCTGGATGTGGTACTTGAGCTTCTGGCTGCGCTCCGACGCGCCGTAGCGCTCGCGCATGGCGATGGCCCAGATGCGCCGCGCCACCCGGCCGATCACGCTGTACTCGGCGTCGAGCCCGTTGCTGAAGAAGAACGAGAAGTTGGGCGCGAAGTCGTCGACCTGCATGCCGCGCGCCGCGTAGTACTCGCAGTAGGTGAAGCCGTTGGCCAGCGTGAAGGCGAGCTGGGTGATCGGGTTCGCCCCGGCCTCGGCGATGTGGTAGCCGGAGATGGAGACCGAGTAGAAGTTCCGCACCTCGTTCTCGGTGAACCAGCCCTGGATGTCGCCCATCAGCTTCAGCGCGAAGTCGGTGGAGAAGATGCAGGTGTTCTGGGCCTGGTCCTCCTTCAGGATGTCGGCCTGCACCGTCCCGCGGACCGTGCGCAGCACGTCGGCCCGGATGCGCGCGTAGGTATCGGCGTCCACCACCTGCTCGCCGGAGACGCCCAGCAGCGTCAGGCCCAGGCCGTCGTGGCCCTCGGGCAGCTCGCCGCCGTAGGCGGGGCGGTCCGCACCGAGCTTCGCCAGCGCGTGCTCGAGCCCGCCCGTCTCGCGCAGGTGACGCTCGACGCCCTGGTCGATGGCCGCGTTCAGGAAGAAGGCCAGCAGCATGGGGGCGGGCCCGTTGATGGTCATCGACACCGACGTGTCCGGCGCACACAGGTCGAAGCCCGAGTAGAGCTTCTTGGCGTCGTCGACGGTGCAGATCGAGACGCCCGAGTTGCCGACCTTGCCGTAGACGTCGGGGCGCTCGTGGGGGTCGCGGCCGTAGAGCGTCACGCTGTCGAAGGCGGTGGAGAGCCGCGCGCCCTTCTGTCCCCGGCAGAGCAGGTGGAAGCGGCGGTTGGTGCGCTCCGGCGTGCCCTCGCCGGCGAACATGCGGGTGGGATCCTCGCCCTGGCGCTTGAACGGGAACACGCCGGCGGTGAACGGGAAGCTCCCGGGCAGGTTCTCGCTGCGGAGGTAGCGGACCAGCTCGCCGGCGTCGCTGCTGCGCGGCAGCGCCACCTTCGGCACCGGCGTGTCGGAGATCGTCGTGACGTGGTTCTCGACCGGAATGGCCCGGCCGCGGACCGCGTACTCCTGGGTCGGGGCCGTGTAGCGCTCGCGCGTCGCGGGCCAGGCGTCCAGGCTCTCGCGCAGCTCGGCGGGAAGCTCGGCGCGCGCGGCGTCGCGTCGCGCGTGGAGCGCCTCCGCCGCGTCGCCGTCCAGCGCCCGGGCCGCCCGCTCGAAGGCGGCGGCGTCCGCCGCCCGCTCGGTCAGGCGTCCGGTCTCGGCGTGCCAGCCGCGCACCGTCTCGGCGATCTCCGCCAGGTAGCGCGTGCGCGACGCGGGAATGCGGGCGGCGTGGACGCCCAGCTCCACGTCCGGGGCGCCGCTCCACTCCTCGCCGGCGAGCCGCGCCCGCAGCGCGCCGTAGAGCCGGTCGACACCCGGGTCGTTCCACTCGCGGGCGATGGTGGCGAACACCGGCACCCGCTCGTCGGGCAGCTCGAAGGCGGTGCGGTTGCGCCGCCACTGCTTGCGCACGTCACGCAGCGCGTCGTCGGCGCCCTGGCGGTCGAACTTGTTCAGCACGATCAGGTCGGCCATGTCGAGCATGTCGATCTGCTCGAGCTGGGAGGGCGCGCCGAACTCGGGCGTCATCACGTAGATCGAGTGGTCGACCAGGTCGACGATCTCCGAGTCGCTCTGGCCGATGCCGGCGGTCTCGATGAGGATCAGGTCGAAGTCGGCGGCCTGGAGCGTGCGCACCGCGTCGACCACCGTGCGCGACAGCGCCAGGTGGGCCTGGCGCGTGGCCAGCGAGCGGGCGAACACCTGCTCGCCGTGGATCGCGTTCATGCGGATGCGGTCGCCGAGCAGCGCGCCGCCGGTGCGGCGCCGCGTCGGATCGACGAGCAGCAGGCCGATGCGGTGGTCCGGGTGGTCGAGCCGGTAGCGCCCGAGCAGCTCGTCGACCACGCTCGACTTGCCGGCGCCGCCGGTGCCGGTGAAGCCCACCACCGGGGCGGGATCGCGGGGGCGCGCCGCGTCGAGCCGCGCGCGCAGGGCGTCGGCCCGCGCCGGATCCGCCTCGGCCGCCTCCTCCAGCCAGGTGATGACGCGCGCCACGGCGGTCGGCGCGTCGGGCGAGAGCCGCTCGACGTGGTCGTCGGCGGGCTCGGTCGGCATGCCCCGGCACTCCTCGAGGATGCGGCCGATCATGCCGGCCAGCCCCAGCTCGCGTCCGTCCTCGGGCCGGAAGATGCGGGCCACGCCGTGGGCGTGGAGGGCCTCGGCCTCCTGGGCGGTGATGGTGCCGCCGCCGCCGCCGTAGACGCGCACGTGGGGCGCGCCCAGCTCGGCCAGCCGGTCGACCAGGTAGCGGAAGAACTCCATGTGGCCGCCCTGGTAGGACGACACCGCCACCGCCTGGGCGTCCTCCTGCACGGCGGCCACCGCGATCTCCTCGACCGAGCGGTCGTGGCCCAGGTGGATCACCTCGGCGCCCTGGGACTGGAGGATGCGGCGCATGATGTTGATGGCCGCGTCGTGACCGTCGAACAGGGACGCGGCGGTCACCACGCGCACGCGCGGCCGCTCGGGGCGAAGCGGGGTGACGGTGGCGGCGCTGCTCACGATCCCTCCTGGGCCTGGGCGTCGATGCGCCGGCCGATGCGCTCGCGGTAGCGGTCGATGTCGTCGCGCAGCGAGCAGAGCTCGTCGATGCGCTGGGCGACCTGGTCGGCGTGGCGCGCGAGCACCTGGTCGAGGCGCGCCAGCATGTCGCCGGTGGATCCGGCGATGGCGTACACCGCGTTCAGCTCCTTGATCTCGGCCAGCGACAGCCCGAGCTTCTTCAGGCGCTGGATGAAGCGGACCCGCTCGACCTGGTCGGCGTCGTAGACGCGGCGCCCGCCCGCGCGCCGACGCACGCCGGGCAGCAGGTCGAGCTCTTCGTAGTAGCGGAGCGTGCGGGCGGAGAGCCCGGTGGCCGTCTGTACGTCGGCGATGCCGAGCAGCTCCTCGCCGCCTGTTTGCCAGTTCACGTCAACTGGCTAGCACGCTCCGGGCCCACCTGCCAGCCCGCCAGCCGCTACCCTGGTCTCCCGTGGGGAAAGCGCGCGCCGCAGGAGCTGCGGTCCTGGTCGTGACGGCCCTGGCCGGGGCCCTCTGGCTGCTGGCCCCCGAGGCCGGCGCCCTGCCCCGCTGGTGGCCGCGCCAGGTAGGCGGCGTGAAGGCGGCCGTGGCCAGCATGACCACCCTGCTGCTGGCCCTCGGCTGGTGGTGGCGGCGCCAGGGGCGCGATCCCGCACGGCCCCTGCGCGACGCCCTGCTGGGGCTCCTCGGCCTGCTGGGGGTCCTCTGCTGGACGAACCTGGGCCAGTGGAACTACCCGGGCTTCGGCCACCCCTCGGACACCTTCCACTACTACCTGGGCGCCAAGTACTTCCCCGAGCTCGGCTACACGGGTCTCTACGCGTGCGTGGCCGTCGCCGACGCCCAGGCGGGGCTCGCCGAGCCGCGTCCGCTGCGCGACCTGGCCGACAACGTGCTGACCACCAGCGCCGCCGTGCTGGCCGCGCCCGAGCGCTGCACCGACCGCTTCGACGCCGACCGCTGGGCCGCCTTCCGCCACGACGTCGACTTCCTGCGCAGCCGCTCGCCGCCGGAGCGCTGGCTGCGTTTCCAGCAGGACCACGGCTACAACGCGACGCCCGCCTGGGGGCTGCTGGGCGGCGCGTTGGCGCGCACCGGTCCGGCCAGCGAAGCGCAGCTCTTCTGGCTGCGCGCCCTGGATCCGCTGCTGCTCCTGCTGATGGGCGCGGGCATCGCCTGGGCCTTCGGCTGGAGGATCGCCTGCGTGGCGGCGGTCTTCTTCGGGACCAACTACGCGGCGCCCTACGGCTGGACCGGGGGATCGATCCTGCGCCAGGACTGGCTGGTGGCCAGCGTGCTGGGGCTGTGCGCGCTACGGCGCCAGCACTTCGCCGCCGGCGGCGCGCTGCTGGCGCTCGCCACGCTGCTGCGCCTGTTCCCCGGACTCGTGGTGGCGGGCGTGGCCCTGGCCGCCCTGGGACGCATGTGGCGCGAGCGCCGCTTCGCGCCGACCCGGGCGGAGTGGGCGTTCGCCGCCGGGGGACTGGCCACCGTGGCGCTGGTCGTGCCGCTCACGCTGTGGAGCGGCGGCGCGCGCGCCTGGTCGGAGTTCGCCGCGAACAGCGCGACCCACCTGTCGACGCCGCTGGCGAACCACGCCGGGCTGCGGACCGTGCTCTCCTACGACCCGGCGACGCGCACCGAGCTGGCCCGCGACGCCAGCCTGGAGGATCCGATGCAGCCCTGGAAGGAGGGCCGTACGCGACGCTTCGCCCAGTACGCCTGGCTCCACGGCGCGCTGGTACTGCTGTTCGCGGCGCGGGTGGCGGCGGCCGGCGCCGGCCAGCCGCTCTGGGTCGGCGGCGTGCTCGGCGTGGCGCTGGTGCCCGTCGCCGCCGAGCTCACCGCCTACTACTGGTCGCTGCTGCTGGCGCTGGCGTTCGCCAGCGAGCGCCACCCGGTGCTGGCGCCCGGGGTCGCCGGTCTCGCGGCGTCGGGCTGGGCGGTGGCGAGCCTCTGGCACTGGACCGACCAGATCCACGTCTGGCTCTCCGTGCTGACGATCGCCTTCTGCGTCTTCGTCGTACGGCTGGTGGCGACCGGCGCGCGCGAGCCGGCTCAGGCGTAGCCCAGCTCGCGCAGGCGCTGGGGCTTCTTCGACCACTTCGGCTCGACCTTCACGCGCAGGTCGAGGTGCACCTGCGTGCCCACCAGCGCCTCGATGGCGGGCCGCGCCTGTACGCCGATGCGCTTGATCATGGCTCCGCCGCGGCCG
This sequence comes from Myxococcota bacterium, assembly GCA_050618055.1. Taxonomy (GTDB): domain Bacteria; phylum Myxococcota_A; class UBA9160; order UBA9160; family SMWR01; genus CALDCK01. The sequence continues at coordinate 8,349 of JBNLVK010000082.1, forward strand.
ATCACGATGCCCTTCTGGCTCTCGCGCTCCACCAGCAGCTGGGCGCGGATCTTCACCAGGTCGGGTCGCGACTCGTCGAACGCGAGCACCTCGGCGGCCAGCGCGTAGGGAAGCTCCTGCTCGAGCGCCTCGAAGGCCGCGGCGCGGATCTCCTCGGCGGTCAGCCAGCGCAGCGGCCGGTCCGACAGCTCGTCCTCGGGATAGAGGGGCGGCGACACCGGAAGCTTCGCCACCAGGGCATCGAGCAGCGCCTCGACGCCCTCCCCCGTCTTCGCCGAGACGAGGTAGGCCTCGTCCACGCCCGGCGGCGGCCACGCGTCCGGGGTCCGGCGCACGTCGCACTTGTTGCCCGCGACGATGCAGGGCGTTCCGCGCTGCGCCAGCCGCTCCACCAGCGCGCGGTGGTCGTCGCCCCAGGCGTCGCCCAGGTCGACCAGCAGCAGCGCCACGTCGCAGCCGTCGGCCGCCTCCAGCACCTGCTCGTTCAGCGCCTGGTTGAACGCCTTCGTGCTGGCATGCAGGCCGGGTGTGTCGACCAGCACGAGCTGGGCCGCAGGGGTGCTGTGGATGCCGAGGATGCGGCTGCGCGTGGTCTGGGGCTTCGCGGTGACGATGGCGAGCCGCTGGCCGAGCACCCGGTTGAGCAGCGTCGACTTGCCCGCGTTGGGGCGGCCCAGGATCGCCACCACGCCGGCGCGGTGCTCGCTCACCCGCCCCCCTCGGTGCGGGCCAGCCCGGCCTCGGCGGCGGCCGTCTCCGCCGCCCGCTTGGTGCGCCCCACGCCGCGCCCCAGGAACTCGTCGTCGATCACGACCTCGACGGTGAAGCGGTCGTCGGCGTCGTCCACGCCCGAGTCGTCGACCAGCCGGTAGCGCGGCGGCTGGCCGCGCTCGGCGTGGGCCCACTCGTTGAGCGCCGTCTTCGCGTCGCGCGCCACCGGACCCCGCGCCAGTGCCTCGCCGATGCAGCGCTCCACCAGCGGCTCCACCGCCGGCAGCCCGCCGTCCAGGTAGAGCGCGCCCAGCACCGCCTCGAAGCAGTTGGCCAGGATCGAGTCCTTCTCGTACCCGCGGTTGCGCTGCTCGGTGCGACCCAGCCGCACCAGCGCGTCGAGACCCAGGGCGCGGGCCTGGTCCGCCAGCGCCCGCTTGTTCACCAGCGACGAGCGCACGCGCGTGAGCTCGCCCTCCGCCCAGTCGGGGTGGCGTTCGTAGAGCACGCGCGACACCACCAGGTCGAGCACCGCGTCGCCCAGGAACTCGAGGCGCTCGTTGCCGCGGGTGCCGTCCAGCTCGTGGGCATGGGAGGGGTGGGAGAGGGACGTCCGCGCGAGATCGGCGTCGGCGAAGCGGTGCCCGGTGGCCGTCTCCAGGTCCCGCACGGCGTCGTCGCTCACGCGAGCCACCCGCCGCCGAGCACCGCGTCGCCGTCGTAGAAGACGGCGGCCTGGCCCGGCGCCACCGCCCGCACCGGCTCGTCGAAGTGCACCAGGGCCGAGCCGTCGTCCAGCGGCTCGAGCGCGGCCTCGGCGCCCTCGTGCCGGTAGCGCACGCGCACGCGCGCGCGGGTGCCGGCCGGCGGAGGCTCGCCCGCGATCCACGACACCTGGGTCACCAGCGCGCGGCGCGAGCCCAGCGATTCGGCGTCGCCCACCTCGACCCGGTTCGTCGCCGCGTCGATGGCGGTCACGTAGAGCGGACGCTCCGAGGTGAGTCCCAGACCCTTGCGCTGTCCCACGGTGAAGTGGTGGACGCCCGGGTGGCGGCCCAGCACGCGTCCGGCCCCGTCGACGATGTCGCCCGCGCCGGCCAGGGCGCCCGGGCGGATCTCGCCCACGACGCGGGCGTAGTCGCCGTCGGGCACGAAGCAGATCTCCTGGCTCTCGGGCTTGTCGGCCGTCACCAGCCCGAGCGCGCGGGCCTGCTCGCGCACCGCCTCCTTGGTCAGCCCGCCCAGCGGGAACGACACGGCCGCCAGCTGGCTCTGGTCGAGCTGGAACAGGAAGTAGGTCTGGTCCTTCTCCGCGTCGACGGCGCGCAGCAGCCGGTGGCGACCCGTCTCCGGGTCGACGTCGACGCGCGCGTAGTGGCCCGACGCCACCTTCGCAGCGCCGAACACCCGGGCGCGCTCGAGCAGGTAGTCGAACTTGAAGCGCTTGTTGCAGGCCACGCAGGGAATGGGCGTGCGGCCGGCCAGGTAGGCGTCGGCGAAGGGCTCGATCACCTCGCGGCGGAAGGCGTCCTTGAAGTTGGCCACGTAGAAGCGAATGCCCAGGCGCTCGGCCACGCGGCGTGCGTCGTCGGCGTCGGCCAGCGAGCAGCAGCGCGAGTCGCTGCCGGCCCGGTGGAGCGTCACGCCGATCGCCTCGGCGCCCGCCTCCACCACCCGGGCCGCCGCCACCGACGAGTCGACCCCGCCCGACATGGCGACCACCACCCGCTCGCTCATACCGGCTCCGCCTCGCGCACGCGGGCCAGCAGGTCGGGCAGCAGCGCCAGCACCCGGTCGATCTGGGCCTCGTCGTTGCCGTGGCCCACCGAGAAGCGCAGTGTGCCCCGGGCGTCCTCCGGCGACAGGCCCAGCGCCACCAGCACCCGCGACGGCTCGATGGAGCCCGACGAGCAGGCCGCGCCCGACGACACCGCCACGCCCTCGAGATCCAGGGCCTGGAGCAGCAGCTCGCCGGCGGTGTGCAGGAAGGTGACGTTCAGCGTGTTCGGCAGCACGTGCTCCGGGTCGCCGTTGCGGCGCACGTCGGGGACCTTCGCCTGGATGCCGGCCCACAGGCGGTCGCGCAGCTCGGCGTAGCGGCGCACCCGCTCCGGCAGCTCGCGTTCCGCCAGCGCGCAGGCCGCGCCCAGGCCCACGATGCCCGCCACGTTCTCGGTGCCGGCCCGGCGCCGGCCCTCCTGGGGTCCGCCGCGCAGCAGCGGCTCGAAGGCGGGCACGCCGCGCACCACCAGGGCGCCCACGCCCTTCGGTCCGCCGAACTTGTGGCCGGTCAGCGAGAGCAGGTCGATCGGGACCCGGGCCAGATCGAGGGGCCACTTGCCCACCGCCTGGGTGGCGTCGACGTGGAGCTTCGCCGGGTGCGCGGCCACCGCCTGCGCGATCTCCGCCAGCGGCAGCAGCACGCCGGTCTCGTTGTTGGCCCAGATGAGCGAGACCAGGGCGGTGTCGTCTTCGAGGGCGGCCGAAACCGACTCGGCGCCGACGCGGCCCCCGGCGTCCACCGGCAGTCGCGTGATGCGCCAGCCGCGGTCCGCCAGCGTCTCGAGCGGCGCCTCGATCGACGGATGCTCCACGTTGGTCGTCACCAGGTGCCGACCGGGCAGGGCCTCGCCCACGCGCAGCAGCGCCGTGTTGTTGGCCTCGCTGGCGCCGCCGGTGAAGAGCACGTCGCCGGGCGCGCAGCAAAGCAGCGACGCCACCTGGGCGCGCGCCCGCTCGACGGCGGCCCGGGCGGCCGCACCCTCGGCGTGCACGCTGGAGGGGTTGCCGAAGCACTCGCGCGTGGCGCGGTCCATGGCGTCGGCCACCTCGTCGCGCACGGGCGTGGTGGCGTTGTGGTCGAGATAGATGCGCATCGGCGGCTCCGCCCGCAATGGGCGCGACGCTACTCGGGGGCCTCCTCCCGGTCAACGTCGGCGGCCGGCGCGTCCGCGGGCAGCGGCGGCAGGGCCTCCAGCAGGTCGGCCAGCGTGCGACCCGCCGCGGTGGTGACCACGCTCTGCTCCAGCTCGCCGAGTATCGCGTCCACCACGCCCGCCACCTGGGCGTTGCCCCCGGCCACCTCGCGATCGCCGCGCAGGGCGCCCAGCAGCGCGGTCACGGCGATGCCTTCGGCGGGCTGGCCCAGCGTGAGCGTCTCGCGGCTGGTCTCGCTGGCGCGATGGGCCAGGATCCCGGCGTCGCACAGGCGGTCCACCACCTCGCGGACGGTCCGCACCGGCGCGTGCAGCGCGTCGGAGAGCGTGCCCGCGTCGACCGCCGGCGCGCGGTCGCGGAAGCGACGACCCACCTCCAGCGCGATGCGCAGACCCATCGCCTCGCGCTCCGCCGGTCCGGCCGGCTTGCCCCGCACCTGCCGGCGGTAGAGGTGGAGGTTCTGGTGGGCGAAGGCGATCTCGGCGCCGAACAGCACGATCGCCCAGAAGGCGTAGATCCAGACGAACAGCACGGCCAGCGAGGCCACCGGCCCGAAGAAGATGCTGGCCCGGGTCACCCCTACGCTGAAGTCGACGTAGAGCCCCTGCGCGAGCAGCGTCAGCAGCGAGGCGGTGACGCCGCCCAGCAGCGCCGAGAACGCGTGCACCCGGGTGTTCGGCAGGAACCAGTAGAGGAAGGCGAACACCAGGGCGAGCATCACCACCGGCAGCTGGGACAGGCCGAAGGCGTAGAGCGTCGAGAAGAGGGGCACCTCGAGCAGCCGCTGGAGCACCCACTGGCTCTGCATGCTGGTGGTGAGCGAGAGCGCGGCGCCGCCCAGCAGCGGACCCGCCACCAGCACCGCCAGGTAGTCGGAGAAGCGACGGCCCAGGCTGCGCGAGTGGGCCACGCCCCAGATGCTGTTGAAGGCCGTCTCCACGTTGCTGATGGCCAGCACGGTGGTCAGGAACAGCACCACCGCCGAGAGCGTGCCCAGGCCGCCGAAGCTGGTGCCGGCCACCAGCTGGCGGATCGTCGCCTGGGCCTCCGGGCTGGTGGCGGCGACCGTCCCCACCACCCATTCCACGAAGTCCTCGCCGCCCACGCCCACGGCGCTGGCGATCGAGACCGCGACGGCGATGAGCGGCACCACCGACAGCACGGTGAAGTAGGCCAGGCCGCTGGCCCGCAGCAGCAGGTGGTCGCGGACGAAGCCCTCGACGACCATGATCCCGAACTGGAGGACCCGCACCACGAAGAGCTGCGAGTAGGGCTCCTCGTCGCTCCACAGGCCTTCGGTGACGAAGGAACGCCCGCGCTGGATCCAGCTGGCGACGCTCAAGCGGCCTCCCTGGGGGACACTCCGAATCGGCAGGCTACCGGTTCTGCTGGAGCCGCGCCCCGGGCGGCGCGTCCGGGATCTCGAGCCAGGGCGCGATTCGCGCGAGCGTCACCGGTCCGATGCCGTGCACCCGCGCCAGCTCCTCCACCGCCGCGAACGGACGCCGCTCGCGCTCGGCCACGATCGCCGCCGCCCGCGCCGGTCCGATGCCCGGCAGCACGGTCAGCGTCTCGGCCGAGGCCCGGTTCGGGTCGAGGCGGCCGCCGAACAGCAGCCGCGCCGGACCCCGCAGCGGCGGCCCCCGGCCGTCGCAGCGCACGCGCAGCGTCTGGCCGTCCCGGGCCTCCGCCTCGCGCGGGTCGGCGCAGCCGCCCGGCTCGGGATCGGGCCACGGCAGCGCGACCCCGAACAGGGCCGCCGCCAGCCAGAAGGCGGCGCGCGTCGTGCGGTCGGCTCGCTCCACGAAGGCCCGCCGGGACCGGGCCTCCCCTGGATAGCAGACCGGCGGGCCGCGCCGCGGCTCAGACCTCGGCCGTCGGCTCCGCCGCGCCGGCGTCCACGAAGGCGGCGTGCAGCGCCCGCACCGCCAGCTCCGTGTACTTCTCCTCGATCACCACCGAGACCTTGATCTCGCTGGTCGCGATCAGCTGGATGTTGATGCCCTCGTCGGCCAGCACCTGGAACATGCGCGACGCCACCGCCGCGTGGTCCTTCATGCCGAGTCCCACGATCGACACCTTCGCGATGGCGTCGTCGCCCTCCACCTCGGCGGCGCCCAGCCCATCGGCGGTCTTCTTCGTGATGTCCAGCGAGCGCCGGTAGTCCTCGCGCGGCACGGTGAAGGTCATGTCGGTCGACCCGTCCGAGGACAGGTTCTGGATGATCATGTCGACGACGATGCCCTCTTCCGAGAGCGGCGCGAACAGCTTGGCGGCGACCCCCGGCACGTCCTTCACGCCGCGCACGCGGATCTTGGCCTCGTTGCGTCGGTAGGTCACGCCCGAAACGACCAGCGCTTCCATCACTTCCTCCTCGGGTACGACCCAGGTGCCCTCGTCGCGGGTGAACGTGGAGCGCACGTGCAGCGGCACGCCGTAGCGCATGGCGAAACGCACGGCGCGGATCTGAAGGACCTTGGCGCCCAGGCTCGCCATCTCGATCATCTCGTCGAAGGAGACGCGGTCGAGCTTGCGCGCGCTGGGCACCATGTTCGGGTCGGTGGTGAACACGCCGTCGACGTCGGTCAGGATCTCGCAGACGTCGGCCTGGAGCGCGGCGGCCACCGCCACCGCCGAGGTGTCCGATCCCCCGCGGCCCAGCGTCGTGATGTTCCCGTCGTCGTCCACGCCCTGGAAGCCGGCCAGCACGGCCACGCTGCCCCCGTCGAGGGTCTTGCGCAGCGCGTCGGCGTCGATGCTCTCGATGCGCGCGCGGGTGTGCATGGTGTCGGTGCGCATGCCCATCTGGCCGCCGGTGAACGAGCGGGCGGGCTGGCCGAGCTGCTGGATGGCCATGGACAGCAGCGCGATGGTCTTCTGCTCACCGGTCGAGAGCAGCACGTCGAGCTCGCGCGGGTCCGGTGCGTCGCCGCCCAGATCTTCGGCCAGGGCCACCAGCTGGTTGGTCTCGCCGCTCATGGCGGACACGACCACCGCCACCTGGTTGCCGGCGCGCACGGTGTCGACCACGCGCTGCGCCACCGCCCGGATGCGATCCGGGCTGCCGACACTGGTGCCGCCGTACTTCTGGACCACGAGGGCCATGGGAACTCCGGGGAGCTAGGGCGCTTCGAGCGCCGCGCGCCAGCGCTCGAGCAGCTTCTCTGCGCCGGGGCCGGAGGCTATCGCGTTCAGCTTGCGCTGCGAGCCCTCGTGGGTCTTCTCGATGCGGATCTCGAGCCGGTCGGCGGGCAGCGCGCCGGGCAGCCGGTCGCTCCATTCGACGGCCACCACGTTGCCGGGCACGAGCCAGTCGAGGAAGCCGGTGGCCTCCAGCTCGGCCTCGCCGGTGAGCCGGTAGAGATCGACGTGGGCCAGCACGCGGCCCGCTGCGTCGGGCAGCGGGTACTCGTTGGCGATCACGAAGGTGGGACTCGACACCGCGGCCGGATCCAGGCCGAGTCCCTCGGCGAGGCCCTTCACGAAGAGCGTCTTGCCGGCGCCGAGCGGTCCGGAGAGCGCGACGACGGCGCCTTCCGCACCGATCGCCCGGCCCAGGCATCGACCGGCCGCGCGGGTGTCGTCAGGCGTCGGGGAAGGCAGCCACAAGGCCGGTAGCGTCCTCGACCGCCTCGCCCGACCGCAGCCGCGCCACCGTCCCGGGCACCGCCGCCGCCTGCTCGGAGGCCAGCAGCCCGGCGTCGCCGAGCGTCGCGGCGAAGCCGTCGGCGGTGGCTCCGTGGATCCAGGCGGCCAGCGCGGCCGCGTCGCGGGCCGGCAGGCCCTGGGTGAGGAGTCCGGTGACCAGGCCGAGCAGCACGTCGCCGGTTCCGCCGGAGCCGAGGATCGGGCCGCCGGTCGGGTTCACGATCAGGCCCGAGGGGTCGGCGGTGAGCGTGGCCGCGCCCTTCAGCAGCACCACCGCGCCGGTGCTGGCGGCCAGCTCGCGGGCCGCGGCGGGCCGGTCGGCGTTCACCTCTGCGGCCGACACGCCCAGCAGCACTCCGGCCTCGCCCGGGTGCGGCGTCAGCACGGTCGGCGCCGAGCGCGAGGCCAGCAGCGCCCGGTCGTCGGCGAAGGCGACCAGCGCATCCGCGTCCAGCGCCAGCGGGCACTCGATGGCCTTGGCGACGGCGCGCACCAGGAGCAGCGTCTCCTCCTCGCGCCCGATGCCCGGACCGAGCCCCACCGCCGCCCGGGTCGACGCCAGCGAGACGATCGTGCTCTCGGCGGCCGCGGCCAGCGCGCGCCCGGGCGTGTCGGGCAGCGGCACGGTCATGGCCTCGGTGCACTTCACCTCGAGGATGTCGTTCACGCCGGCGGGGCAGCCGATCGTCACCAGCCCGGCGCCGATGCGCAGCGCGGCCTCGGCCGCCAGCGCCGCCGCGCCGGTCTTGCCCTGGGAGCCGGCCACGATGAGCGCGTGGCCGAAGGTGCCCTTGTGGCCCTCGGCGGGCCGCTCCGGAAGGTGCGCCGCGGCGCCGGCCGCGGTCCACAGCGAGGTGTCGATCGACACGCCGGGCGCCTCGTCGACGATGCCGATGCGCGCCACGCGCACGCCGCCGGCGTGGCTGCGACCCGGCTCGAGCGCCAGTCCCAGCTTCGGCAGGCCGAGCGCGACGGTCAGGTCGGCCTCCACCGCCACGCCGCGCACGCGACCGGTGTCGGCACACAGGCCCGACGGCAGGTCGACCGCGATCACGGTCACCCCGTCCTCGTGGGCGGCCCGCATGCGCTCGATGCTGCGGGCCGGCTCGCCCTCGACGTCGCGCGCCAGCCCGGTGCCGAACACGGCGTCGACCAGCACGCCTCCCGGCGCGGGCGGCTGCCAGTCGGCCCCCTCGACGGCGATGCCCACGGCGCGCGCCCGCTCGAGCTGCGGTGCGGCGTCCGCCGACAGATTCTTCGCGTCCGCCAGCAGCGCGACCCGGACGGGCACGCCCTCCAGGTGCAGGTGGCGCGCGGCCACCAGGCCGTCGCCGCCGTTGTTGCCGCCGCCGCACACCACGACGACCTCGCCCTCCTCGCGCAGGGCCAGGGCCGCCTCGGCCACGGCGCGGCCGGCGCTCTCCATCAGGGTCGGTCCGGGGACGCCGAGCGTCTCGATGGTGTGCCGGTCGAGGGCACGCATCTGCGCGCTGGTGGGGAGCGGCCAGGCGAGGCGCGTCAAGGACACGGACACGGGCACGGGCTACCCGACCCGCTCCCGCAGGTCGCGGAGCGCCTGGTCCAGGCCCACCAGCACGGCGCGGGTGAGCGCCGCGCGTCCCACCGCCACCCGGACCGCGCTGGGCGCCGCCTGGGTCACGTCGGGCAGGTTGCGGTAGCCGAGGCCGCCGCCCAGGCCGACCTCCAGGCCCACCTTGGCCGCCAGCCGGGCCGCGTCGCCCAGCTCGATCAGCGCCTGCTCGCGCTCGCGCGTCGGCAGGTCGACGGCGGCGCCGGTGTAGAGCTCGATGCCGGCCAGGCCGTGGGCGTGCATCTGCTTCACCGCGTCGAGGGACGGGGAGACCAGCGCGTGGGTCGGAATGCCGGCCTCGGCCAGCGCCCGGACCACCGGCGTGAGCCCCTCGCTGCCGCCGCGCAGGTCGAGCGGATCGGTGGCGGTGCGGCCCTCGCGGGCGTCGGCGGCCAGCAGCACCCGATCGGGTCGCGTCTCCAGCGCGATCGCCAGCAGTGCCTCCGAGGGCGCCATGCGCAGCTCGAGGCGGCGCGCCGTGCGGCGCAGGTCCTGGAGGTCCTCCTCGCGCACCGGCTTGCGGTCCAGGTTCACGCCCAGCCGCACCGCGTCGACGCCGGCCAGCTCGGCCAGGGTCGCCGCCGCCGGCAGGTCGACCTCGCTGGCGGCGGTCGCCTCGCGCAGGGTGGGCAGGGCATCCAGCTCGAGAATCAGTGCGCGCATGGTCGGCTCGCTTCCCCCTAGGCTCCCGAAAGACTTCGTTCCAGCTGCTTCGCCAGCTCCTCGGCGTGACGCGTGACGGCCGCCTCGTCCTCGCCCTCGACCATCACCCGCGCCTTGTGCTCGGTGCCGCTGTAGCGCACCAGCACGCGACCGCGCCGCCCGAGGCTCGCCTCGACGTCGCGGATCGCGCTCATCATCTCGGGCAGGTCCTCGATGGGCCGCTTCTCCGACACCGACACGGCCAGCAGCGCCTGGGGGAAGCGCTGGAAGCCGGCGGTCAGCTCGGAGAGGCGCCGCTCCTTGCGGCGCATGATCGCCAGGGTCTGGAGCGCCGTGATCAGGCCGTCGCCGGTGGTGTTGTGGTCGAGGAACAGGATGTGGCCCGACTGCTCGCCGCCCAGGTTGTAGCCGCCGCTCCTCATGGCCTCGACCACGTAGCGGTCGCCCACCTGGGTGCGGATCAGGTCGAGGCCCATCTCCTCGAGCGCCGCCGCGAGACCCATGTTGCTCATCACCGTCGCGACCACGCCGCCGCCGGACAGCTTGCCCCGCTCGAGGTGATCGGCGGCGAACAGCGCCAGCAGCTCGTCGCCGTCCAGCTGCTCGCCGCGCTCGTCGATCATCACGCAGCGGTCGGCGTCGCCGTCGAGCGCGATGCCCACGTCGGCGCGCACCTCGCGCACCCGATCGGCCACCACCTCCGGGTGCAGCGACCCGCAGCCCTCGTTGATGTTGCGGCCGTTGGGCGAGACGCCCAGCTCGAACACCTCGGCGCCCAGCTCCTTCAGCACGGTCGGACCGACCCGGTAGGCGGCGCCGTGGGCGCAGTCGAGCACGATGCGCACGCCGTCGAGCGAGAGGTCGCGCGGGAAGGTCATCTTCAGGAAGACCACGTAGCGGCCGGCGGCCTCGTCGATGCGGCGCGCCTGGCCGATCGCGTCGGCGGGCGCCCGCAGCGCCGCCAGCTCGCCCGACCCGACCAGCCCCTCGATGCGCTCCTCGATCTCGTCGGGCAGCTTGAAGCCGTCCGCCGAGAAGAACTTGATGCCGTTGTCCTGGTAGGGATTGTGGCTGGCCGAGATCATGACGCCGGCGTCGCAGCGCATGTTCGAGGTCAGGAAGGCCATGCCCGGCGTCGGCATCGGACCCACCTGGATGACGTCGGCGCCCATCGAGGTGATGCCGGCGGCCAGCGCGTCCTCGAACAGGTAACCGGACAGCCGCGTGTCCTTGCCGATGATGATGCGGGTGCGCTCCTTGCCGGACGCGGCGAAGACGTGGGCCACGGCCTGGCCCAGCGAGAGCGCGACCTCGGCGGTCATCGGATGGACGTTCGCAGTGCCGCGCACGCCGTCCGTGCCGAACAGCTTCGTGGACCCTTCGCTCACGACTCGCTCACCCCTGCGCCTTCCCGTCTTCGCCCTCGCCCTCGGGCAGCGGAGCCACCTCGATGCGGACGATCACCTCTCCGGCCTCCTCGCGCCAGACGTTGTCGCTGCCCAGCGAGAGGCGCACCTCGCGCTCGACCGACTCGTTCAGACCCGCCACCTGGATCGCCTCGGTCACCACCTCGGTCAGCCGCAGCACGTGGCTGCGGGCTCCGGTCACCCACACGTGGGACGGCTCGACCTGGACGCTCGCGATCTGGAAGCCCTCCGCCGGCTCGCCTTCGACATCGGCGCGGATGCGCAGCGACTTGCGCCCCTTCTGCTCCAGGGCCACGTCGATGCTGGCCGGCGAGCGGGAGACGATGCGGGCGCCGCGGGGCAGGTCCTGGTCGACGCTCGAGGGGTCCACCTCGTAGACCGCCGGGCCCTGGCGCGCCTCGGAGAGGTCGAGGTGGTACTCGAGGCGGTTGGGGCTCACGTTGCGCAGCGCCGCCCGGCTGCCCTGGATGCGGATGTTCACCGCGTCGACGCTCGAGCCCGTGATGACCAGGTCCTCCGGCACCCCGTCGAAGACCACCGGGATGTCGTAGCTCCGCTCGATCGACGAGGTGCCGTGGGACATGCCCCAGAGCACCATCGCGATGATGGCGGAGAGCAGCAGGGTTCCCAGGTGGAGACGCACGTCCTAGCCCGCCGACTTCAGCTCGCCGACCTCTTCCGCGGCCGTCTCTTCTTCTTCCTCGGCGTCCTCGTCCTCGTGCTCGACCGAGACGGTCAGCTCGCCCAGGTTGCGCAGGTCGGTGCGCTCGCCGGAGAGGATCTCGCGAAGGGTCACGCGCAGGCGCGCGGCGTCGAGGCCCTGGACCATCTCGCCGCCCAGCACCACCGAGATGCTGCCCGTCTCCTCCGACACCACGATCACCAGCGCGTCGGTCTCCTCGGTGATGCCGACCGCCGCGCGGTGGCGGGTGCCGACGCCCTCGGGCAGGTCCTCGCGCAGGGTGAGCGGCAGGATGCAGCCGGCGTGGGCGATGCGTCCGCCCTGGATGACGGCCGCGCCGTCGTGCAGCGGCGAGTAGGGCATGAACAGCGAGATCAGCAGCTCCTTCGAGACGGTGGCGTCGATCTCGGTCCCGGTCTCCATCTGGTCGCCCAGGTGGTTGTCGCGCTCCAGCACCATGAGCGCGCCGACCGTGCGCTGCGCCAGGGTCTGGGCCGCGCGCACCACCTCTTCCAGGATCTGGGACGCCTCCTGGGCCGAGACCGACGGGAAGAAGCCGCGACCCACCCGCGCCAGCGCGCGCCGGATGTCGTGCTGGAAGAGGATCACCATGATGATCACCGCGGAGCCCAGGAAGGTCTCCATCAGCGCGTTCACCGTCACCAGCTGGAAGATCTCGGAGGCGAGGAAGACGGCGAAGAGCACGATCAGGCCCACCAGGATCTGGATCGCGCGCGTGCCGCGGATCAGCAGCAGCAGCCAGTAGATGGCGATGGTGACCAGCGCGATGTCGACCAGGTCGCGGTAGGGGTCGAAGTTCGCGAAGACGTAGCTCGACATCTCGCCGAGCAGGCCCCACAGCGTCTCGATCACGAGGCGGGCCCTCCCCGCGCGGCGCGCAGCGCCAGCGCCACGGCCACCGCCCGCGAGGCGCCGGCGGCGTCGTGGACGCGGACCGCGTCGGCTCCGGCGAACACCGCCACCGCGCACGCCGCGTGGCTGGCGCCGTCGCGACGGTCGGGCGGGTCGCCGGTCAGCGTGCCCAGGAACGACTTGCGCGACGGACCCACCACCAGCGGCAGGTCCAGCCGCCGGCGCAGCTCGCCGGCCCGGGCCAGCAGCGCCAGGTTGTCCTCGAGCCGCTTGCCGAAGCCGATGCCCGGATCGACCGCCAGCCGCTCGCGCCCGACGCCGGCCTCGAGGGCCCGCTCGACGCTGGCGCCGAGCTCGTCGCCCACCTCGCGCAGCGTGTCGTCGTAGTGGGGCGCCTGCTGCATGGTCCGCGGCGTGCCGCGGGCGTGCCCGAGCAGCAGATCGGCCCCGCTGCGGGCCACCACGCCGGCCAGCGCCGGATCGAAGCCCAGGCCGGAGACGTCGTTCACCAGCCGCGCGCCGGACGCCAGCGCCGCCTCGGCCACCTCCGCCTTGCGCGTGTCGATGGAGAGCGGCAGGTCGAAGCGCTTGGCCAGCTCCTCGACGAGCCGCGCGGTGCGCGCGATCTCCAGCGCGACCGGCACCGGCTCGGCGCCCGGCCGCGTCGACTCGCCGCCCACGTCGAGCACGTGGGCGCCGCCGTCCACCAGGAGCGCCGCCGCGTCGACGGCGCGCGCCAGGTCGAGGCCCCCCTCGCGCTCGCGCACGAAGCGGCCCCCGTCCGAGAACGAGTCCGGCGTGGCGTTCAGCACGCCCATGATCGTCACGCGGTCGCGTCCGAAGATGGCGGACACCGCGCCCCCCTTCCTATCCGGGAACGGGCTCCGGGTCGGGAAGCTCGTCTCCGGGGAACTTGCCGGAGGGCTTCGCGGGAGCTCGTTCGGGCGGGGGATTCTTGGACTCGGTACCGGCGACCGGCGGCAGCGGCGGCAGCGTCTGGCCGTCGATCAGCAGCTTCAGCTCGTCGCCCTCCAGGGTCTCGCGCTCCAGCAGCGCCTCGCTGATGCGATCGAGCGCGGCCCGGTTGTCCCGGAGGATCTGCATGGCGTCGTCGTAGGCGGTGGTCAGGAGGCTCGTGATCTCCTGGTCGATCTCGCGCGCCTTGTCGTTGCTGTAGACCCGCTGGTGGGCGAAGTCGCGGCCCAGGAAGACGTCCTGGCCGTCGTCGGCGAAGGAGACCGGTCCGATCTTCTCGCTCATGCCATAGGTGCAGACCATGTCGCGAGCGATCTGGGTGGCCTGCTTCAGGTCGTTCGAGGCGCCGGTGGTGAAGCGGTTGAAGACCAGCTCCTCGGCCGCCCGTCCGCCCATGGCCTTGCGCAGCTGGGCGATCATCTCCTCGCGCGAGAGCCCGTAGCGGTCCTCCTCGGGCATGGAGAGGGTGACGCCCAGGGCCATGCCGCGCGGGATGATCGTGACCTTGTGGATCGGGTCGGCGTGCTCGGAGAGCATCGCCACCAGGGCGTGACCGGCCTCGTGGTAGGCGGTCTCGCGCTTGTCCTCTTCGCTCATGATGAGGCTCTTGCGCTCGGTGCCCAGGATGACCTTGTCCTTGGCGCTCTCGAAGTCGATGCGGTGCACCTGCTGGGCGTCGCGGCGGGCGGCCAGCAGGGCGGCCTCGTTGACCAGGTTCTGGAGGTCGGCGCCCACGAAGCCCGGCGTACCGCGCGCCACCACCTCCAGGTCGACGTCGTCGGCCAGGTTCACGCGCTTGGTGTGGACCTTCAGGATGGCGATGCGCCCGCGCAGGTCGGGCCGCGGAACGACCACGCGCCGGTCGAAGCGTCCCGGGCGCAGCAGCGCCGGATCGAGCACGTCGGGACGGTTGGTGGCGGCGATCAGGATCACGCCCTCGTTGCTCTCGAAGCCGTCCATCTCGACCAGCAGCTGGTTGAGCGTCTGCTCGCGCTCGTCGTGGCCGCCGCCCAGACCGGCGCCGCGGTGGCGGCCCACCGCGTCGATCTCGTCGATGAAGATGATGCAGGGCGCGTTCTTCTTGCCCTGGAGGAAGAGGTCGCGGACACGGCTGGCGCCGACGCCGACGAACATCTCCACGAAGTCGGAGCCGGAGATGGAGAAGAAGGGCACGCCGGCCTCGCCGGCCACGGCGCGGGCCAGCAGGGTCTTGCCGGTGCCCGGCGGACCGATCAGCAGCACGCCCTTCGGGATGCGACCGCCCAGGCGCGTGAACTTCTTCGGCTCGCGCAGGAAGGCGATGATCTCCTCGAGCTCGATCTTGCTCTCCTCGACGCCGGCCACGTCCTCGAACGTCACCCGGTGCTGGTTCTCGGTGAGCAGGCGCGCCCGGCTCTTGCCGAAGCTCATGGCCTTGCCGCCGCCCGACTGCATCTGGCGGATGAAGAAGATCCAGAGCCCGATGAAGAACAGCAGCGGGAACCACATGATCAGCACCTGGCGCCAGAAGCTGCCCTCGGGCTTGGGCCGCGCGGTGACGGTCTGGACCCGGGCGGAGAGCTGGGCCAGCAGGCTCTCGGTGATCGCCGGCGCGTAGGTGCTGAACTCCTTGCCGTCGGTCCCCTTGCCGGTGATCAGGTTCTCCTCGATCGTGACCTCTTCGACCTGCTCCGCCTCGACCTTCTCGAGGAAGTCGCTGTAGGCCATGGGCGGCGTGGGCTCCTGGCCCTGTCGCAGCATGGTCACGAGCAGCAGGATCATCACGAGGATGACGACCCAGAGCGCCATGTTCCGGTAGAACTGTTGGTTCACGGGCGATTTTCCATGGTTTGAACCGAGCTTAGCACGCGCTCGGAGGGCCACCTGCCGGCGCTCCGAGGCGGAATCCGCCCCGTTCCCGGACCAGCAGCAGCGACCCCGGCAGCTCGATGCGCGAGCCGGTTCGGGCGCTCCGCAGGAAGGCGTCGATGCGCTCGATGTGCACCCGCGACGCGTGGCGACCTGCGCCCGCGCGCACCAGCAACGCGCGCGCCACCCGGCGCGACAGCGCGGCGGGCAGCGTGGCCCAGTCCTTGGCGTCGATCCGCAGCCATGTCCCCTCGACGGAGACGCGTCGATCCAGCTCGGCATTCACCCGCGCCGCGATCCACTCCGCGTCCCTCGACTGTGCTTCGGCCAGATCGCCGATCGCCCTGAGCAGACGGGGATTGAAGGCGTCGCGCAGCGCCGGCAGGAAGTCGTGGCGCAGCCGGTTGCGGGCGTAGCGACGGGACGCGTTGGACGCGTCCTCCCGCCAGGCGAGCCCGCGCGACCGGGCGTAGGCCTCCAGGTCGGCCCGCGGAAGCCGCAGCAGCGGTCGCACCACGCGCCCGTCGGAGGAGCGCTCGGGAATGCCCGCCAGCCCGTCGGGGCCGGTGCCGCGGAGCAGGCGCAGCAGCACCGTCTCCGCCTGGTCGTCGGCGTGGTGGGCGGTGGCGACGACCCGGGCACCCGCCTCGGCCGCCATCGCATGGAACGCCGCGTAGCGCAGGGTCCGGGCCGCCTCCTGGAGCGTGGGGCGATCCAGGCTGGAGCGCCCTTCCCGGAGGCTTTCCGGGGAGATGCGGCGACTGTGGAAGGTGGTTTCGAGGGTCGCTGCCAGTGCGGCGACGGCGGCCTGGTCGGCGTCGGCCGCGGCCCCGCGCAGGCCGTGGTGGACGTGGCCGAGCACCACGCCGCCCCGACAGGCGCCGCTCGCGACCAGCGCGTGGGCCAGGACCGTCGAGTCGAGGCCCCCGCTGGCGGCCACCAGAACGCGCCGGTCCGCCAGCCCGAGCCGCTCGATCGAACGCCCGAGTTCCGGGCCCACCGCGTCGGGGTTGCCCGTATGCTGGGTCTCCACGACCCGATTCTCGCGAGGATCCGAGGTGGCCGCCAAGAAGACCGCGAAGAAGAAGACCACCCGGCGCAAGAAGGCCGAGCCCGCCTCCCGCGGCCTGGCGGCCGCCGAGACGACCGCGGAGGCGGCCCCGGCGGAGGTCGACGCGCTGGCGACGCGCGTGGCCGACGCGGACGGCGTCGAGCTCGCCCGCTTCCGCGACCCCCTGGGCGGCCAGTGGCTGCTGCTGGCCGCCCTGCCCGTCACCGGCGTCGTCCCCACGCCCTTCCAGCGCGACCTCTCCGACGCCCACGTGAAGCGCCTGGGCGACGTCATCGAGCGGGTGGGCGTCTTCCTCGACCCGATCATCGCCGTGGCCGCTCCCGAGGGCGCCAAGGCGCCCTTCTGGAGCCCCAACGGCTACCACCGGCTCTCGGCGCTCCAGCGCATGGGCGCGAAGACGGTGACGGTGCTGCTCTCGGCCGACCCGGCCCTGGCCTACCGCATCCTGGCGCTCAACACCGAGAAGGCCCACAACACCAAGGAGCGCTCGCTCGAGGCGGTGCGCATGGCGAAGGGCCTGGCCGACGTCGACGGCAGCCGGCCCGAGAGCGACTTCGCCCTGGAGCTCGAGGACGGCTCGCTGGTGACCCTGGGCTTCGCCTACGAGCAGAAGGCCCGCTTCGCGGGCGGGGCCTACGCGGCCGCCCTGAAGGCCAGCGACGCCTTCCTCGACCAGCCGCTCTCCGAGGCCCTGGCGGTGCGCGAGGCGCGGGCCGGGAAGCTGCTGGCCATCGACGAGCGCGTGGCCGAGATCGCGGCGGCGCTGAAGGAGCGCGGCTTCGACAGCCCCTACCTGCGGAACTTCGTGGTGGCCCGCATCCGTCCGTTCCGGCCGCGGGGCAAGCCGGCGCCCGACGCCGACGCGCTGCTCGCCCACATGGCCGACGCCGCCGCGAAGTTCGACGTGGGCAAGGTGAAGGAGGGCCAGGTGGCGAAGGCCGCCGGCGGCAGCGAGAGCGGTGGACCGGGAACGCCTGGAGACGCTGCTGGCCGCGGCGCGGCTGCCGCTGCCCGCGCCGGACGCCGTCGCGATCGCGGGACACGACCCGATCCTTCCCAGCCGCTTTCCGATCGGCGAGGCGGCGGCCGCCGCGATCGGCCTGGGCGCGGCCGGCGCGGCGACGCTGTGGGAGCTGCGCGGAGGCGCGCCCCAGACCGCCCGCGTCGAGGTGCGCGCCGCCGCCGCCCACCTGCTGGGCTTCCTGCTCCAGTCGGTGCCGGGCCTCGACCTCACCCGCTTCCGCAACGCCGCGACCGAGCTCTACCCCACCGGCGACGGCCGCCACGTCTTCCTGCACGGCGGCTTCCCGGCCCTGGCCGAGGGCCTGCTGGCGTTGCTCGAGTGCCCGATGGACGCCGACGCCATCCGGGCGCGGCTGGCGGGCTGGAAGGCCGCCGACCTGGAGGACGCCATCGCCGAGCGGGGCCTGTGCGGGGCGATGGTGCGCACGGCGGCCGAGTGGTCCGAGCACCCCCAGAGTCGCGCCCTGGCGGAGCTTCCCGCCGTCGAGATCCTGCCGCTGGGCGACGCCCCGGCGGAGCCGCTTCCCGAAGGCGACCGCCCGCTGGCCGGCGTGCGCGTCCTCGACCTGACCCGCGTGCTGGCCGGCCCGTCCTGCGGTCGCGCGCTGGCCGAGCACGGGGCCGACGTGCTGCGCGTGGGCGCACCGGGGCTTCCGTCGATCGAGCCCTTCGTGGTCGAGACCGGCCGGGGCAAGCGCAACGCCTTCCTCGACCTCGACGTCGCCGACCAGCGCGAGCGCCTGCGCGGCCTGGCGCGCGAGGCCGACGTCTTCTGCCAGGGCTACCGCTCCGGATCCCTCGACCGGCGCGGCTTCTCGCCCGCCGACCTGGCGGCGCTGCGGCCGGGCATCGTCTACGTCTCGATCAACTGCTACGGCCACGAGGGTCCGTGGGCGGGGCGGCCGGGCTGGGAGCAGCTGGCCCAGTCGGCCAGCGGCATGGCCGCCGCCGAGGGGGGCGACGCGCCGCCGCGGCTCGTGCCCGCCGCCGCCACCGACTACACGACCGGCGCGCTGGCGGCCTGGGGCGTGATGGAGGCGCTGCGTCGCCGCGCCACCGAAGGCGGGAGCTGGTGGGTGCGCGCCTCGCTGTGCCAGACCGCGATGTGGCTGACCCGGCTGGGTGCGGACCTCGACCCGGCGCAGGCCCGGGGCCTGGGCGACGTGGCGTCGCTCCAGCAGCGCGCGACCACCGCCTGGGGCGAGCTCACGCACCTGGCCCCGGCGGCGACCCTCGAGTGCACGCCGCTGCGCTACGCGCTGCCGCCGTCGCCGCTGGGCAGCCACCCGGCCGAGTGGCGACCGCGTGGCGCCTAGTCGCGCAGCGCGCTCGCCTCGCCGACCAGGATCCGCGTGTCGTCCTGCTTGTCGACCCACACGTCGCAGAACACGCGGGTGCGCGTTCCCTCGGGCCGCTCGTCGCGGATCTTCGCCCGCGCCGTCACCGTCTCGTCGACCCACAGCACGTTGGTGAGCTTCACCGACATGCGTCCGCCGGAGAGCCAGCCCATGCCGAAGTGGTCGCCCATCACCTGGGAGACGAAGCAGGTGGTCATCATTCCCTGCACCACGATGTTCGGGAAGCCCAGCTTCTCGGCCTGCTCCTTGTCGGTGTGGTAGTTCTTGCCCGGCCCGGAGAACATCCAGCAGCGGCGCTCGTCGACGGTCTTGGTGACCGACGCCAGGTCGGGCCCCTCGGCGGTGGGGAACGGCGGCCGCGGCGCCTTCTTCTTCGCCGTCTTCTCGTCGACCACGTAGCCGTCGCCGTCCTCCTTCTTCGGAGGCAGGAAGCTCTGGTGGGTGTGACCGCGCACCAGCAGCGCCCCGGTCTCGGCGTCCATCACGTCGGTCTCGTTCACCACCCAGTCGCGACCGCGGCGCGGGTAGCGGTCGATGATGGTCGAGCGGGTGCGGATGCGGCGGCCGACGGGGATCGGCGCGAACAGGAACCAGTCCTGGCGGCCGTGCAGGTTCCCGAACAGGTTCTTCAGGTACCAGTCGCCGACGAACCGGTAGCACTCGCTGTGGTGCAGCAGGGGCGGCGCCAGGGAGTCGTAGAGCGGGTGGTGGTCGTCGAGGGCGTCGGCGTAGAAGGCCACCCCCTCCTTGGTGACGTCGTACTCGTGGCTGCCGCAGTGGCGACCCACGTGGGCCGGCTCGCCCTTCAGGTTCATGGCGTCCTCCGGGAGTCTGCTATTCAAGCGCGCCGGGATGTCGGCCAGCGAGCACTCGACGACGCACAACGTGGGCTGGTGGACCACACGGCGTGCCGAGATCGCGGGGGACCGGCTCGCGCTGGTGGACGCCGAGCGTAGCCTCGATTACGCGGCCCTCCACGAGCGGACCTGCCGCCTGGTGGCGGTGCTGCGCGAGCGCGGCGTGGGTCCGGGAGACCGGCTGGCGCTGCTGCTGCGCAACCGCACCGCGTACCTCGAGGCCCTGTTCGCGGCGGGCCGGGTCGGCGCCATCGCGGTGCCGATCAACGCGCGCTTCACGGCGCCGGAGGTCCGTCGGGTGCTCGACGACTGCGCACCGGCGCTGCTGCTCCACGAGGAAGACCTGGCGGCGGTGGCGGAAGGGGCCGCCGCGGCGACGACCGCGCCGCGTCCGCGCACGATCGCCTGCCCCGAGGCCTACGAGACTGCCCTCGCCGCCGTCCGTCCCGACGAGCACGTGGAGCCGGTGTCGCCCGACGCCCCGCTGCTGCTCATGTACACGTCGGGCACCACCGGCGTGCCGAAGGGCGCCCTGCTTCCCCACCGCAAGACGCTCTTCAACAGCCTGAACGCCGAGCTCTTCTTCGGGCTCACCGACCAGGACCGGGTGCTGGTGACGCTTCCGCTGTTCCACTCCTTCGGCCTGCTGATCCTGTCGCTGCCGACCCTGTACGCCGGCGGCAGCGTGCGGCTGGCCGGGCGCTTCGACCCGGAGGAGACCTGGCGCACGGTGGCCGCCGAGCGGATCACCTTCCTGGGCGGCGTCCCCACCCAGCTCCAGGCGCTGCTGGAAGCGCTTCCCGCGCGGCACGACACCCGCTCGCTGCGCTTCCTGTTCGGCGCCGGCGCGGCGGTGCCGGTGGAGCACATCCGCGCCTTCGAGCGCCACGGCCTGGTGCTGAAGCAGGGCTACGGCCAGACCGAGACCTCGATCCTCTGCTGTCTCGATGCGCGCGACGCCGTGCGCAAGGCGGGCAGCGTCGGTCGCCCGGTCTTCCACGTGGACCTGCGGGTGGTGCGCCAGCCGGACCTCGCGAATGATCCCGCGACCTGGCGCACCACCGCACCGGGCGAGACCGGCGAGATCGTGGTTCGCGGACCCATCACCATGCTCGGCTACTGGCAGCGTCCGGAGGAGACCGCCGAGACGCTGCGCGGCGAGTGGCTGCGCACCGGCGACCTGGCCACGGTCGACGACGAGGGCTTCGTCACGCTCGCGGGGCGCGCGCGCGACATGTACATCTCGGGTGGCGAGAACGTCTACCCGGCCGAGATCGAAGCCGTGCTGGCGGAGCACCCGGACGTGCGCGAGATCGCGGTGGTGGGCGTGCCGCACCCGAAGTGGGGGGAGACGGGTCGCGCCTTCCTGGTGCCGGGCGACGGGGGCTGCGACACGCAAGCGCTGCGCGCCTGGGCGGCGGAGCGACTGGCCGGCTTCAAGCTGCCCCAGTCGTTCGTGCTGGTGGATGCACTGCCGCGCACCGAGACCGGCAAGGTGCGCAAGCACGCGCTGCTGGAAGACGCAGCGGACTGACCCGGAGTCACGGGCCCGGCGTGCTTGACAGCGTCGCGCCGCGTCGGGTGTGATGGGCTTGGTTCCGGCCCCGGATGATCGGAGATGCTCATGCGCCGCCTCGTGCTGACCGCCGTCCTGCTGTTCGTGACCCCGCAGCTGATGGGAGCCCCGGGCTGCAACGGTCCGCCGAGTCCGACGCCGCTGCTGCGCATCGACAGTCCGGCGACCGGCACCTTCACCAACGCGTCGTCGATCGTGGTCTCCGGCTACGCGCGACGCGGCGGCGGACAGATCGCGTCGCTGACCGTGAACGGCATCGACGCCCTGCCGCTCACCGGCACCGCGGACGAGGGCACCTGGTCGGTCAGCGTGCCGCTCGATCCGAACCTGATCTTCAACGACGTGGTGGCCGAGATGACGCTCACCGGCTTCCACATGCCGGTCATCACCACGCGCATCGCGGTGGTCGCGGGCGACGGCGTGAACACCGGCTACGTGCTCGACGGCTCGAAGTCGCCGGAGTCGATCGCCCTGCGCCTCAACGACTCGGGCCTGGACGAGGTCGAGCCGGTGATCACCAGCCTGGTGACCCTCGACCTGCCGACGCTGCTGCCGGTGGGCACCCAGGTGATCAACGAGTACTGCTACTCGTCGATCTTCGGCCTGTGCATCGGCAGCGCCGACGCCTACATCGAGGCCAACGCCAGCCCGCCGAGCCCCTCGATCTCGGGCTTCTCGATCGACGTCGACTCCCAGACCAACCACGCCGACGGGCTCATCACCCTGAACGACCTGTTCGTGCGCGCGCGGGTGGAGGACGGCGACCACGGCATCGGCTTCACCTGCCACGTGAACATCAGCGCCAACGTCTCGAACATCGACGGCAACTACGGCCTGGATCCGGACGCGGTGGACCCGTCGCTCATCGACGTGAGCCAGCAGGGCGGCGTGAGCGTCAGCTTCGGCAGCTTCTCGGACAGCACCGACTGCGACGGCTTCCTGGGCTTCGTGGTGGAGGCCTTCGTCAACCTGTTCGTGGGCAGCTTCGAGGGCCTGATGCGCGACGCGCTGGAGGACTTCCTCGACACCCCGGACGTGAACGGCAATACGCCGGTGGCCGGCGCCATCGAGGTGGCGCTCGAGGACGTGGACATCGCGGGTCCGATCGGCGACGCGCTGGGCGCCGTGCTCGACACGGCGCTCTTCACGGTGGACGAGGACGTGGACGGCATCACGCTGGGCTCGGACGGATCGTTCGTGGCGAACCCGGTGGCCAGCGGCACCTGCTGGGACGACCTCACCGACACGGAGCTGCCCGGACCGGTCTTCTGCGACGCGGACACGCCGTGCGGCGTCGACGAGTCCTGCCGCGGGCTTCCCGGCGAGTGCGTGGCCCCGGCGAACGCCCCCGACTATCCGGCGTCGTACCACGTGACCGAGAGCTTCCCGAGCTTCGGCGCCACGACGCCGGGCGCCCTGCCCTACGGCATGGGCCTGGGCGTCTCGACGTCGGCCTTCAACCAGCTCCTGAAGGCCCAGCTCGAGTGCGGCCTGCTCACGCTCGACGTGCGCGACCTGCCCGGGCTGGGACCGCTCAGCGGCTCGCTGCTGGTCGCGCTGATCCCGGAGATCGCCCAGTACCCGCTCGCCACGCCCTACAAGCTGCTGGTGGACCCGCAGATCGGCGCCATCGTCACCGGCAACATGGGACCGGGCGGCGAGCTGGCCGAGCTGCGCATCCACGGCCTCCAGGTGACGCTGCGCGACGTCGACGAGGAGCTGCCGGTGCTGCTGGTGGCGTCGGTGAACGCGAGCCTGGGCCTGGACGCCAGCTTCAGCGGCGGCGCGCTCTCCTTCACGCTCGGGGCACCGGATCCGGTGAACGGGCTCGAGGTGGCGATCACGACCAACCGGCTGGGTACCGACGAGGCGTCGCTCACCAGCCTGATCGAGGGCCTGTTCGTGCTGGCGCTGCCCGAGCTGTCGAACGCCCTCGAGGCCTTCCCGCTGCCCGACTTCCTGGGGCTCTCGCTCTCGGACGTCGAGGTGGGACGCGCCGGCGAGTTCCTGTCGCTCTACCTCGATCTCTCGCCGTCGCCCTAGCGCGCCGACGCTCCGATCTGCCAGTCTGGTGCGGTGGAGGAGACGAACGCCCGGGAAACGCGCTCGCCCTCCTTCGTGTTCGAGATCTTCGCCGTCTCGATGGCCGCGATCCTGCTCGAGATCACGTACACGCGCGTCTTCTCGTTCAAGGTCTACTACTACTTCACCTACCTGATCCTGGGCGTGGCGCTGCTGGGCCTGGGCTCGGGCGGCGTGCTGGTGGCCACGTCGCGGCGCCTGGCCGCCGTGCCGCCGGAGCGGCGCGTGGCGGGGTCGGCGCTGGCGGCGGGGGCGAGCGTGCTGCTCGGCTACTTCCTGATCGCCCCGGCGCCCCTGGACGTCTCGGCCTTCGCCGAGCGGCCCGTCGAGCTGCTGAAGCTGGCCGGCGTGATGGGACTGCTGGCGCTGCCCTTCCTGTGCTCGGGCGTGACGGTGGCGACGATCCTGTCGAGCCGTCCGGAGCGGGCGGCCCGGCTGTACGGCGCCGACCTGCTGGGGGCGGGGCTCGGCTGCGCCGCCGTCGTCCCCCTGCTCCACGCGGTGACGCCGCCCGGGGCGGTGATGCTGTGCGCCGGCCTGTACGCCCTGGCCGCGCTGCCGGCCCGCGGACGCGCCGTGCGGGGCGCCGCCGTGGGCGTGGCGGGAGTCGCGCTGCTGGCGACCCTCCTGCACCACCGCCTGCCCGACCCGGTGACCGACGCCGGCAAGCAGTTCGAGGCCTACCGCGAGGGCGGTCTGCTGCTCCACTCGGCCTGGAACCCGGTCTTCCGCGTCGACGTGGCCCGCCACCCGCTGCGCCCCGACGTCTACGTGCTGCACCACGACGGCATGCCCGGCTCGGGCATCCACCGCTTCGACGGCGACCTGTCGCGCCAGCTGCGCTTCCTGCGCGATCCGCGGGTGCTGCCCTTCGCGACCATCGGACAGGACAGGAAGGTGCTGATCGTGGGCGCCGCCGGCGGCCACGAGATCCTGGCCTCGCTGTTCTTCGAGGCGCGCGAGGTGACCGGTGTCGAGCTCAACCCGGTGACCGTCGACCTGCTGCGCAACCGCTACGCCGACTACGCCGGGCGGCTGCACGAGGATCCGCGGGTGCGACTGGTGAACGCCGAGGCGCGGTCGTTCCTGGCTGCCGACGACGAGCGCTACGACCTGATCTGGTTCGTCGCGCCCGATTCCTACGCGGCCATGAACGCCTCCACGTCGGCAGCCTTCGTGCTGTCGGAGAGCTACCTCTACACGGTCGAGATGCTCGAGGAGGCGCTCGCGCACCTGGCCCCGGACGGTGTGCTGTGCGCCCAGTTCGGCGAGCGCAGCTTCGCGACGCGCCCGAAACGCACCGCCCGCTACCTGGCCACGGCCCGCGCCGCCTTCGAGCGCGCCGGCCTGGGCGACTTCGCCGGGCGCGTGCTGGTGGCCACCTCCGACGGGCTGCCGCCCTGGTCCGAGTCGACCGTGCTGCTGGGTCGGACGCCGTTCAGCGAGGGGCAGGTGCAGGGCTTCCGCGAGTGGACGGACCGGGTGAGCGGCGGGCGCGTGCAGTACGTGCCGGGAGGCGACGACGGATCCCCGATCCTCACCACGCTGGTGCGCGGCACCCCGGGCGAGGTCGGGGCGCTGCGCGGGCGCCTGCCCTTCCAGACGGGTCCGGTCGCGGACGACTCGCCCTTCTTCTGGCACTTCACCCGCTTCCGCGACGCCGCGCGGCTTCCCTTCCTGCGCGGCGGCTTCCAGGGCGACTGGGAGGAGGCGCTGGGCGAGCAGCTCATGCTGGCGCTGCTGGGGATCGTGACGGTGTTCGCCGCGGTGCTCCTGCTGCTACCGCTGGTGACGATCCGCAGCGTGTTCCGCGCCATGCCCCACAAGGCGCTCGCCGGCGTCTACTTCGCGGCGCTCGGCACCGGCTTCATGTTCGTCGAGGTGTGCCTCATCCAGATGCTCACCCTCTTCCTCGGCTATCCCACCTACTCGCTCTCGGTGACGCTGTTCGTGCTGCTGGTGGCGTCGGGCCTGGGGAGCCTGGCGAGCGAGCGCCTGCTGCCCGCCCGCGACGCCTCGCTGCTGGCGCTCGGGGCGCTGCTCGCCGTCGGCGTCTTCGCCTACCCGGTGCTGCTGCCGCTGCTGGTGGAGCGCTTCGTGGGCGGCCCGCTGGCGCTGCGGGTGGCGATCAGCGTGGTGGCGATCGCGCCGCTGGGCCTGTGCCTGGGCGCCTTCCTGCCGCTGGGACTCGCCACGGTCGCCGCCGCGAGCCCCCACCCGCGCGAGTACGTGGCCTGGGCCTGGGCCGTGAACGGCTTCTTCTCCGTCATGGCCTCGATCGGGAGCACGATCCTGGCGATGATGTTCGGCTTCCAGGTGGTGCTGTGGATCGCGCTGGCGATCTACGCGGCGGGCATCGCCTGCCTGCGCCGCATTCCGGCGCCCGCAGCCGGCCCGACCGGCTAGAAGGCAAGGATCGCGTGGTAGCGGTGGGCAGACTCGAACTGCCGACCTACGGCTTATGAAGCCGCCGCTCTAACCAACTGAGCTACACCGCCCCGCACGCTGGCGATCCTGGATCGCGGGCGGGAAGACTAGCGCAGCGTCCGGCTCCCGATCAGCTCTCCGGGGCCGGCTCGGACGCAGGCTCGGCGGCGTCGGCGGCCTGAGCGGTCTCGCCCTCGCTCGCAGGCTCGACCTCGGCCGCGGGCTCCTGCACCGGATCGGGCCCGGTCAGCGGCGGGAAGACCGCCCGCTCGAGCGCCTCCAGCCGGCGGCGCAGCTCGCCCACGTTGGCCGGCTCGGGCCGCTGGGCGAAGGAGACCGCAGACGCGGGCAGCTCGCCCGACACGTAGTGGGCCACCTTGTCGGCCAGCTCGTCGAGCTTGGGAATGATCTCGCCCATGGTGCCCGACTGGATGAAGATGCTGCGGGGCGGGGTGTCGCCCTCGTCGAGCGGGGCGCAGTGGACGTCCAGCGAGGCGCCGTCGCCGAACTGGGTGAACGACCCGTAGAGGACGTAGTCGCCGTCGGCGTGGCGCCCGATGGTCAGCGCCTCGGCCAGGCTCGAGGTGGCGCTGTCCGGATCCTCGCTGCGCACGACGTCGAGGCCGCCCAGCTGCTCGAGGCGGGCCGACAGCATGTCGGCCAGGCCGCGACTCACGTAGCCCGAATCGGGCGCGGCGCTGTGCACGACGACGGGAAGGATCACGATGCGCGCCGGACCGGCCCAGGCGGGCGCGGCGAACAGCGCACCGACGCCCAGGCAGGCCGCCAGCACGCACGACCGGGCTGCTCTCACGGATTCTCCTGCGCCGGGGGATCGCGGCGGGAGACACCTAACAGGTGCCTCCGGGGGGGTCAAGCGACCGGGTCGGACCCGTCCGCCAGCTCCTGCGGCAGCCAGATGGAGAAGGTGGCTCCCTCGCCGACGCCACTGCGCACCTCGATCGAGCCGCCGTGATCCGTCACGATGCGGTGGCAGATCATCAGGCCGAGTCCGGAGCCCTCGTCGGGGCCCTTCGTCGTGAAGAACGGATCGAAGATCTGGTCGACGTGCTCCGGCGGGATGCCGGCGCCGGTGTCGCGCACCTCGAGGCGCACGCCCTCGTCGGCGCCGGAGGTGCGCACCGACACGCTGCCGCCCGGGGGCGTGGCGGCGATGGCGTTCAGCACCAGGTTCAGCACCACCTGGTGCACCTGGTCGCGCACCGCCACGATCTTCGGGGTCTCCGGATCGCACTCGACCCGCAGCTCCACCTGGCCGAGCTCGGCCTCGCGGTGCAGGAGCTTCGCCACCTCGCCCACCAGACCGACGGTGTCGACCGTCTCGCGGCCGGCGGTCGTGGCGCCACCGCTGCCGAGCCGGCGCATGGTCTCGACCAGGCCGCGGATCCGGTCGACCTCGCGGCAGGCCAGCTGGTGGTAGTCGCCCCAGAACTCGTGGTCGTTGTCGAGGCGCTTGTCCGGCGCCATGGAGAGGAAGGTGTGGATCGAGACCAGCGGATTGTTGATCTCGTGGGCGAGACCCGCCGCCAGGGTGCCCAGGTTGCCGAGCCGGTCGGCCCGCCGCACCTGCTCGCGCGAGCGGCGCAGGTCCTCGACCAGCCGGGCGTTCTCGATGGCGATGGCGGCCTGGTTCGACAGGCCCTCCAGCAGCGTGCGGTCGTCGGTGGAGAAGGTGGCTCCGCCGCGCCGGTTGTCGACGGTGATCGCGCCGATCAGCCCGTCCTTGCCGTAGAGGGGCGACACCAGCAGCTCCTCGGCGGCGACCTCGGTCACCAGGTCGCGCACCGCGCTCTCGTAGTCGAGCACGTCGGCCATGCGCAGCTTGTGCGACCGGCCCTCGAGCAGGGTTCCGATGAACTTGGGCGCGCGGTCGACGCCGATACGGAGACGGCGCAGCGACTCCTCGACGGGCTCGCCCTTCGGAAACATGCGCGAGAGCGTGAGCGCACCGTCGGCCGCATCGAAGACCCACAGTCCCGCGGCGTCGTACTCCATCTCCTCCACCAGGGTCGACAGCAGCAGGTCGAGCAGGCGGTCCAGCTCGAGCTCGCGGGTGAGGCTCGCCGACACCCGGTTCAGCAGCGTCAGCTCGCGCAGCAGCTGCTCGCGCTCGCGGTCGAGCGCGTAGGCCTCGATG
>JBNLVK010000083.1:0-29487 GCA_050618055.1 Myxococcota bacterium
GGAGGACTCCCGCATGACGACCCGCGTGGGCTACATCGGCCTGGGCGACATGGGCGGAGCGATGGCCGGCAACCTCGCGCCCAGGGGCTTCGACACCCGCGTCTTCGACCTCGACGCCGCCAAGCTGGGGGAGCTGGCGGCCACCGGCGCGAAGCCGGCCGCGAGCTGCCGCGAGGTCGGCGAGCACGCCGAGGTGCTCTCCGTCTGCGTCCCGGCGGACGCGCACGTCGAGGCGGTGCTCCTCGGCGAGGACGGCGCGCTGGCCGGAATGGCGCCGGGCTCCGTCGTCGCGATCCACAGCACCGTGCAGCCCGCCACCGTCGAGCGCATGGCCGCGGCCGCCCGCGAACGCGGGGTGGAGCTGCTGGACGTCTGCGTGACGGGAGGTCGTGCGGTCGCCGAGAAGGGAGGACTCACGCTGCTGATCGGCGGCGAGGGCGCCACCCTCGACCGGACGCGCCCGGTCCTCGAGGCCTACGGCACGACGCTGATCCACGCCGGCCCCCTCGGCGCCGGCGCCAAGCTGAAGCTCTGCGTGAACCTGCTCACCTACGTGAACTGGGCGGCCGCCTCCGAGTCCTTCCGGCTGGCGAAGGCCTCGGGGCTCGACACCGAGACGTTCCTCCAGGCGGTCGTCTCCAACGGCCAGCTCTCGGAGATGCAGCAGCGCTTCATCGGGGGCTGGAAGCTGCCCGACGAGGCCGCCGCGAGCGAGGCGTACCAGACCTTCATCCGGATCCAGATGTTCAACGCCGAGAAGGACCTCGCCCACGCCCTGGAGCTCGCCCGGTCCTGCGGGATCGCGCTGCCCGCGGCCGGCGTGGTGTCCCAGGACATGGCGCGGATCTACCGGGTGGTGGACGAGGGGCGCCGCTAGCGGCGCGCCGTCCTCAGGTCCGACCCATCAGCGCCTTCGCCGGCACGGTGGCGCCGGGGAAGGATCCGGTCAGCCCGGAGCTCATGTAGCCGGCGTCGGTGACGAGCGTGATGCCGCTGATGCCGACGGCCGCGTCGCTGCACAGGAAGAGCAGCGGACCGGCCTGCTCCTGGGGCGTCGAGGCCTGGATGCCCACCGCCTCGCGGTAGTCGGCGCCCCACGAGAGCCACAGCTCCTTGTTGGCCTGGGCCAGCGGCGTGTCGGTCGGGCCGGGGCAGATGGCGTTGATGCGGATGCCGCGCTCGAGCATCGGGTACGCCTGGCTGGCGACGTAGGCGCACACCGCCTGCTTCGTGGTGAAGTAGCTGGCGCGGCCTTCCTTCTCGAACCAGGCGGCGCCGGACTCGAAGTCGGGCGTGGCCAGCAGCTCCTGGAGCTCCTCGATCTTCGTCTCCCAGCCCAGCCCGGCGGCCGAGGAGATGAAGCCGATGGCGCCGCCGCGGCCCAGGAAGCCCTTCTCGATCAGGCGATCGATCAGGTGACGGTGGCCGACGAAGTTGATGCGGTCGATGCCCGGCGTGCCGTCCGCCACGCCGGCGCAGGCCAGCAGCGCGTGGACCGGACCGCCGCATTCGTCGACGGCGGCGTCGATCGAGTCCTCCTCCGCCAGGCTCATCTGGATGGCCTTCACACCGGTGAGCGTCACGGGCGCATGGTCCATGACCACCACGTCGGCGCCGGCGTCCAGCGCCAGCTCTGCGGCCGCGGCACCCATGCCCGTGGCGCCTCCGACGACGAGCACGCGCTTCCCGTCGAAGCGGAAGGAATCGAAGAGCGACATTCGTGGGTTCCCCTGCGTTGTGTCGGCGACCTCGGCCGCCGGGTAGAATATGATGCCGTTCTCCACGTCGCACCCGTTCGCCGCGGAGGAGCCCATGAGCGAAGCACTCCCGCCGGCCGCCTTCATCCGGGACCTCGAGGCGCGCATCCAGGCACGCCGCACCTTCGGCAGCCATCCGCTGTGGCACGCCATCGCCGACGGCAAGCTCGAGCGCGACCCGCTCAAGCGCTTCGCCGTCCAGTTCTTCCTGCAGGTGCGCGAGTTCCCGCGCGCCGTCAGCGCCATGCACGCCAGCTGCCCGTTTCCCGAGGAGCGCCGGGAGCTCGCCGAGAACGTCTACGAGGAGGAGACCGGGCGCATCTCGGGGTGCAACCAGCCCCACCCGGAGCTCTTCATCCGCTTCGGCGAGGCGCTGGGCCTCGCGCGCGCCGAGATGACCGAAGGGGAGCCGCTGCCGGCGACACGCTCGCTGATCGACTGGTTCGAGCTGTCGACGAAGCAGCGCTCCTTCATCGAGGCGGCGGCCGCCATCAACCTGGCCGCCGAGGGGCAGGTGCCGGGCGCCTTCGGCCCGATGGCGCGCCGGCTCGAACGGCACTACGGGCTCTCGAAGCAGGCGGTCGAGTTCTGGGACGTGCACGAGATGGCCGACGCCGACCACAGCGACGTGGGCGACCACATCGTCGTGCGCCACGCCACCGACGCCGCCATGCAGGCGCGCGTGCGCGACGCCCTCCAGCACTCGCTCGACGCCTGGTGGCAGTTCTTCGACGGCATCGAAGCGGCGATCTGAGGGCGCCTACGCGAGCAACGCGAGCAGCTCCTTCCGCGAGGGGCCCGGGATCGCCACCGGCTCACCCGCGCTTGCCTCCACCTTTTTCCACAATCCCGGCCGCGCGAAGACCTCCCGTGGCAGGGCCAGGCAGCCAGTCGCCTCGATCACGGCGCGGAAGACGTCGGCGTCGAACGGCATGGCGCGCCCGGCCGCCTCGAACTCGGGGGGAAGCGGCACGATGCCGTTCACCTGGTCCGCCCGGCCCTCGCGTACCGCGGCGATCTGCGCGAGGCGCGACTCGTCGGCGGCGAGCTGGTCCCAGTACCAGGGTGCCAGCTCCGCCTCGGTGACCGCGTCCCACTCCGCTGCGAACCTGCGGGGATCGTCGAGCGCGTCCCGGACGACGTCGCGCAGGCGCCGCGCGTGGAGGAGCCCCACCGAGAGCCCGCGGCCCGCCGAAGGGTTCGTGCAGGCCCAGGCGTCCCCGAGCGCCACGATGCCGGTCGCCACCGGCTCGCCGTCGGACGCGAGGCGGCAGTAGCGGTCGAGGATCCCCGCCATGGGAAGGACGTCGGTGATGGGCTCCCCGTCGAGCCAGTGCGCGTGCAGCGGACAGGCGCGCACCACCCGCGCGAACTTCTCCGGGTCGCGGAACGCCTTGAGCGGGCGGTCCCGCGACGGTGCCCACAACGTGACCGACCAGGTCGCGAGGCCGTCCTTGGGGCTCCGGTCGCCCGGCAGCGCCAGCATCATGAAGGTCCCGATGGGACACACCCCCGGCCCGAGCGTGCGGGGAAACTCGGGGCCGCGGAAGAACCGCGTGTAGTAGCTGAAGCCGTGGTCCTGGGAGCGGACCGCCGGCGCGCGGGCTCCCAGCTCCGCGAGCCATTCCCCGGCGCGCGAGCGCCGGCCGGTCGCGTCGACCACCAGGTCGGCCCGGAGCTCGCCCTCGGACGTGCGCACACCGGTCACCCGGGGCACGCCGCCGGGGCCCGGCTCGGCCGATAGACCCTCGATCCGCACGCCGCGCCGCACGCTCACCCCGTCCTGTTCCATCGCCGTCTGCGCATGGGCGTACTCGACCACCGGCCGGCGGCCCGTCACGAACCGGAACCGCTCGTCTCCGGGACGCGGATCGCGATCGCGAATGAAGGGCGGAAGCACTTCGACGAAGTCGACCCAGGTTCCACCGGCCTCGACGAGCCGGTCGAGCACTTCGGGGAGCTCTTCCCGTAGGACCTGGCTGTAGCCTGGAAGCAGGTTGTGGGGCTGGCGGAACTGCGCGACGCCCTTCCGCTCCCAGCCCTCCCACGCCTCTCCGGGGGAGTCCGGCACCTCCGCGGCGTCCCGCTCGAGCACGCTGACCTCGTGGCCGTCGCGGGCGAGCATCATCGCCGCAGAGAGCCCGATCACACTCCCACCGCAGACGACCACATGGGCCATCGGGACTTCCTCCGTTGGCGATTCTCGCCCAGAGATCGGCCCGGCCACAACCCGGGTCGAAGCCGCGCTCAACGCCCTGCGGTGTCGGCCTCCTGCCGCAGCCGTGCGCGCAGCTCCACCTTGCGGATCTTGCCGGCCGCGGTGCGGGGGAAGTCGTCGACGAGGTGCAGCTCCTCGGGCCACTTCTGGCGCGCGAGGCCGACCCCCGCCAGGTGCGCGGCGAGATCGGCGAGGGTCACCGGAGCGGCATCCGGCCGCGCCCGAACGAAGGCGCAGGCGTGCTCCCCGAGTCGCTCGTCCGGCGCGGCCACCACGGCCACCTCGGCGATCCCCGGCAGGCTCTGGAGCGCCTGCTCGACCTCGGCGGCGGAGACGTTCTCGCCGCCCCGGATGATGACGTCCTTCAGCCGGTCGGTGATCGTGAGATGGCCGTCCGCGTCGAGCACGCCGACGTCGCCCGTGTGGTACCAGCCGTCGGCGTCGAAGGCGGCCGCGGTGAGCACCGGGTCGGTGTAGCCGAGGCACAGGTCGGGTCCGCGGGAGAGGATCTCGCCGGGCGTGCCGGCGGGCACCTCGCGGCCGCTCTCGTCGACGAGGCGCAGCTCGACCCCTTCCCGCGCACGTCCGTCGGTGCGGTGGCGGCGGTCCGCCGGATCGTCGAAGCGGCAGCCCGTCGTCGACGGATGCTCGGTGGAGCCGTAGGCGCGAATGATGCGGATGCCGTGGGACGCCGCCTTCTCTCCCAGGGCGACCGGCACGGGCGCACCGCCCAGGCCGATCCGGTCCATCAGCGCCGCGTGCTCGGCGGTGAAGTCGGGGTGCTCGAGCAGGCTCGCCAGGAACACCGACGCGCCGCTGCCGCCGCCGATGCCCGCCTCCCGCATCACCTCGAGGGCGTGGGCCGGATCCCAGCGATCGATCAGGTGCATGGCCTCGCCCGTAGCGAGCGGGCCGAGCACCGCGCCCAGCATGCCGGTCGCGTGGGTGACGGGGGAGCCCATCAGCTTCGGCTTGCCGGGAACCATCCAGGCGGCCGTGTGGCGCAGCTCGGCCAGCAGCGTGCGGTGGTCGTGGATCACGCCCTTCGGGTCGCCGGTGGTGCCGGACGTGTACGCGAGCACGGCGACGGCGTCGGACCGCACGCCGGGCAGCTCGCGCGCCGGCTCGCGGTCGCGGCAGGCCTCCCAGGCGACGCGCGACACGCCCGCCGGTCCCTCCGGAAGGCCGTCCGCGTCGACGAGCACGTGGGCGCGAAGCGTGGCGGGGGCGGCCTCGGCGACGATGCCGGCGTAGTCCACGTGTCCGTACCGGGCCGGCGAGACGTAGGCCGCGGCGCCACTCTGCTCGAGGATGAAGGCCACCTCCTTGCGCCCGTAGATGTGCACCACCGGCACGAGCACGTACCCGCCCATGGCGAGCGCGGCGAACGACACCACGGCCTCGCGCCAGTTGGGGAGCTGGAAGGCGACGGCCTCGCCCGGCTCGACGCCCAGCTCGCGCAGCAGCGTGACGAGCCGGCGCGCCTCGTCGTCGACGTCCGCGTAGGTTCCCTGCCAGCCGCGCACCCGCGACCAGACCGCGACCCGCGCCGAGGGATGCGCGGCGAGCTGCCGCGCCGTCAGGGCGCCGAGCGTCTCGTCGGTCCAGCAGCCACTCTCGACGTAGCGGCTCGCGAGCTCGTGGGGAACGCGACGCAGCGGCCACCGCTCCGACCGGGGTCTTCTCACATCGGGTAAGCTACCCCCATGCAGCGCGGCAGGCCCAGGAGTTTCGACAAGCGCGACGCCCTCGAGCGGGCGATGCGCCTGTTCTGGCGCCAGGGGTACGAGAAGACCGCGCTGTCCGAGCTGCTCGACGAGATGGGCATCTCGCGGCAGAGCCTGTACGACACCTTCGGCAACAAGCGCTCCCTCTTCGTCCAGTCCATCGAGTACTACCGCGACGAGCACCTGGCCCAGGCGCTCGGGCTGCTCGCGCGCGAAGGCTCCCCCATCGGGAACGTCCGCGCCGCGGTGCGCTTCTTCGAGCGCCTCGCGCTCGGGGAGCAGGGCTGCCTGGTGGCGAACGCCATGGTCGAGGTGGCCCCCCACGACGAGGAGATCGCCGAGCTGCTCTCGGAGACGCTGGGGCTGCTCCAGACCTCGATCCGGCTGGCGCTCGAGCGCGCGCAGCGGTCCGGGGAGCTGTCCCAGGGCAAGTCGCCGCTCCAGCTGTCCCGTGCGCTCACCAGCGCCGTGCTCGGCCTGGCCGTGACCGGGAAGCTGCGGCCGGGACGCAGCGCCCTGCGCGACGTGCACGACGGCACCCTCGCCATGCTCGACTGAGGCGCCGCAGGGCCCCTCACCCCGCGGTTCGACGCCGCGGTCGCAGCGCGAGCCGGCCGGCCAGAAGCGTTCCGAGCAGCGCCGCCGGCACACCGCCCGCCGGGAGCGCCGGGACGGAGGCGGGCCCAGCCGGCTCCACCAGGGTCACCACGCGGAAGCCCAGGTCGTCGAACTGGTCCGACGAGTGCATGACGTCGTCGAAGGAGCGACCGGCCATGTTCGAGGCCGCCATCTTCCAGGACCCGCCGCGAATGCGGCGGATGTCCGGCTCGGGCACCGCCTCGGTGAACTCCATGACGTTGCCGCCCTGATCGAAGCTGCCGTAGTCGCTGGCGCTGTTCTCGTGGGCCCCGACCTCCGTCCGGTAGTAGGGCGCGCCGATCGTGAGGACCTGGCCGGCGGTGAAGGTGGCGTGGTTGCCCGGATCGGGATCGACCAGCGCGTTGCTCGCACCGACGTCGGCACGGGTCGGGAGGCTCCAGTAGTTCCCGGTCGCGCCGTCGGTCGGGTGGTAGGCCGCCTTGTACAACTCGTGCTCCGACGCGATGGCCCAGGTCGCGTCGGGCTCGCGCAGGACGTCCTCGAGAGCGTCGTCGTCGTTCTCGAAGATGCCGTCCAGGAGGTAGGCGCCGTCCTCGGTGGTGGTGAGATCCTGCGCGCCGGTCGGCTGGCCGTTGTGCAGCCAGTTGGCGAAGCGCGCGGCGTCGGCCCAGGACACGTAGTTCACGGGCCGGTCCGCCCAGTCCGGCGCGACGCTGTAGGTGTAGCTGCCGGGAGCCCCCTGGCGCTGGATGTTGCAGCCGCGTCGGCCGGGGTCGGCGTCGTAGTCCATCCAGGGGTGGTAGAGACCCCGCGGATCGCTCGCCGCCACCGCGTTGAGGAAGGCGGTGTACTGGCCGGCGGTCACCTCGTGGGTGCCGATCCAGAACGGGTAGCCGACCGCGCCGAAGGCGGTCGGGTCGTTGCAGCACGGGAGCCGAGGCTGGTCCCCCGGGTTTCCCGGGTTGCCGACGGGCACGGTTTCGATTCCCACCTCCGCGCCCGCGCGCCCGGTCGCGGCGATGCAGAGGAAGGCGAGCGCAGCGGCCAGCGCCAGCGTCCCCGGTCTGCAAAGCGGCTTCGTCCGGCCCATCGCCCAGCTTCCCCTTTCGCCCGTTTCCGCCGATCTCGCCGATTTCCACCTATTTCCGGATCGATCGGTCCAGATCGGGCCTCGTCCTTGTGTCACGCTGGCGCGGAGAGGTCAAGCCCACGCCCTTGGGTCGGGGCGGGGCCCGACGGGGAGTCACCGGGACGGGAGGGAAAAGACGTTCCACACCGGTGGAATCGGCCTTCCACCGCCCGGTGTCGCCTTCCCCCCACGCTCGCCGCGGAGGTCAACGAATTCGCCGACTTCGGGCCGGCCGCTGGTGGGCGGAAGGCCGGCACGGGAATTGCTGACCAATCGGTCCGGAAAGGGGATTCCACATGCGCCGTCCGTCTCATGCTGTCGCTCCGCTCCTGCTCACGCTCGTACTCGCGTTCACTGGAGGGTCGGCGACAGCCCTCCAGATCGAGGACGTCTCGCTCACCGTCACGGTGAACGGCAACCCCGCCGAGAGCATGTCGGGAGCCGCGCTCGGGGGCACGGCCGGCTACGACGACGATCTCGACCCCAGCGACGGCACGCTGCTCTTCTACGAGGGCGACATGACCCTCGACGCGGACCCGGCGGAAGGCTGGACCGGCAGCGGAGGCGGCTGGCAGATCAGCGACTGGGAGCTGGAGATCGACGGCGATCCGTTCCTGGGAGTGATCCTCGGGGTCGTCAACCTGACCGGCTCCACGCAGAGCTACGACATCCTGGTCGAGACCGGTGTGGGCCCGGTCTCGCCCCAGAGCCTGTCGAACGGCAGCGTCGCCAACCTGCTCGACCTGGTGGTGGGCACCATGTCCGACGACGGAAGCCCGCTCTACGAAGCGGAGCTCGACGGTGTGCCGCTCTCCGGATCCACGCTGGTGGACGACCCCTTCTCGGTGAGCGGAACGCTCTTCTCGCCCGGTCACATTCCCGGAGACTCGTTCTCGGGCGTGGTGGGGCCGGCGGTGACGAGCACGATCGGAATCCGCTTCCGGTTCGAGCTGGAGCCCTTCTCGAAGACGCTCTTCACCGCCAAGCTCAACGTCGTGCCGGTTCCCGAGCCGGGTTCGGGGCTGCTCCTCGGCCTCGGACTGGCGCTGATCGCGCACCTCCGCCGGAGCTCGCCCCAGGCCGGGTGAGTCGACGGCTGATCGGCGCCTCACGACGCGCTGCCCGCCCGGGCTCGCGGGCCGGACCGATCCGCTAGATCGCGACCCTGCGCAGGCGCAGCGCGTTCCCGATCACCGACGCCGAGCTCAGGCTCATGGCGGCCGCGGCCAGCATGGGAGAGAGCAGCAGGCCGACGGCCGGGTAGAGAACGCCGGCCGCGATCGGGACGCCGAGGCTGTTGTAGACGAAGGCGAAGAAGAGGTTCTGGCGGATGTTCCGCATGGTGCCGCGGGACAGGCGCCGGGCGCGCAGGATGCCGCGCAGGTCACCGCGCACCAGCGTCACGCCGGCGCTCTCCATGGCGACGTCGGTGCCGGTGCCCATGGCGACGCCCACCTGGGCCAGCGCCAGCGCCGGGGCGTCGTTCACGCCGTCACCGGCCATGGCGACCACGCGCCCCTCGGCCTGGAGCTTGCGCACGACCTCGGCCTTCTGCTCCGGCAGCACGTCGGCCACCACCTCGTCGAGCCCCAGGCGCCGGGCCACGGCCTCGGCCGTCGTCCGGTCGTCGCCGGTCAGCATGACCACGCGGAGCCCCTCGGCGTGGAGCCCCGCGACGGCGTCCGGGGTGGAGGCCTTGATCGGATCGGCCACGCCCAGCATTCCCAGGAGCGTCCCGTCCACACCGACGAACATCACCGTCTGTGCCTCGGCGCGCATGCGGTCGGCGCTCTCGGCCGCCTCCGCCCCGACCTCGGCGCCGAGCTCCTGCATCAGCCTGCGGTTGCCGATGCCTACCTCGCGCCCGTCGATGCGCCCCACCACGCCGCGCCCCGTGCGCGACTCGAAGCCGGCGACCTCGGCCGGCGCGACACCCCGCTCCTCGGCACCGGCCACGACCGCCTGGGCCAGCGGGTGCTCGCTGGCCCGCTCGAGGCCGGCGGCCAGCCGGAGCACCTCGTCCTCCGTCGCGCCGCCGGCCGGGACCACGGCCACCAGCCGCGGCCGGCCCTCGGTGAGCGTGCCGGTCTTGTCGACCACGACCGTGTCGACGTCCCGCAGCCGCTCGATGGCCTCGGCGTTGCGGAACAGGACGCCCGCGGTGGCGGCCTTGCCCGTCGCGACCATGATCGACATGGGCGTGGCCAGGCCCAGGGCGCAGGGACAGGCGATGATCAGAACGGCCACCGCGTTGATCAGGGCGTGGGCCATGCGCGGGTCGGGACCGACGGCGGCCCACACGGCGAAGGTCAGCACCGCCGCGCCGATCACCGCCGGCACGAAGTAGCCGGCCACCACGTCGGCCTGGCGCTGGATCGGGGCGCGGCTGCGCTGGGCCTCGGCCACCATCCCGACGATGCGCGCCAGCAGGGTCTCGGCGCCGACGCGCTCGGCGCGGATCACCAGGGAGCCGGTGCCGTTCACGGTGGCGCCCGTCACCGGGGAGCCCGCCTCCTTCGCCACCGGGATCGGCTCGCCGGTGATCATCGACTCGTCGACGCTGCTCGTCCCCTCGAGCACGATGCCGTCGACCGGCACCTTCTCGCCGGGGCGCACGCGCAGGCGGTCGCCCGCCTGCACCTCGTCGAGCGGCACGTCCTCCTCCGACCCGTCGTCGTCCAGGCGGCGTGCCGTCTTCGGCGCCAGCCCCAGCAGCGCCCGGAGGGCCGCGCCGGTGCGCTGGCGCGCGCGCAGCTCGAGCACCTGCCCCAGCAGCACCAGCGTCACGATCACCGCCGCCGCCTCGAAGTAGACCGCCACCTCGCCGTCGGGTCCGCGAAAGGAGGCGGGAAAGATCCCGGGGACGGCGGTGGCGAAGGCGCTGTAGAGCCAGGCGGCGCCGGTACCGATGGCGATCAGCGTGAACATGTTGAGGTGGCGCGTGCGCAGCGACGCCCAGCCCCGCTCGAAGAAGGGTCGGCCGCCCCACCAGACGACGGGCGTCCCCAGCGCGAGCTGGAGCCAGGCGAGGGTCCGCGCCGACGCGACGCGCTCGAAGGAGACCACCATCTCCCCCATGGCGATGGCGAAGACGGGCAGGGTGAGCAGCAGGGCGACCCGGAAGCGGCGCGTCATGTCCACCAGCTCCGGGCTCTCTTCGGGCTCGGCGCCGGGCACGGTCGGCTCGAGGGCCATGCCGCAGAGGGGGCACGGGCCGGGCTCGTCCCGCACGATCTCCGGATCCATCGGGCAGGTCCAGCGCGCGCCGGGCGGGGCGGCCGGCGCCCCTTCGGCGGGCGGCGCGTCGCCCGTGTAGCGGTCCGGATCGCTGCGGAAGCGCTCGAGGCAGCGGTCGCTGCAGAAGCGCCAGACGACCCCCCCGTGGCGGTGAGTGCGACGGGTCGACGGATCGACCGACATCCCACACACCGGATCGCGTGCCGGGTCGGTCCCCGGCATGGTCAGCGCCCCCCGATGTGGGTCAGCCGCGAGAAGACGTCCATCAGCTCGTCGATCTTCTCCTTGCGGGCCTTCGGACGCCCCGAGGCGATGGCGTCGGCGACGCAGGTCTCCACGTGGGAGCCCAGGATCACCTTGCCGAGCCCGTCGAGCGCCCCGCGCACCGCCGCGATCTGGTGCAGGACGTCCACGCAGTAGCGGTCCTGCTCGATCATCCGCTCGATCCCCGCCACCTGCCCCGCGATGCGGCGGACGCGCTTCAGGGCCTGGTCGCGTGTGTCGGTCTGCATGGGCTGGATCATATACCCTGTATAGGTATATTGCCAGGAGTCGCCCTGGGGGGCTCCCGCTAGCCTTGCGGCGTGCACCAACCCCTTCGCAGCCCGGGCTGGGAGCGCGCCGTCGTGGCGCTGTTGTGCCTGCTGGCCGCCGTGCGGGTGGCGGCGTATGCGGCCGTCTTCCCCCTGTTCAACAACGTCGACGAGTACGCCCACTTCGACCTGGTGGCGAAGTACGCGCGCGGCCACGATCCGGCCCGCGGCTCGGACGGCTACGACGCCGCGTCGGCGCGCATCTTCGTGCTCTACGGGAGCCCCGAGTACGGCCGCGCGCCCGACCCGGCGACGGCGAGCGCGCCGCTGTTCACGAAGCCGCCCGACGTGGTGCAGCGCGCCCTCGAGCGCCACACGAAGCACCTGGGCGGACCCAACCACGAGGCCCACGCGCCGCCGGTCTACTACGCGGTCGCCGGCGCCTGGTACCGGCTGGGGCGCGCGCTCGGTCTGGGCGAGGCCGCGGCGGTCTTCTGGATCCGCGTCCTGAACGCCGGCGTGGTCGCGGCGCTGGTGGCGCTGGCCTGGCTCTACGCGCGACGGCTCCACCCGGACCGCCCGGAGCTGCGGCTGGGCGTTCCGCTGCTGGTGGCCTTCCTGCCCCAGGACGTCTTCTACGGCATCAACAGCGACGTCTTCTCGCCGCTGTTCGTGACGGCGGCGGCCCTGGCCCTCTTCCACTGGCGGACTCCCGGCATGCCGTCGCCGGCCCTCGGCGTCGCCACCGGACTGTCGGCCGCGCTGGCCTTCCTGGTGAAGCTCACCAATGCGGGCATGCTGGCGATCGTGGCGGCGGCCGCCGCCTTCCGCGCGCGGCGCGTGCCGCGCAGCGGTGCGCTGCTGGCGGTCGCCGCCGCGCTGCTGCCGGTGGCCGCGTGGATGCTGCGCAACCTGTGGCTCGTCGGCGACCTCACCGGCAACGGACCGAAGCTCGCGCTGCTGGGCTGGGGCGTGCGTCCGGTGGCCGAGTACCTCGACCACCCGATCTTCCAGCCGGCGCGGGCCTGGGACTTCCTCACCCACCTGGCCGCCGTCTACTGGCGGGGCGAGTACGTGTGGCACGGCGTCGCGCTGCGCAGCACCGGCTTCGACGCCTTCTACGGACTCTCTACCGCGCTGCTGCTCCCGCTGGGCGTGCTGGCCGGCGTGCTCGGGTCGGCGCGGGAGCGGGCGGGCGCGGCGCTGAACGCCGCCTGCGTCGGGCTGGGCGTGGCGTGTCTGGTGGCGCTCTCGGTGTGGTTCGCCTTCGGCGAGTACACCTGGCCCTCGCGGTCGGTGCCCTTCTTCGCCGCCGGCCGGCTCATCATCGGCACGCTCGTGCCCTTCGCCTGCCTCTACGTGGGCGGCCTGGCGTTCCTGACCCGGCCGCTGGCCCGGCGCTCCCCGCGCCTCGCGACCGCCGCAACGCTGCTTGCGCTCGTCGCGCTGGTCGGGGTCGTCACCACCCACGAGGCCCGCCTGCACGCGCCGGTGCGCGCCAGCGCCTGGGGCTGGCACGCCATTCCCTGAAGTCGGCGCCGCAGGAATTCTGCTCCGCACGGCGCCGTTGCTGGTAGGCTGCCGCGCGAAGGAGGAACCCCGATGGCGTTTCGCTACTGGATCGGAGTCGCGATCGCGGCCAGCCTGCTGGCGCTGGCCCCGGTCTCGGCCGAAGAGAACGAGCAGGCCTGGGACCAGGCGAAGGTGACCCAGCTGGCGACCGACTTCGCCACCGAGGCGGGCCAGGTGCGGCAGCAGCTCCGCCTCCAGGGAAACGCGGTCGAGGGATTCGGGCAGTCGCGCAACGACTACGTGTTGTCGGACCAGCTGCGGCTCATCTCCCAGGAGGCGCGCCACCTCTCGCGTCAGCTCGGGGACGGCAAGGGGCGCGACGAGACGTTCCCGGTCTACCGCCGGCTGCGCCTGCTGATCCGCGACGCCCAGGAGACCGCCCGCCGCACCGAGATGGTGGAGCAGGTGACCGACAAGATCGCCGCGGCCCGCGCGACCCTCGAGAAGCTCGAGCCCTACTACCCGGACGCCTAGCGGTCAGCGCGCGATCAGCCGGTAGACGTACGCCTCCCCGTCGAGCTGGCGCGGATCGCGACGGAACATCGACTGGGAGGTCCAGGCCTCGGCGAAGGCGTCGAGCTCCGCGTCGTCGGTGACGCGCACGGCCCGCAGGTCGTAGAGCGCTCCGTCGACGCGCAGGCGCACCTGCGGGTTCGCGGTCATGTTCCTCACCCACTCGGTCTCGGTGTCGCCGGCGTTCACGTAGACCGCGCCGCCGACGACCGTGTAGACCAGGTTCACCGAGTAGGGATCCCCGGGACGCGTCTCCAGCTGCGCGGTTCCGTGGTCGCCGGCGAAGCCCCAGTCCTCCGGAGCCGGCGCCGTCTCGCCGTCGAGCCTTCCGCCGGGCAGCAGACCGGTCGGGCCGTTGCAGGCGCCCAGGGCCAGGGCAAGCAGGACGAGGGCGGTGGCGTGCTTCACGTCGTCGTTCCTCCCGGGCCGGTTCGGTGGCATGCTACGCGAGAGGTCCTGGAGCGCCCAATGCCCGTTCCCGTCACCGCTATGTACACCGGTCTGCTCGCCCTGGTGGGGCTGGCGCTCCAGCAGGGCGTCGGGCGCGAGCGGCTGCGTTCCGGCGTGTCGCTGGGCGACGGCGGCCAGCCGGCGCTCGTCGTCGCCATGCGGCGCCAGGCCAACTTCGTCGAGCAGGTCCCGCTGGCGCTGCTGCTGCTGGCGATCATCGAGCTGGGCGGCGCCCCGTCGGCCTGGCTCCACACGCTGGGTGCGACGCTGCTGGTCGCGCGCATCGTCCACCCCTTCGGGCTCGAGTACGAACGAATGAGGCGCGTGCCACGGCTGGTGGGCGCGGTGGGGACCCTGCTGGTGGTGCTCGGCGCCGCGCTGACCGCGATCTGGCAGGGGGTGAACGCCTAGGGAATGTCTCCCTAGCCGGCCGCGTCCGGCGGCGCGAGCGCGCGGGCGCGATCGCAGGCGGCGCTCGCCCCTTCCTCGTCTCCCAGCGCGCGCAGGCACTGGCACTCGAGCCGGGGAATGCGCGCCAGGTCGGGCCGGATGCGGGCCGCCGTGCGCAGGTGGGGCAGCGCCTCGTCGAAGCGGTCGAGCGCCATCAGCGCCTCGCCGGCGGCGGTCTGTCCGTCGACCGACGCGGGCGTGCGCCGGATGGCGCGCCGGAAGTGCTCGAGCGCCACGGCGTGCCGGCCTTCGCGACTGCGCTGCACGCCCACGTGGAGGTTGGCGAAGGTGTTGCCCGGGTCGGCGGCGAGCGCCTCCTGGAAGGCCGCGAGGGCGGCGCGCCGGCGACCCGCTTCCAGCTCGAGCAGACCCGCGATGGCCAGGCTGTGGGCGCGCAGGAGCGCGGCGTGCCGGTAGGGTCCCAGCGCGAGGGCCTCGGCGTAGCCCTCGGCCAGGGCGCGCAGGCCGGGCACGCTCGGCGCGCCGATCTCCCGGTGCCAGCGCGGCGCCAGCTCGAGGGTGCGGGCCTTGGCGGCGGCCACCGCGTCGAGGCGCTCCAACAGCTCTTCGCGCGATCCGAAGCCGGCGCCGGCTCCGCGCACGATCGCGCCGGCGCCCACCCGGTGCGCCTCCACCACCGGAAGGTTGCGCGACGGGTCGATGCCGATCGAGCGCGGGCTCGAGAACTCGAGCCGCAGGTTGTCGTCGGTGTTCGGCACCGCGCCCTCGGCGAAGCGCTCCATCGCCGGCCGGTCCATCACGAACTCGGCCAGGAAGCTCGCCGCATCGTCCAGGCCGGCGC
Organism: Myxococcota bacterium; assembly: GCA_050618055.1. Lineage (GTDB taxonomy): Bacteria > Myxococcota_A > UBA9160 > UBA9160 > SMWR01 > CALDCK01. The sequence goes on from JBNLVK010000083.1 coordinate 14,989, forward strand.
GGGCCAGCTGCCGCGCGACGCGCGGCTGGGCGATGCGCCGCGCCAGCGCATCCACGTCGACGCCGATGGGCGCGTTGCTGCCGATCAGCAGCGCGTCGCCGGTGGCCTGCCAGAGCGTGGCGTGCGGGAAGGCGGCGGTGAACGGGGCGATCACCGAGCGCAGGTCGTCCACCGACAGCTCGTAGAGCGGCAGCCACTGGCAGGCGATGCCACCGGGCGCCAGCCGCTCGGCGATCATGGCGTAGTACTCGGTCGTGTAGAGGTAGGCCGCGCCCTGCGCCCACGGGTGGATCGGATCGGCGGTGACCACGTCGAAGCGCTCACGGGTGGTCTGGAGGTGGTTGCGACCGTCCTGCCAGGCGATCTCGACCCGCGGGTCGGAGAGCACCGCGTCGTGCAGGTCGGCGAACTGCATGGCGGCGCCGCGAACCGCCGGCTCGATCTCCACCACGACGATGCGCTCGAGCGAAGGCTCGGCGGCCACGCCGCCCAGCGTCAGGCCGGCGCCCAGGCCGACGACCAGCGCGGTGCGCGGACGCGGGTGCAGCAGCGTCGGCAGGTGGCCGAGCAGGTACTCGTGCTGCATGTCGCTCACCGCGTCGGACGCCACCACCTTGCCGTTGATCAGCAGCGAGCGGGTGCCGCCGCTGCGGATCACCGACACGCTCGAGCCGCGCCCCTCGCGGGCGTAGAGCAGCTCCACCCCCTCGAAGCCGCGGGCCAGGTCGACGCGGCCGGCGGCGTCGAGGAAGGCGGCGGTGTCGTTGTTGCGGAAGGCCGCGAAGGTGCGGTCGTCCCAGCGCGGCAGCGCGAACAGCAGCAGGAAGGCCGCGGGCAGCGCGGCCACCGCCGCCGCGCGCGCGGGCGTGCGCCACGCGGGCCGCTGGACCGCCGCCGAGACCGCGAGCACGAGCCCGCCCCAGCCCAGGTAGGCGGCCGAGGCCAGCAGCATGCTGCGCTGCATGCCGAGCCAGGGAATGAAGACGAAGCCGGTGAGCAGCGATCCGGCGATGGCGCCGGCCGTGTTCAGGCCGACCAGGTCGCCCACCGACCGGCCGAAGCGCCGGTCGAGCCGCGCCCGCGCCTCGCCGGCCAGCGGGAAGGCCAGCCCCATGCCGATGCAGGGCAGGAGCATCACCGCGAAGCACAGCGCGAACGTGGTGCCTGCGCGGATGCCCACCTGCGCGCCGCCGCCCAGCCAGAGCGCCAGCGCCGGCAGCAGCGGGATGGCGCGGCTCACCAGCAGGCTGGCGATGCCGACGGCCACCAGCACCGCGCCGAGCTGCGCGCTCGGCGGGGCCGCGCGCCGGCGCAGTCGGCCGTGGAGCGCGCTCCCCAGGGCGATGCCGGTCAGGAACGTGGCCAGCATGATGGCGAAGCTGTAGGTGTTGGCTCCGGTGGCGATGGCGATGGCGCGGGACCAGGCCACCTCGAGACACAGCGACGCGAAGCCGGCGACCGCCGTTCCCCAGAACGCCAGCCGGTCGGGCCAGGGCGAGGTCGCGGCGCCCGCGACGGCCGCGTTCGCTGCGGCCGGAGCCGTTTCGCGGCCGGCGCGCGGCGACGCCGCGAGCGAGCGGTCCGCCACGATCGCCACCACTCCGATCAGTGCATTGGCCGCCACCGCCAGCCAGACCGTGCGCGCCACGCCGAAGCCCGGCAGCAGCACGAAGCCGGCCAGCAGGGTGCCCGCCACGGCGCCGAGCGTGTTGATCGCGTAGAGGCCGGCCAGCCGGTCGCCCAGCTCGCCGTGCCGGTGCACGAAGAGACGCACCAGCACCGGCAGCGTCCCGCCCATGCAGAAGGTGGGAAGCAGCAGCACGCCGAAGGCCAGCGCGACGCGCAGCGCGTTCAGCGTCCAGTCGGCGCCGGACGCGGCGTCGGCGCGCATCACCCAGGAGAGGTAGGCGGCGTCCACGGCGCCCAGCAGCCGGGGCAGTGCCAGGGCGAAGGCGGCGATGCCCAGCTCGAGCAGGCCGTAGAGCCGGAGCGGGCGCCCCAGGCGTTCGCCCAGGCGGCCCAGCGCGAAGCCGCCAGCCGCCAGCCCGCCCATGAAGGCGGCCAGCACGATGCTGATCGCCTCGAAGCTCGCGCCGAACACCAGCGACAGGCTGCGCGTCCACGCCACCTGGTAGACCAGGGCGGTCGCGCCGGAGACGAGGAACAGGGCGTGGACGATGGCGAGGCCGGGCATGCTCGAGGTCGGGCGATGCTAGCCCGTGGTGCTGCTCCGGTGCGGCGACAGCACGCGCGCGAGCGCGTCGGCGAACGCGGGGGCGTCCTCCACCGGCAGGCCCGCCGCCGAGACGCGGATGGCCGGCGGCGACTCCAGGCGGAAGCGCTCGCCGGCGCACACGCCCCAGCCGGCGGCCGCCAGTGACGCCACCACCGGAGCCTCCTCGGGCACCGGCACCCACACGTTCAGGCCCGAGCGGCCGTGGGCCTCGATGCCGTGGGCGGCGAGCGCGTCGATCAGCGCCCGGCGGCGACGCGTGTAGGTGCGCGCCGCCTCGCGCAGCCGGACCTGCACGTCGCGATCCTTCCAGAGCTGGAGCGCCAGCCGCTGCATCAGGTGGCTCACCCAGCGCATGCCGAGCCGCTGGCGGCCCTCCACCCGCCCGATCGTGGTCGGGTCGGCGGCGAGCAGCGCGACGCGCAGGTCCGGACCCAGCGACTTCGAGAAGGACCGCACCACGGCCCAGCGCTCGCGGCCCTCGGCGACGAGCGTCGTCACCGGCGCGCCCGAGACCAGCCCGGCGTGGTCGTCCTCGCAGAGCAGCACGTCCGGGTGGCGCGCCAGCAGCGGCGCCAGGCGCGCGATGCGCTCCGCGTCGAGGCAGGCGCCGGTCGGGTTCTGGGCGCGGGGCGTGACGATCAGCGCCGACACACCCGAGCGCAGCACGCGGCCGAGCGCCTCGGGCAGGGGACCCGCGTCGTCGACGGCCACCGGCACCGCCTCGAGACCCAGCACCGCCAGCAGGTCGCGGACGCCGACGAAGGCCGGATCCTCGACGGCGACCCGATCGCCGGGCCGCAGGTGCACGGCCAGCACCCGCTCGAGCCCGTCGAGCGCACCGGCCACGACGCACAGCTCCTCGGCCGGAATGCCGTCGGCCCGGAAGCGTCGCAGGCCGCGGCGGGCGAGGTCGCGGTCGAGCAGGTCGTCGCCGTAGAGCACCGGGCTCGGATCGATCGCGCGCAGCGCGTCGCCCAGCGGCGGCAGCAGCTCCGGGTCCGGGTTGCCGGAGGCCAGGTTGCGCACGCCGGCGCCGAAGTGCGGCACCAGCGGACCCCGGTGGAGCGGCGGCCGCGCGCTCACCGCCGTGCCGCGCCGGCGCCGTCCGACCAGCAGCCCCCGCCCCTTCAGGCTCTTGTAGGCCGACGCCACCGTGTTGGGGCTGACCGCCAGGTCGCGGGCCAGGCCGCGCACGGTGGGCAGGCCCTCTCCGGGCGCCAGCCGGCCGGCCAGGATCTCGCCCTCGATGCTCGCCGCGATCTCGCGGGCGCTCTCGCCGTGGATGGAGGCTGTGATACTATTGTACCTCTACATTGTATTTTTTGTTTTGTAACAAAATGCACCGGCCCCGTCAACCGGTGCCCGAAGGACCTGCGATGAGCGAAGCCCGCGATTACCTCCCGACCCCGCTCAGCACCCTGAAGCGCGGCGCCGCCCGCGGCCGCTACGACCGCGCCACGGTGCACGCCATCCTGGACGAGGGCGTCTACTGCCTCGTGGCCTGCCAGGCCGGCGAGCGCCCGACGTGCACGCCCATGGTCTACGCGCGGCGCGGCGAGGAGATCCTGCTGCACGGCTCGGTGGCGAACCGCACGCTGCGGGCGCTGCGCGACGGCGCCGCCGCCTGCCTGAACGTCTCGCTGCTCGACGGACTGGTGCTGGCGCGCTCCGCCTTCCGCACGTCGGTCAACTACCGCTCCGTCACGGTGCACGGGCACGCGCGCGAGATCGAGGGGGAGGAGAAGCGCGAGGCGCTGGCCGCGATCATCGAGGCGGTGGCGGCGGGTCGCTGGCGCGACGTCCGCCCCCCGGACGTCCGGGAGATGGCGATGACGCTGGTGGTCGCCGTTCCGCTGGCGGAGGTCTCGGCGAAGGTCCGCTCCGGTCCGCCGACCGACCTGGAGGACGACCTGGCGCTCGCGTGCTGGGCCGGCGTGATCCCGCTGGCGCCGGCCTTCGGCGCGCCGGTCGACGCGCCCGGGCTCGCGCCGGACACGCCCGCCCCCGACTACGTGCGCCACTACCGGCGCGGAGCGGCGCACCCGTGACCCCGCGACGCAACGCGCTGGGCCAGCCGATCGGAGCGCCGCTGCCCGACTGGAAGCCGCGGGACGCGCCCCTGCGCGCGCGCATGGAGGGTCGCTACTGCGCGCTCGAGCCCGCCGACCCGGACCGGCACGCCGCGCAGCTCGACGACGCCGCCCGCGCCGACCCGGACGGCCGCATGTGGACCTACCTGCCCTACGGTCCCTTCACCGAGCCCAGCGCCTACCGGCGCTGGATGGAGACGACCTGCCTCGGGGACGACCCGCTCTTCTTCAGCGTCGTCGACGCCGGCGGTCGGGCGGTCGGCATGGCCAGCTACCTGCGCGTCGACCCGGCGGTCGGATCGGTCGAGGTGGGCCACGTGCAGTTCACGCCGGCGCTCCAGCGCACGCGCGCCGCCACCGAGGCCATGTACCTGATGATGCGCCACGTGCTGGGCGAGCTCGGCTACCGCCGCTACGAGTGGAAGTGCGATGCGTTGAACGCGCCGTCGCGGCGCGCCGCCGAGCGCCTGGGCTTCCGCTTCGAGGGCGTCTTCCGCCAGGCCACCCTCTACAAGGGGCGCAGCCGCGACACCGCCTGGTTCTCGGTGCTCGACAGCGAGTGGCCCGCCCTGGAGGAGCGCTTCACCCGCTGGCTCGACCCGGCCAACTTCGACGCCGCGGGCCGACAGCGGACGCGACTGCGGGGGTAGGATGGGGACCCTTCCCTTCCCGGAGACCGCGCGTGCCGTTCATCACCGGATCGAGAGCCGCTGACCTCGCCCTGCTGGCCCTGCTCGCCGCGCTCGTCCTGCTGCTGGCTCCCCGCGTGCGCGTCTACTACGAGGTGCCCGGGTGGGCGAAGGAGCGCAGCACCACGGACACGAAGGAGCGGTGAGCGTCGCGCGGCGGATCGACCGCTTCCTGTTCGCACCGGTCGACGCCTGGAGCGTCGGCGTGTTCCGCGTGGCGCTGGTCCTGGTGGTCGCGCTCGCGTTCTGGGAGGACCGCGCGCTGCCCGGCTTCCTGGCGCGTACGCACTGGGCCCCCGGCCTGTGGGACGCGGTGTTCCGCACGCCCGCCTGGTGGGCCGCCTGCCTGCTGGCGCTGGCGGCGGTGGGCGCGGGAGTGGGCGGCCGCCTCGGCTTCGTCGCCGCCTTCGGACTGCTGCTGCCGCTGGCGTTCGCGCGCAGCGCCGCCAGCCGCCAGATCCTGCTCACGGTGTGGGTCTGCGCGGGCCTGCTCGGCGCTCGCCCTGCGCAAGGCGCGCTGCCCATCTGGCCCATCCGCCTGGTGCAGCTCCAGCTCTCCACGGTCTACGCCGTCAACGTCTGGGCCAAGCTCACGCCCGAGTTCCTGCGCGGCGACGTGCTGGTCGGTCTCTCCCGGGCCATGCCCAACTTCCGGGTCGACCTGTCCGAGGGCCACCTCGCCCTGGGTCCGCTGGCCGTGCCGGTCTGGCTGTGCGCCGTCGGCACCGTGGCCGTCGAGGCGGCGCTCGCCGTCGGCTTCTGGCTACCGCGCCTGCGCTGGGCCACGGCGGCCCTGGGCGTGACGTTCCACCTGGGGCTCAAGCTCGTGCTCACGATCGGCTGGCTCGACTGGACCTGCATGCTCCTCTACCTGGCGTTCCTGCTGCCCTTCGAACGGCCGGCCCCGGGCGCGGATCGTCGGTAGCCTGAACGCCTTGCGCCCCGCACTCCCGATCCTGGCGATCGCGTCCGCCTTCCTGCTGTTCTCGGCGGCCACCCTCGACGACTTCGGCCTGACCTGGGACGAGGGCGTGAAGATGTACGACGACGCCAGCTACGCGGACGTCGTCGGCCGCATCGCTCCCCACGATCCGCGCGTGCTGCACATCCCCGGCTACTTCTACGTGGCCGACACGCTGCGCTCGCTCTACGCGAAGGCGGTGCGCGACGCCTTCGCCGCCGACCCGGTGCTGGTGCACCACTCCTTCAACGTCCTGCTCTCGACCGCCTGCCTGGTCCTGCTCCACGGACTCACGCTCGCGGTCTCCGGGTCGCGCCGGTTGGCGGCGACGGCCGCCGTGGCGCTGGCACTGCTGCCCCAGTTCGTCGGCCACTCGCAGAACAACCCGAAGGACCTGCCCGCGGCGGTCGTGTTCCTGGCCGTGGCCTGGGCGGTGGTGGCGGCCAGCCGCCGGCCCGGCGCGGGCCGCGTGCTGGGGGCGGCGGCGCTGTTCGGCGTGGCGCTCACCACGCGCGTGTCGGCGCTGCTGCTGCCGGTGATCCTGGGTGCCTGGCTCTGGCTGCGGCGCCGCGACGTGCTCGCCCGCGAGGTGCGCTGGATCGCCGTCGGAGGCGCGGCCTCCCTCGCCTTCGCCGCGCTCTGCTTCCCGGCCCTCTGGGTGCACGGCCCGGGTGTGTTCGCCGAAGCCGCCCGCGGCCTGGACGTGCTGCGCGGACTCGACGTCGAGGTCCTCTACCTGGGCGAGCTCCACCGCTGGACCGGGCTGCCGTGGCACTTCAGCGCGGTGCACCTGCTGGCGACGCTGCCGCCGGCCCACCTGGTCTTGCTGCTGGCCGCGGTGCCCGCGCTGCGCGACCGCGACGAAGAGGAGCGGGGGAAGGCCGACGCCGGCTGGCTGGCGTTGCTCTGGGTGCTCGCCCTGTTCGGCGCCGACCTGTTCGCGCCGCTCCACTACGACGGCATCCGCCACCTGCTGGCCGCGCTGCCGGCCGTCGCGCTGCTGGCGGCCTGCGGGGCGGAGTGGTGCTTCGCGTGGCTCGAGCGGCGCGGGCGGCGTCGCACGGCGCTGGCGCTGGCGGGCCTGGCGGTGTGCGCGACCACCCTCGAGCTGGCGGTGATGCACCCCTACCAGACCGCCTACCTGAACCCGGTGGCCCGCGCCTTCGCCGGCGATCGGCCCGAGGAGTGGATCGAGGTGGAGTACTGGGGCGCGCCCTACAAGGAGGGCTCCGCCTGGCTCGACCGCCACGCCGAGCCCCACGCCGTCGTGCACTTCGTGATCGGCGGCGGACAGCGCGCCGGCGAGGACGTGGCCCGCTACTACCTGGACCGGCGCGTCGTGCGCGGCGGGAACCTGCGCATCTTCCAGGACACCGGCACGCCCCAGTACCTGATTTTCATCACGCGCAAGGCGTGGTACGACGAATTCGTGCGGGACGTGCGGGCGCGCTACGAGCCGGTCTTCACCGTGGAACGAGGGGGCGCGACGCTGCTCGAGATCTACTCGAACCGGGCCGGGGCAGGGTGAGCGGCCTGCAGCGGGCGGGCGTCTGGGCGACGGCGCTGCTGGCGGTCGCGGCCGCGCTGCGGCTGTTCCTGTTCGCCGTCTCCGAGCCCCACAACGCCTACGACGACCACCTGGAGGCGATCGCCTGGTACGCCACCCACGGCAGCCGGCCCGCCGCGGACGCCTGCTGGCAGTGCTACCAGCCGCCGGCCTACTACGCGCTGGCAGCCGGCGTGCTGCGCGCAGCGGCCGCCGCCAGCGGCGACAACGTGGCGGCCTGGCACGGCGTGCAGCTGCTGTCGGTGCTGTTCTCGGTCGCCACGCTCGTCCTCGTGTGGCGCGTGCTCACCCTCGCCGGCGTCGGCGGGACGCTGCCGCGGGTGTGCGCGCTGGCCGTCGCCGCCTTCCTGCCGCGCGAGGTCTACACCTCGGTCTTCATCTCGAACGACGGCATGCTCTCCTTCGCGGTCGGCCTCTCCACCTGGATCTTCCTCGAGATCCAGACGCGGAAGGACCCGGCCGGCACGCCCTGGCTCGCGGCCCTGCTGGCCAGCGTGGTGCTCGCCGCCTGGACCAAGCAGCACGGGCTGATCGCGGCCGTGCTTCCGCTCGCGGTGGTGGTGCAGGAGCGCGGTCGCGTCGGCGGCGGCGGCGTTGCGCTGCTGGGCGTCGCCGCACTGCTGCTGGTCGCGTTGCCGCTGCACTCGCTGGCGACGACGGGACACCTGCTCGTCAGCAACCAGCACTACTTCGACTGGCCGAGCGTGCAGCGGCCGGGATCGCTCGCGGCGGCGTCCTTCCTCGACTTTCGCATCGTGTCGCTGTTCCGCGAGCCCACGCTCCATGCCTCCACCATCGACTCCTTCTGGACCCAGCTCTTCGCGAAGCTGTGGTTCGACTACGACCCGAAGTTCCTGGTCGACACGGCCGCCACGCGGCGCCTGGCCGCCGGCTGGTACGCAGTGGGCCTCCTCCTCGGCGCCGTCTGGGCCCTGGGCTTCGGCGTGGCGCTGCGCCGCTGGGCACGGTCGCCGCTGCTGGCGCTGCTGGTGCTCCAGGTCGCCTTCCTGGGGGTGCCGCTGCTCCAGAGCCTGCGCTTCCCCTACTACTCGTCGATGAAGGCCACCTTCTTCCTGCCGGCGCTGCCCGTGTCCGCCGTGCTGCTGGGGTTCGGCTTCGAACGGCTCGGCCGCAGGCCGGCGCTGCGCGCGGTGGGTCCGGTGCTTTGTGTCGCGGTCGCGCTGCTGTTCGCCTGGGAATGCGTACTCGTGCAGGAGCAGATCCGCGACGCCATGCTCGCCAGCCTGCGCGGCGGCAAGCTGTGGCCGTATCCGCCGGGCTGGGGGACGCGTTAGGATGTCACGCCTCGTCTGCGGAGCGAAGCGTTGAAGACCTGCGTCTCCATCGACATGGACAACTTCCAGGAGTACCGGCGGCTCATCGACCCGGCCGGCCGGCAGCCGGAGCGGAGCTTCTACGACGACGCGCTGCCGCGCTTCCTGGACCTGCTCGAGCGGGCGGGCCTGCGCGCCACCTTCTTCATGGTCGGACGCGACGCGGCTCCGGCCGAGCACCGCGACGTGGTGCGCCGGCTGGTGGACGCCGGTCACGAGGTGGGGAACCACTCGCAGAGCCACCCCTACAACTTCGCGGCGCTGTCGCGGGAGCAGAAGCTGCGCGAGATCGTGGCCGCGGAGGAGGCCATCGCGGAGCGGACCGGCACGCGACCGGTGGGCTTCCGCACGCCCTCCTGCGACGTCGACGAGGAGACCATCCGCATCCTGGCCGAGCGCGGCTACGCCTACGACGCATCGACCTTCCCGTCGCCGCTGATGCTCGCCTTCGTGCTCTACGGAAAGCTCTTCGTGAAGCACGACGACTACCAGCTCGGCCCCATGACGACCGTGCTCGCGCCGCGCGTCCCCTACCGGCCCAGCGCGGACCGCTTCTACCGCGCCTGGCGGCCGGGCCAGCCGCCCGGTCCCGACCTGGTGGAGATCCCGCTCTCGGTCACGCCGCTGGCGCGCCTGCCCTTCTACGCGACCTTCCTGCGCATGCTGGGCCCCGGCTTCTTCCGCCGCTGCGTGCGCGGCTACGGCACCGAGCGCCCGGTGCTGCACGTGGCCTTCCACCTGATGGACCTGGTCGACCACGCCGGCACCAGCCTGGGCGCCGCGGTGGACCGCAGCCCCGGCCTGGGTGTGCCCTTCGAGAAGCGCGAGCGCTTCGTGGCGTCGGCGCTGGAGACGCTGGCCGGGGTGGGCGAGAACGCGACGCTCGCCGAGGTCGCGCGCGACGCGCCGCAGCGCGCGAGCGCCGCGGCGTGAGCTCGCTCGGTCCGCCGCCGGCCACCACGCTGCGCGCGCGCCTGCTCGACCGCGCCGAGGAGTGGATCTACGACCTGAACGAGCGCGGGCACTGGCTGTTCTCGCTCTACGACGGGTGCAACGAGCTGTGGGCCTCGCTGGTCTTCCGCGGCGTGAAGCGTCGCGCCGCGGCGCTGGACGAGCGCGTCGAGGGTCGCGACGGCGAGGAGGCGCGCATCCGCCTGCTGCGCGCCGACGACGACGACGAGGCCTTCGCTCGCCTGCTCGAAGGCCTGGGAGGCTTCCCCTACCGGCCGCCCCACCCGCTCGACCGGGCGGCGGCGGAGCGCGCGCTGCGCCGCCGCAGCTACCTGCCGTTCGGCATCTTCTACCGCGGCGAGCTGGTGGGCTACCTGCTGGTGCGCCTCTTCTTCCCGCGGCGCGCCGTGACCGCCATCTGGTCGCTCGAGATCGCCCACAACAAGCGCTTCAGCCTGAACGCCGGCGTCATCACCTCGTCGTTCACGCGCTCCGAGCGGCTCGACGACTACATCACCGTACCGCTCGACAACACCTATTCGCTGAAGGCGGCGCTGGGCGCGGGCTGGGAGATCGTGCGCAAGAACCGCCGCTTCTACGTGCTGCTCCACCCCTAGAAAATGTCTGCCTAGCGCGGGGGCGGCTGCCAGGCCTCGCGCAGCGCCCGGTCGATGCGGGGCAGCAGCATGCGCCCGCCGCGCACGGCGGGCACGGCCCGGGCCCGATGGACGTCGAGCCGCGCCGCGAGCTCGGCCACGATCTCGGGGTGCTCGAAGGCCAGGTTCTGCGTCTCGTAGGGGTCGCGCGACAGGTCGAAGAGCTGCGCCCGGCTTCCGCGCTGGATGAGCTTCCAGTCGCCGCGCCGGATCGCGCTGGTGCGTTCGCGCGCCGGGTCCGCGTTGTAGAGCAGCTCCTCGCGCTCGAGCGGGGCGCCTTCCCGAAGGGCGGCGGAGGCGTCGAGGCCGTCGACCTCGGCGTCCGCCGGCAGCGCGGCCCCGGCCAGCGCCAGCAGGGTCGGCCGCAGGTCGACGACGTGCAGCGGGGCGTCGAAGCGTCCGCCGGCCGCCAGCTCGCCGGGCCAGCGCGCGACGGCCGGCACGCGCACGCCGCCCTCGTAGAGCAGGTGCTTGCGGCCCCGCAGCTTGCCCGCCGAGCCCGGCGCGTTTCCCGACGGACCGTTGTCGGAGAGGAAGAGGACGAGCGTGTCCTCGCGCAGGCCCTCCCGGTCGAGCGCGTCGAGCACGCTCGCCACGCCCTCGTCGAGTCCGGCCAGCACCTGTCCGTAGAGGGCGGGCGTCGGCGGCATCTCCGGGTAGAGCGACCGGTGACGTTCCGCCGCCTGGAGCGGCAGGTGGGGGGCGTTGAAGCTCACCCACAGGAAGAAGGGCCGGTCCGGCGGGCGGCCCTCGATCAGGCGCACCGCCTCGGCCGCGATCAGGTCGGTCGCGTAGCCCTCTTCCCGAAGCTCGCGGTCGTCGCGGAACCAGTTGGGCTCGCCGCTTTCAGCGAAGCTGCGCTCGAAGTAGTCGGTGGCGCCGGTGTAGAGACCGTACTGGTGGTCGAAGCCGCGCTGGAGCGGCCGGTAGGCCGGGTGGCCCCAGCCCAGGTGCCACTTGCCCACGACCGCGGTGACGTAGCCGGCGGCGCGCAGGTCCTGGGCCAGCGTCCGCTCGCCGAGCGGCAGGTGGGTGGCGCCCTGCTGCATGCCGTAGCGCAGGGGGTGGCGGCCGGTGAGCAGGGCGGCGCGGGTGGGGGAGCAGACCGGCAGCACGTAGAACTGCGCGAGCTCGGTGCCCTCGGCGGCCAGGCGGTCGATGGCCGGCGTGCGCCAGGGCCCGTCGTGGAAGCCGACGTCGCCCCAGCCCAGGTCGTCGGCCATCAGCACCACCAGGTTCGGCGGCTCCGGCGGCCCGGAGCACGCCAGCGCCGCGAGGAGCGCGAGCCAGCAGAGCCGCCGCATCGCCTTCGCCACCGACACTATTCGGCGTAGCCCAGGGCCTTGAGCAGCATCGGGTTCTCGTCGACCAGGCCGCCGTGCTCGACCTCCTCGGGCATGCCCGCCGGGTCCGGGTCGGCGTGCACCAGGTCGAGCAGGCGCTGCGAGACCTCGGCCTCGCTCCAGGGAAGGGCCCTGCGCTCGCCCGGATCGCTCGCCAGGTCGTACTCGCGCTTGCGACCCACCAGCGCGTCGCCGCGTTCGAGCACGACCGTCCACTTGCGATCGCCCTGGATCGCCGCGCGCCACTGGCGACCGTCCAGGTAGTGCACCGACTCGGCGAAGACGGCGCGGTCCGGCGGCGATTCGCCGCTGCGCAGGTCGCGCCCGGACAGCTCCGCCGGCACCGGCGCCCCGACGAAGCCCAGCACGGTGGGCAGCACGTCGAGCCCGGAGACGAGCCCCGCGCGGCGCCCGGGTACCACGCCCGGACCGCGCACCAGCAGGGGCACGCGCACCTGCTCCTCGAAGACGTGGTTGGCGTGGACGAACCAGAAGCGGCGCTCGACCAGCGACTCGCCGTGGTCCGCCGTCACGATCACCAGCGCCCGCTCCGGGTCGAAGCGCTCGGCGTAGCCGTCGAGCAGCCGCCCCACCTGCTCGTCGGTGTAGGCGATCTCCTCGTCGTAGCGGTCGACGTAGTCGAGCGGATCCTCCGCGCCCTCGAGCCTCGCGTAGGGCGGCACGCGGTCCAGCGAACGGCCGCTCTTCTTCGCGTGGCGGAAGCGCCCGCGGTGCGACGGCGGCGGATCGTAGGGCGCGTGCGGATCCTTGTAGTGCACCCACAGGAAGAGCGGGCGCGAGGGGTCGCGACCGGTGTCGAGCCAGTCGAGCACCGCGTCGGTGGTGGGACCGGCGATGCGCTCGCTGCCCTCGATGCGGTCGTCGAAGTATTCGAAGTGGGACGCCAGGCCGGTCGCCGTGTCGGACAGGATCTTCGTCGACACGAAGGCCGCCGTCTGGTGGTCCGCGGGCAGCAGTCCGGTCAGCCAGGGGACGTCGTCGGGGAAGAGCTGGTCGAACAGCCGCACGCCGTGCTCCTGGGGGAGCCTTCCGGAGAGCAGGCTGGCGGTGCTGGCCGACGTGTAGGCCGACGCCGCGTAGGCCCGGTCGAAGACGGCGGCGGCGTCCGGCGGGAAGTGGCGCGCCAGGTTCGGGCTGGTGTCGCGCGCGTAGCCGTAGACCGACAGGTGGTCGGCGCGCAGCGTGTCGATGGTCACGAGGAGCACGTCGCGCGGCGGCTCGCCGCTCCCGCAGCCCGCGACCGACCCGAGCATGCCGAGCACGCAGACGGTCGCGGCGAACGCGGCCGCCCGTATGAGGCTCGGCGGCGACAAGACTCGACTATACTCGCGGCTCCCCTGCACGCAATCATGGTAGAAGAGCCCACTCGCCGCAGCGGCGTCGCGATCGCGGGCGTCTTGGTGCTCGGGGCGGGCCTGTGCGCGGCCTGGCGCCTGCACGGCCTCGGCCTGCTCGGTCCGGACACGTACCCGCTGATCCTGGCCGCGCGGGACGCGCCGCTGGCCGGCCTCTTCGAGCCGCTGTTCGGCGGAGCCGTCCCGGCGCCCTACTACCGGCCCGTGCTCCACGCGTCGTTCGTGCTGGACCACGCCCTGCACGGCCTGACGCCCGCCGGCTGGCACGCGACCGGCGTCGCGCTCTTCGCGCTGGCCGGCGTCGGCCTGGCGGCGCTCGCCCGCGCGCTGGGTCTGGGCGCGGTGGGCCTGGCGGCGGCCCTCCTGTTCTTCCTGCTGCATCCGGTGCACGGCGTGGTGGTGCCGGTACCCGCGCGCCGCCGACCTGCTGTGCGCGCTCTTCCTGCTGCTGGCGGTGGCGGCGCAGCTGCGCGCCACCCGGGCCGGGCGGCGCTTCGCCTGGCAGCCCGTGCTGTGGGCGGCGCTGGCCATGGGCTCGAAGGAGACCGGCCTGGCGGCGCCGCTGCTCTGCGCGCTGGCGGCCGCGGTCGCGCCGCTGCGCGGAAGCCCGCGCGAACGGACGCTCGCCGCGCTGCGCGCCGCGGTCCCGCTGCTGGTGCTGCTGGCGCTGGCCTGGGGACTGCGCGTGGTCGTCCTGGGCGACGGACTCGGCGGGCGCCCGATCCGCACGGGGGGCCTGCTGCGCGCCTTCGCGGCGACGGGTCTGCGCGTCTTCGACCAGGCGATCTCGGCCCGCGCCGTGTGGCCGGACACGGCCTTCCCGCGCATTCCGCTGGTCGCGGCGGTCGGTCTGGTGGTGTTCACGCTGCTGCGCTGCGACGCACCGCTGCGCCGGCGGTTGTCGGCGGAGCTGGCCAGGTCGATCGCCCTGGCGACGGGTGCCCTGCTGACGTTCGCCGCCGGCTACGCCCTGGGCGGCCAGCTCCAGCCCTGGTACCTGCTCGTCCCGGCCGCCTTCGTCGCCTGTGCGCTGGGCGGCGCCGCCCAGGCCATGGCCGACGCCCGCGGCGGGCGCGGCCTGCGTCCGGCCGCCCTCGTCGCCGGGCTGGCGCTGCTCGCCACGGCGCTGCCCGCCGCGTCCCGCTCCTTCCTGGTGGACGGGGTGGAGGGCTGGCAGCGCGCCGACCGGCTGACGCGACGCTACCTGGACGGACTGGGTCGGGCGGTGCGCGCCGCGCCGCCCGGAAGCCGGGTCGTCCACCGCGCGCCGCCCGCCTTCGCCGGCGACCGGCGGAC
>JBNLVK010000084.1:0-2480 GCA_050618055.1 Myxococcota bacterium
CCAGCGGCCGCACCAGCTCCGGGCTCCAGGTGCCGGCGCACAGCAGCGTGCGGTCGGCCCGGATCGCGTCGCTGTCGGTGCGCGCGCCCACCACCCGGTCGCCCTCGCGCAGCAGCCCGCGCACCGGTGCGTCGGACAGAACACGCGTCCCCAGCGCCGTCGCCGCCCCCAGGTAGGCGCGGGCCAGCATCGGACTGCGCACGTGGGCCTCGTCCGGCGAATGGAGCGCGCCCAGCAGGTCGTCGGCCAGCAGCGGCGCGCGCTCGCGGGCCTGCTGCGCGTCGAGCCACGTCGCGCCCAGCCCGGGCAGGTCGCGGGCCCGGGTGCGCAGGTCCGCCGCCCGCTCCTCGCTGCGCGCCAGGTGGAGCGCACCGGAGATCTCGAGCTCCGGGTCGACGCCCGAGCCCTCCAGCAGCTCGCCGGCCAGGGCCGGGAAGCGCGCCAGGCTGCGCAGCGAGGCGGCCAGGAAGGCGCCTCCCTTGGCGTGGGCCTCGCCCAGCGGCAGCAGCATGCCCGCCGCCGCACCCGACGCCTTCGAGGCCGGCGTCCCGGCCTCGAGCAGCGTCACCGATGCGCCCTCGCGCGCCAGGTGCCAGGCACAGGACGCGCCGACGACGCCGCCGCCGACGACGAGGACGTCAGGACTTCGAGACTTCATCGAAGAAGCGCCGCTCGAGCCTGGCGGTGTCGAGGCGGAAGCTGCGCGTCAGGGCCCGGTCGACGTCGCGGGAGCGGATCAGGTCCGCGTAGAAGCGCGCCAGCGAGCGCTCGCCGTGGTGGCGCACCAGGTGGTCGATCAGCGCGTAGGACTGGAGGTAGGCGACGCGCGCCTCGTAGGCGCCCATGTGCACGAAAGAGGGCGCCGACAGCCGGGCGATCGGCAGCAGCTGACCCTTGGCCGCCAGCTGGCGCAGGGCACCCCACTCGCGCGCCGACAGCCCGCGCTTGCCCAGCGCGCGCGCCTCGAACCACTCGGCGCCGCCCTCGTTGATCCAGGCGGGGAAGACCATGGACGGTGCCTCGGCGTCGAGCGCCGCGTGCACCAGCTCGTGGTGCAGCACGCGCTGCAGGCCGACCGACAGCTCGGTGGCGCCGCGCACGCGGATCACCCCGTGGTAGAAACCGGCGGCCTGGAAGCGGAACAGCCCCGCGAACTGCTGGTCGAACAGGCCCGGGTCGTAGACGATCACGTCGAGCTTGCGCTCGGGACGCAGGCCCAGCAGCCGGTCCAGGTTCTCGTAGGCGTCCTCCAGCGACGCCAGCACCTGCTGCTCGAAGCGGCGCGAGCCGTGGAAGCCCCCGCTCTGGTCGATGTCGACGTCCTGGTGCAGGACGAAGTGGGACGAGGTGCGCTTGTCGAAGCGGCCGTCCGCGCCGCGATCGCGCGCGGCGAGCGGCGCCGCGCACAGCAGGATCAGCAGGATGGGGAGGATCGGGCGCATCGTGGGTTCAGACGCCGGCGGGAGCGAGGCCGTTCCGGGATCGGCGGCCTCGGACCTCAGCCGAGCGGATAGCGGATCTCGCGGGCCAGCGCGTCGAGCGCGGCGATCGTGTCGTCGGAGAGCTTCGCCTCGGCGCCGGCCAGGTTCGCGTCGAGCTGGTCCGGGTGGGTGACGCCGATGATGGTCGAGCCGACGAAGTCCCTGGTGAGCGTCCAGGCGATGCACAGCGTCACCGGGTCGATGCCCGCCTCGGCGGCGATGGCGTGGATGCGGTCGGTGCTCTGCATGGCGGCGTCGCTCATGAAGCGCTTCGTCATGGTCTTCGTGCGGACGTCCTTGTCCTTGTAGACGCTGAAGCGCGCACCCTCGGGCCAGGCGCCGTCCTTGTACTTGCCCGTCAGTACGCCGCCGGCCAGCGGGCTGTAGGGCAGCAGCGAGATGCCCTCCTTGCGGCAGACCCGCGCCAGCTCGTCCTCGAAGCGCCGGTTGATCAGGCTGTAGTTGTTCTGGATGGTCTCGTAGCGGACCGTGCCGTGGCGGTCGGCCTGCCACAGGCTCTTCGTGAGTCCGTAGGCGCTCTCGTTGCTGCAGCCCACGGCGCGCACCTTGCCGTCCTCCACCAGCCGGTCGAGCGCCTCGAGGGTCTGTTCGATCGGCACGTTCGGATCGGGCCAGTGGGTCTGGTAGAGGTCGATGTAGTCGGTACCGAGCCGGCGCAGGCTGTCCTCGACCGCGCGCTCGATGTGGTGGCGGTCGAGGGCCGTGCGTCCCGAGCGCACCGGACCGCGGAACCAGCCGCCACCGGGTCCGGCCACCTTGGTCGCGACGACGACCGAGTCGCGCGGGCGGTCCGCCAGCCACTTGCCGCAGATCTCCTCGGTGACGCCGGCGTAGGACGGATCGGGTGGGACCGGGTAGACCTCGGCGATGTCGATGAAGTCGACGCCGGCGTCGAAGGCCTTGTCCAGGCAGGCGAGTCCCGCCGCCTCGTCGGCCATGCTGCCGAAGGTCATGGTGCCAAGGCAGAGTTCGGAGACG
>JBNLVK010000085.1:0-2938 GCA_050618055.1 Myxococcota bacterium
CGCGATCGACGGCGACTGGCCCGACTTCGAGCGCGTCCCGCCGGACACCGACCGCCTGCGCGAGCTGTTCCAGAAGCTGGGCTTCACCCGGCTGCTGGACGCGCTGGAGGAGACGAGCGGCGGGTCGCGGCCCGCCGCCGACGAGGCGCCGGTCGACGTGGCGCTGGTGACCGATCGCGCCGGGCTCGAGGCGCTGCTCCCCGACCTGCGCGCCGCCGCCCCCGTCCCGCTGCTGCTGGTGGCCGACGGCGAGGGCGTGATGGATCGCCACCCGGTGGGCCTGGCCCTGGGCCTTCGCGAGGAGCGCGCCGCCTACGTCGAGCTGACGCCGGCCGGCGTGTCGATCGGCGAGGTGCTGGAAGTGCTCGAGCCGCTGCTCGCCGCCGCGGACGCCGTCCCCTGGCTGGCCGCCGACAGCAAGCCGCTCCAGGGCATCCTGGCCGAGCACGGCCTCGAGCTTCCGCTGCCGGTCTGCGACGTCGACGTCGCCGCCCACCTGATCGACTCGACCGGCGCGCGCGGGCTGGCGGCGCTGGGCAGCCAGTACCTGGGACGCGAGCTGGCGGGCTTCGAGGACCTGGCCGGCCGCGGCGCGAAGGCCAAGGCGGCCTCCGAGCTGCCGCTGCCCGAGCTTTCGCGCTGGGCGGCCGAGACGGCGGTGGCGGTGGGCCGGCTGCGCGAGCCGCTGCACGCCCGCCTCGCGTCCGACGAGCTGCTGCCCCTCTACCAGGAGGTGGAGCTCCCGCTCACCGCGGTGCTGGCCCGCATGGAGCGTCACGGCGTGCGCGTCGACGAGCAGCGTCTCGCCGAGCTCTCCGCCGAGTACGAGAAGGACCTGGCGCGCATCGAGCGCGAGATCTACGAGCTGGCCGGCGAGGAGTTCCTGGTCTCGTCGCCGAAGCAGCTCCAGCGCATCCTGTTCGAGAAGCTCGAGCTGCCGCCCATCAAGAAGACCAAGACCGGCTTCTCGACCGACGAGTCGGTGCTCGAGCAGCTGGCGGCGCAGCACGAGCTGCCGGGCCGCATCCTGGCCTACCGGCGGCTCGCCAAGCTGAAGAACACCTACGTGGACGCCCTGCCGCCGCTGGTGAACGAGCGCACCGGCCGCATCCACCCGACCTTCAACCAGCTGGGCGCGGCGACCGGTCGCATGTCGGCGACCAACCCGAACGTGCAGAACATCCCGATCCGCACCGAGGAGGGCATCCGCATCCGCGAGGCCTTCGTGGCGGCGGAGGGCTCGGTGCTGCTGTCGGCCGACTACTCGCAGATCGAGCTGCGCATCCTGGCCCACTTCTCCGGCGACGAGAGCCTGATCCAGGCCTTCGAGGACGGCGCCGACATCCACCGGCGCACGGCGGCCGAGGTGTGGGGCGTGGCCGAGGACGAGGTCAGCGCCGACCAGCGCGCCCGCGCCAAGGCGGTGAACTTCGGGATCATCTACGGGCTGTCGTCCTTCGGCCTGGCCAACCAGCTGGGGATCGCCACCGGCGAGGCCCAGGCGACCATCGACACCTACTTCGACACCTACCGCGGCGTGCGCCGCTTCATCGACGACACCATCGCCGGCGCCCGGGAGGAGGGCTTCGTCACCACCTTCCTGGGCCGCCGCCGCTACCTGCCCGACCTGGGCTCGCGCAACCGGACACTGCGCCAGGCCGCCGAGCGCATGGCGGTGAACACGGTCATCCAGGGCACCCAGGCCGACCTGATCAAGAAGGCCATGCTGGTGGTCGACGCCGGGCTGTCGGCCGACTGGCCGGGCGCGAAGATGATCCTCCAGGTCCACGACGAGCTGGTGTTCGAGGTGCCCGAGGCGGACGCGGCGGCGGTGGCGCAGCAGATCGGCAAGTGGATGCGGGACGTCCTGCCCCTGGGGGTGCCGCTGGCCGTGGACGTCGGCCAGGGCCGAAACTGGCGCGAGGCACACTGAATCTTTTCCAGCCCGCTGCCGTCGAAACCATCGACTAGGCAGGTACTTCAGGAGGTCAGGCGATGCGTTCCCCCGCACCGTCTGCGTCGGACCTCTCGGACGTCGACGCAGTCGCGCGTGCCCGGAACGGCGACCACGAGGCCTTTCGGGTCCTCGTGGAGCGCTACCAGGGACGGGCCTACAGGCTGGCGGCCCGGATCCTGGTGGATCCGGACCAGGCGCGGGATGCGGTGCAGGACGCCTTCCTGAAGGCCTACCGCTCACTCGACAAGTTCGAAGGCCGATCCGGCTTCTACACCTGGTTGTACCGCTTGATCTTCAACCTCTGCATCGACATGAAGCGCCGCGACCGCTCGGGACGCCACGTGGAGTGGGACGACGAGGTCGCGCGCGAGGTCGCGTCCGGCGTGCCGGGCGCGCCGGCGCCCGAGGACGACGGCGTCTTAGAGCCGGCGCGCGAGCTGGCGCGGGGCGAGCTGCGCGACGCGCTCACCAAGGCCATCGACGCGCTGCCCGACGACGCGAAGCGCACCCTGCTGCTGCGCGAGGTCGACGGCCTCTCCTATGCCGAGATCGCGAAGAGCCTGGGCATCCCCAAGGGCACGGTGATGAGCCGCCTGCACCACGCGCGGAGACGGGTGCGGGAGCTGCTGGTGGAGGCCGGGGCCGTGGAGGTGGCCGGCGATGCCGGCGCCGGGAGCGGCGCATGAGCGAAGGACGGAACGAAATGACGACCCACGAAGAACTGCTGCATGCCTACCACGACGGCGAGCTGTCGGGCTTCGCCCGCTGGCGCTTCGAGCGCGAGCTGCGGCGCAACCCCGTGCTCCGCGGCGAACTGGACCGGCTCTCGACGCTGCGCGACCTGCTGCGCGCGCGCGACCGGGCCGAGCCGTCCCCGGACCTGTGGGACGCCATCGCCCTGCGGCTGCCGGCCGAGGACGCGCGCCGCGGCGAGGCCCACGAGGGCCACCTGGAGACGGGCGGCGGCCTCGCCGGCTTCGG
>JBNLVK010000086.1:0-2578 GCA_050618055.1 Myxococcota bacterium
ATCGAGCTGGGCTTCCGGGAGCTGGGCTTCCCGCTGCCCTCGGAGGATCGGGAGAAGATCCTGCCCCTGCTCGATCGCTACGCCGAGCTGGCGCGGAAGCTGCGCTGAGCGGGGTTCCTGCCTAAAGAGACGGGTCCGAGCGGTCGATCCAGCACGCCAGGAGGGTTTGCGTGCAGGTCGTCGCGCTGTTCGCGTCCGTGCTCACGATCGTCGTCGGTGCCGTGGTGGGAGCGCGCATGCTGCTGCTGGCGCGCCGCACCGGCCAGCGGCCCGAGCTGCTCCTGGGTGCGTCGCTGTTCGCCTATGCGGCCGTCGGCCAGCCCCTGCTGATCGCGAGCCGCCCGCTCGGCGAGGCCTTCGGCTTCGAGGCGCGTCTCGCGGTGGTGACGCTCGCCCTCGCCAGCCAGGTGGTTTCACTGGTCGGCCTCTACCTGTTCACCTGGACCGTGTTCCGTCGCGACCGGCGCTGGGCGGCGGTCCTGGTGTGGGCGGGCGGCGCCGTCGCGCTGGCGGCCTGCCTGCTGATCGTCCCGACCATTCCGCGCACGCCCGGCCAGTACGCACCGGCCACCCGCGCCGGGCTCGCGCTGCTGGCCGCCGACTTCTGCGCGTCGATGGCCTGGACCGCCTGGGAGTCGCTCCGCTACCACGCGCGCATGCGCCGGCGCCTGGCGGTCGGCCTGGCCGACGCCGTGGTGGTGAACCGCTTCCTGCTCTGGGGCGTCGGCTGCGGCACGGTGGCCTGCGTTCCGATGGCCATGATCGCGTCGGTCGCCGCCGGGCTCGACCTGGTGGTCCACCCGGTTCCGCTGCTGCTGATGTCGGTGGGCGGCTTCGTGATCTCGGTCTGCTGGACGCTGACCTTCTTCCCGCCGCGCGCCTACACCCGGTGGGTGACGGCCCGCGCCTAGTCGCTAGCCGGCCAGCGACAGCACGTGCCCCTGGTGGGGCTTCGCGGCGCCGCCCAGCACGTCCAGCCAGGTCTGCTGCACGGCGTCGCGTCCACGACCGTGCACCACCTCGAGCCAGCCGTCGGTGAAGTCGACGAAGCGGGTCCAGCCCGCGGAGAGGCGCTGCTGGAAGACGTCGCCCCCCCACTCCTTCGTGCGCTTCACGATCTGGGTGGGCGCGAAGAAGAAGGCGGGCTCGGGCCCGGGCAGGTCGCCGGAGCGTCCCTGGGCCGACCAGTGGGTGGCGCCCACGATGCAGCTGTGGACGAGGTCGTTCGCCAGGTGGCGGTGCAGCGTGTCGACCACCGCGCCGTCGCCCGAGTGGTCGACGAAGACGGTCTTCGTGCCCGGCGCGATCGAGCGGATCTCGCCGTACGGCACCACCCGGTCGTAGCAGCCGAGCCCCTCGACGAAGGCCGCGTTGCCCGGCGAGGTCAGGCCGATCACCGGGCCCCGGCCGCGCTGCGAGAGCTGGAAGGCCAGCGCGATGGCGGTCTTGCTCGACGCGCTCGACACCACGAACGAGCGCGCGCCGAAGAAGTCGTTGTCGGCCAGGAAGTCGTCCACCAGGAACGAGGTCAGGAACAGGCCGCGCAGCAGGATGATCGGGTCCTCGCGCTCCGGGCTGTGCACCGGATCGCCGGCCACGTTGGCGTACTGGCGGTAGGCCGGCGCGTGCTTCTCGCGGTGCGGCGCCGCGTCGACGAACTGGTTCGCGCCGCCCTGGGCCTGGACGACCAGGTGGCTCGTCATGGGGTAGAAGCCGAAGTAGCGCGCGCCCTCGGCGACGTCCGGGTGGCGCGACGCCGCCACGTCGGCGAAGCCCATGGCGGGAACCCGTCCCCAGCCCTCCTCGGCCGGGAAGAACCCCCAGTAGTCGAGCATGTCGCCGGCGGCGGCGTAGGAGACGTTGTTCGAGGTGAGCGCGAAGCGGTCGACGGCGAACAGCACCTGGCCCTCCGCGAGGTCGGGGGTCGGGGTCTCGACGAAGCGGGTCTTCGCGAAGTCGTCGCGGTGGACTTCGAGGGTGATCATGGGGCGTCTCCTTCGGTTGCGAGCGCGAGCTGGAAGCCTCTCTTGGTCATGCGGTGGCGGGGCGTGCAGGCGAGCAGCGCCTCCCAGCCGGTGCCCGTGACCGCGTCGTCGACGCGGCGGCGCTCCGCGTCGGGGAGCGCGCGGTAGGCGTCGAGCGTCCCCTGCACCATCCACAGCGTGTAGGGCATGGCGGCGCGTTCGACGGTCGCGCCGTGGAACGACGCCTCGAGCTTCCCGACCGCCCGCGGCACCTCGACGTCGGGAGCCACGCCGTCGGCCCACTTCTCGATGGCGGCGATCCCCTCGAGCAGCAGCGGCACGCCGTCCTCGCCCATCACCTGGAGCACGTCGCGCAACGTGGGGGCGACGGCGTCGTCCGCGAGCCACTCGCCCTGCTCGTCGGTGTTCGGGAACCTGCAGCGCTCGATCCAGCCCACCACCCGCCAGGCCGTCTCGAGCAGCAGCCGGCGCGACACCAGGTCGGTGAAGAAGTGGCCGTCGACGGGTCCCATGAGGGCGCAGTCGGCCACCGACATGCGTCCGCCCAGCAGGTAGGGGTGCGCCTCGAAGTGGGCCGACAGCGCCGCCAGCAG
>JBNLVK010000087.1:0-11256 GCA_050618055.1 Myxococcota bacterium
CAGGAGCTGGCCTTCACCATCGCCGACGGCCTCGAGTACGTGCGCGCCGCGATGTCGAAGGGCCTCGACGTCGACGCCTTCGCCGGCCGGCTCTCCTTCTTCTGGTGCATCGGCATGGACTTCTACCTGGAGGTGGCCAAGATGCGCGCCGCCCGCCGCATCTGGGCCGAGCGCATGCAGGCCGAGTTCGCGCCGAAGCAGGCCCGCTCGCTGATGCTGCGCACCCACTGCCAGACCTCCGGCGCCTCGCTCACCGAGCAGGACCCGATGAACAACGTCGTGCGCACCACGGTCGAGGCGATGGCGGCGGTCTTCGGCGGCACCCAGTCGCTGCACACCAACGGCTACGACGAGGCGGTGAGCCTGCCCACCGACATGGCGGCCCGCGTGGCGCGCAACACCCAGCTGATCCTCCAGGAGGAGACCGGCATCCCCGCGGTGGTGGATCCCTGGGGCGGCTCCTACTTCATGGAGAGCCTGACCGACGAGGTCTACCAGGCCGCCAATGCGCTGATCGACGAGGTCGAGGAGCTGGGCGGCATGACCAGGGCGATCGTGGCCGGCATGCCCAAGCTGCGCATCGAGGAGGCGGCCACCCGGCGCCAGGCGCGCATCGACAGCGGCGAGGACGTGATCGTGGGCGTCAACAAGTACGTGGCCGACGAGGACCACGAGCTCGACGTGCGCGACATCGACAACCGGGCGGTGCGCGAGGCCCAGATCCGCCGGCTCGAGTCGATCCGTGCCGGCCGCGACGCGGCGGCGGTGGAGCGCTGCCTGGCCGAGCTGACGCGCCTGGCCGAAAGCGGCGAGGGCAACGTGCTGGAGGCCGCCGTCGAGGCGGCCCGCGCGCGGGCCACCGTCGGCGAGATCTCCGACGCCCTGGAGAAGGTCTACACCCGCCACCGGGCCGACGTGAAGGCGGTCTCCGGGGTGTACGGCGCCGCCTACCAGGGCGACGACGACTTCGAGCGGGTGTCGAAGGAGGTGGCGGCCTTCGCCGAGGAGGAGGGGCGCCGGCCGCGCATCCTGGTGGTGAAGCTCGGCCAGGACGGACACGACCGCGGCATGAAGGTGATCTCCACCGGCTTCGCCGACCTGGGCTTCGACGTCGACGTCGGACCGCTGTTCCAGACGCCGGAAGAGGCGGCGCGCCAGGCCGTCGAGAACGACGTGCACGTGGTGGGCGTGTCGAGCCAGGCCGCCGGCCACAAGACCCTGGTTCCCGAGCTGGTGAAGTGCCTGGAGGAGCAGGGCGCCGGCCACGTGGTGACGATCGTGGGCGGCATCATTCCGCCCCGCGACTACGCCTACCTGAAGGACAACGGCGTGGCCGCCGTGTTCGGACCGGGCACGCCGATCCCGAAGGCGGCCGGCGAGGTCCTCGACGTGATTCGAGCGCGCCGCGGATGAGCCTGGCCGCGGAGGAGATCGCGAGCCTCTGCGACGCGATCCGGGGCGGCGACCGCCGCGCGCTGGCCCAGACCATCACGCGGCTCGAGAGCACGCGCGAGGATCGCGCCGCCGAGGGGCAGGCCATCCTGGACGCACTCGTGCCGTCGACCGGCGGCGCGGTGCGGGTCGGCATCACCGGTCCGCCCGGCGTGGGCAAGAGCACCTTCATCGAGGCGCTGGGCCTGCACCTGGTCGACGCCGGCCACCGGGTGGCGGTGCTCGCGGTGGACCCGTCGAGCCCGGTCACCGGCGGCAGCATCCTGGGCGACAAGACGCGCATGGAGCGGCTGGCCCAGCGGTCCGAGGCCTTCATCCGCCCCTCGCCCAGCAGCGGATCGCTGGGCGGCGTGGCCCAGCGCACGCGCGAGTGCATGCTGCTCTGCGAGGCCGCCGGCCACGACGTGGTGATCGTCGAGACCGTGGGCATCGGCCAGTCCGAGGTGACCGTCGCGGGCATGGTCGACTTCTTCCTCGTGCTGCTCCAGCCCGGATCCGGCGACGACCTCCAGGGCATCAAGAAGGGCGTGCTCGAGCTGGCCGACGGGCTGGTGGTGAACAAGGCGGACGGCGAGCTGCTGGCCGCCGCCGAGCGATCGCGCAACGCCCACGCCGACGCCCTCCAGCTGCTGCGGCCGCTGTCGCCGAGCTGGAGCCCCCGCGTGCAGACCGCCAGCGCGATCACCGGCGAGGGCATCGCCGAGGTGTGGTCGATGGTGCTCGACCAGCGCCGGGCCCTGGAGGCCAGCGGCGAGGCGGCCCGGCGCCGCCGCGACCAGGCCCGGGCCTGGATGTGGAGCCTGGTGGAGGACGGGCTCGAGCGGGCCTTCCGCAGCCACCCGGCCGTGGCCTCCCGCATCGAATCGCTCGAGCGCGAGGTCGAGGACTCGAAGACCACCCCCGCCCGCGCCGCTCGCACGCTACTGGACGCCTTCCGCTCCGACTGAAATCGCCTCGGGTGACGGCCACCCTTCATTTCGTGGAGGAGTTGGCCGATGAGCAGGACCGGAGCAACCCCGTCCGAGGCGTGAGCGGCAGATGGTCCAGATCAACATGGCAGCGCGGGAGATCACGGTGAAGGTGGTCTACTACGGCCCCGCCCTGTCCGGAAAGACCACGAATCTCCAGATGCTCCACGAGATGATGGACCAGACGAGCCGCGGCAAGATGGTGACCCTCGACACCACCGGCGACCGCACGCTCTACTTCGACTTCCTGCCCATCGAGTTCGGCACCGCCAACGGCTTCGCCGTCAAGATCAAGCTCTTCACCGTCCCGGGGCAGGTGATGCACAAGTCCACCCGCAAGGTCGTGCTCGCCGGCGCCGACGCGGTGGCCTTCATCGCCGACTCGCAGCGCTCCAGCGCCAGCGCCAACGCCTACTCGTGGCGCGACATGGAAGCGAACCTGAAGAGCAACGGCATCGACTTCGACGAGATCCCGAAGGTCATCCAGTTCAACAAGCGCGACCTCCCGGACGTGAAGCCGCTCCAGGAGATCAAGGACGCCTGGGGCGAGCTGCCGACCTTCCCGGCGGTGGCCATCCGCAAGGAGGGCGTGCGCGAGACCTTCCGCGAGCTGCTGCGCCAGCTCTACCGCTCGATGGACGCCCGGCACGCCTTCGGCGAGAAGTTCGGCGTCTCGGAAGAGGACTTCCTGAAGGGCGTCTTCTCGAACTTCTGAGGCGGCGCCGCGCCCGCGCTGCGTCGTCGGCCCGCAAGGCCGCTTGTCGCCGCGCCTCACGCGCGCTCGACACCAGGAGGCGTAGCCCTTCTCCCCCAGGGAGTGCGGGCCACGGCAGCCCACTGCCCCTTCAACTCCAGGCGGTGCCTGTGTTCAAATGCAGCCACCTGGCAGGGAGGGTTGCTCCGGCATGCGTCAGTTGGCTTCGCGCTACGGGTTGCTGGCCGTCTTGTCGTGCGTTTTGCAGGGCTGCATCACCCTCACCGAGGACTATGCGGTCCAGGTCGACATGCCCGCCCGCCAGGTCGAGCGTCCCATCGACTCCATCGCAGTCCTCGACTTCGCATCGAACGTCCCGGGCTGGGGTCCGGGCGCCTCCCAGTCGATTCGCGGTGGCCTGACCCGAGAGGGCTACATCCGCGTCGTCGACCGCGGCAGCTACGTACTCATCGGGGACGTCAGCGTCGGAAGACCGGAGACGAGCGTGGAGCACAGCTCTCACCGGGTCGAGTACGAGGAGAACGACGTCAAGCGGGTCAAGACGGTCCACGTCTATACGTTCCGCAAGAAGCTCACGTCGGCGCTCAGCTATCAGCTGCGCGCGGGCGCGGAGACCGTTGCCGCGAACACCTTCACGATGCACTACGACGAGAGCTTCGCACGGGACTCCGCTGCCGCCGCCAGGGCCGCGGCTCCCAGCGACGCCAACATCATCGGGATGCAGCTGGGCGCGATGGCGAACCTGGTGGTCTTCGACGTCTCCCCGCACTCGGAGCAGCGAACCCTGAAGTTCGAGATCGGGTCCCACGCGGGATTCCGGCAGGGAATGGCCTACCTGAAGAACGGACGCCAGGACCAGGCCCTCGACCTCTGGCAGCAGGTGGCAGACCAGGCGACGGAGCCGAAGGAGAAGGCCTCCGCCCTCTACAACATCGCCATCGTCCTGGAGCTTCGCCAGGAGTACGCGAGCGCCTTCGATCTCCTGGGAGAGGCGGACTTTCTGGTGCCCGGGAACGATCGCTACATCCAGGCCATGACGCGGGTCGAGAAGGCGAAGCTCGACCAGGAAGCGCTCGCCCGGCAGACGCGGCGATGAGTCTCCGGCGCTGCCTCGTCGCGGCCCTGGCCGCGCTGCTCGCCGCCTGCGCGGGAAACGGAGACCAGACGCTGGTGCACCCGCGTGCCACCTCCAAGATCCTCGGGGTCCGCACCGCCCAGGCCTTCGACGTGGCAGCGCGATACGACTACGACGCGTCGCGTGACGACGCCGCGACCAGCGAGGCCCTCAAGCCCTCCGTCGTCCTGCTCCGGTCCACGTTCGGCATGGGCTCTCACGGCCCGCGGGAAGTGGGCTCGGGCGTGGTGGTGTGTCGCACGCCGCGGCACACCTACCTGATGACGGCCGCGCACGTCGTCGACAAGAGTCTGGCCGAGAACGAGTACGGCGAGCCCCTCGAGCACGCCGGGCCCGCCCGCTCGATCACCGTCCACTTCTACGAAGACGTCGCGCCACCGCTCCGCGTGTCGTCCGCCTCGGTCGTGTCCAGGGACCTCGCCGAGGACGTTGCGCTGCTGCGGCTCTCGCGCGAGCAGACCCCCTCCGCCCTCGAGCCCGCACCCCTCGGCTCGTCGAGCACCGTCAGGCCCGGGGCCAAGCTGCGTACGATCGGACACGCAGCGTCCGACATCACGATGCGTTGGATCCTCGAGTTCCCGGAGGTCAACGATCTCGGGAGGCGCATCGGCTACCGACCGGCCGTCAACACGGGCTTCTCGGGCGGACCCGTCTTCGACGAACGGGGACGCATCGTGGGCATCAACAGCTTCACGCTCTGGGAGGTGGAGTTCTCGCAGGCGGTCCCGATCGAGCGCGCCGTGAAGGCCGTGGAGGAGGGACTGGACCCGCTCTGCCCGCGGCTCCTGGAATGAACCGCGCGCGGGTACTGCTCCTCGCCGGCGTCGCCGTCCTGCTCGCGGCGCCCGTCCCCCCGGACGCCCTCTGGCGCGAGCGGGGTGACCGGGAGGAGGGGATCCTGCGGCGCAAGAACACCTCGGGCGGCGCCTCGCTGCTCCTCGAGGGCGTCGAGATCAAGCCCGCACAGCGCCCCCGAGCCGAGGACGCGACCCTCTACCTCTGGATCCCGGAGGAGGGAACGGAGGTGCTGCGGGTCGACGTGCGCGAGCGGCGCTCGAACTACCTGATGCGGCCGAAGCCCGACCGCTTCCGGGCGGGCCGCCCCTTCGTCTGGCCGATCGGCGACGTCGTCCGACCGGCGCGGGTCAACGTCGCGCGCCTGCGTGTCAAGGCAAGGGACGCCGACGACGTCTACTACCCCGCCCTGCTCTCGAGCGGGGAGGTTCGGCCCCCGCAGCGCTTCGCATACGAGTTCGTGTGCATGGCGAACGGGAGCTTCGACGTCGATTGGGAGATCGCCCGTGTCGCAGGCGGCAGGGTGGAGCGGGTGCAGCACGGGCGCCGCGAGGAGGATGGCGCGGGCCCGATCCGCTTCTCGTGGGACGGTCTCTCCGAGGGGGGAGAGGTGGCTCGCGCGGGGGTGTACCGGCTGGCGATCACCGGCACGGATCGGTCGGGGGATCCGATCGAGCTCTTCGCGTACTTCAGGCACTACGGTGCGGCTGACTAGGCGGCCCGGACGACTGCGCGCGAGGCTCCGCGACGCCTGGCGGACGACGCTCCAGGCGGCTCGCCGCAAGGGGCCGCTGCGCCTGGCAGCGTTCGCGGCCCTCGCCATCGCGGTGGTCCTGCTCCTGCTTTTTCCCTTCCAGCAGCCCCCCGTCTACGTCGAGATCGATGCGACCGTCAGCCAGGCGCGGATCTGGCTGACGCAGGACGCGGAGGAGTGGGACGATGGCGAGAGCCTGCTCCCGGCGGATCTGCGGGTGGTCCAGGCAGAGTGGCGGGGGCTGCGCGCCATCGACGCCGGCGCCGAGATCGAGGAGCCCGACGAGGCACGGCTCCAGCTGCGTTCGCAGCAGTCGTTTCGTCTCGACGTCGCGTTGGATGGAGGGGCGGAGCTTCGCATCGTGACGGACGGACCCCGGCGCGTCGATCTGATCTTCGAGAACCCCCAAGGAGGCACCTTCCCGCTCCGCAGCAACGTCCGCTGGTCCGAAGGGCTCGAGCTGCGATCCGAGGGCCTTCCGCTGCCCGAGGGCTGGGGGGAGTTCGCGGACGTGGGGTGGGTCGCCGCCGCCCCCGACCGGCCGCGGATGCGTCTCGAGGGCCTGGGGGCGGTGCCGCGGCTCGGCTTCGAGCTGGCGACGGGCGGAGGTCCGGAAGAGCGCGCCATCTGGGTCGTGGATCCCGCTGGGCTCGAGACGGGAGCACGCCTCGGCCTGGACGTGCCCACCGCGACGCTTCCCCTGAGCGTCGGAGACCGCCTCGTCTTCGTCGAGACCGACCAGGGGGACGACGCGAGCAGGCTGGTCCTTCGGCGGAATCTGGTCGCGGAGGACGTGCGGTTCTGGCAGCCCGTCTACGACGACGCCGAGAGCTACGTGGTCGGAGGCAGGATCCGCTTCCCGGGGCGCGAGCGCGGGGACATCGACGTGCCGCGCGACTTCCTGCTCGATCTGGAACCGATGGACTCGCTGCGGCTTCGGCAGGTGGCCGTCCGCGAGGAGGGTCTCGCCATCCAGATCGCGGGAACGGTTCGCGACCTCAGGCTCGGCCCCGGCATCGAGTACCTCCGCTCCCTCGCACCCAGTCGGCTCCTCACCTGGTACTCGCGCGGAGAGCTGAACTGGCTGGTGGGCTACATCCTGGTTCCGGTCCTGGTGGCCTTCGTCGGGCTCGGGCCCCTCGCGCGCCCGGCGGCCGAAGAGGCCGACGAGGAGCCCTGATCGGGCTCGCACGGCCTTGCCGCAGCACGCGTCCCGAGGCCTCCGTCCGCTCGCAGCAAGACCTGGCAACTACCGGTTTCGACGGGCTTTCCGGGCGTTCAGGCAGTCCGGGTGTCACAATTGACACCCGAATCGGCCACTGATAGGGTCCATCCGTCCCCCTTCTTGCCGACCTTGCGCCCATCCAGCGTGCCCGCCGGAACCGCGCCGCGGTCCGTACGGAAGGTCCCCCAGCATGCCCAACGCCCCGACCCAGCTGAAACACCGGCCCGACATCGGTGCCGCGATCGCGTCCGTCGAAGCCGCGATCGAGGACATCCGCGCCGGCAAGATGGTGATCCTCGTCGACGACGCGGACCGCGAGAACGAGGGCGATCTCTGCATCGCCGCCGAGAAGGTGACACCCGAGGCCATCAACTTCATGGCGAAGTACGGCCGCGGGCTGATCTGCCTGCCCATGACCGAGGAGCGGCTCGATCAGCTGCACCTGAGCATGATGGTGCCGGACTGGGAGAACACCTCGGGCTTCGGCACCGCCTTCACCATCTCGATCGAGGCGCGCGAGGGCGTGACCACCGGCATCTCCGCCGCCGACCGCGCCCACACCGTGCTCACCGCCATCGCCGACGATGCCCGGCCCACCGACATCGTGCGCCCGGGCCACATCTTCCCGCTGCGCGCGCGGCCGGGCGGGGTGCTGCGGCGCGTCGGCCAGACCGAGGGCTCGGTCGACCTGGCGCGCCTGGCCGGGCTGAAGCCGGCGGCCGTCATCTGCGAGATCATGAACGACGACGGCACCATGGCGCGCATGCCCGACCTGGTGGAGTTCGGCACCGAGCACGGCGTCAAGATCGTCACCATCGCCGACCTGGTGCAGTACCGGCTGCGCAAGGAGAAGCTGGTGCGGCGCTCCGCCGAGGCGGTCATGCCCACGCGGGTGGCCGGCGAGTTCCGCTGCGTCGTCTACGAGAACGACATCGACCGCGTCGACCACATGGCGCTGGTCAAGGGCGAGATCTCCGGCGACGAGCCGGTGCTGGTGCGCGTGCACAGCGAGTGCCTGACCGGCGACGCCTTCGGATCCATGCGCTGCGACTGCGGCGAGCAGCTCGACGCGGCGCTGCGCATGATCGAGGCCGAGGGCCGCGGCGTGCTGCTCTACATGCGCCAGGAGGGCCGGGGCATCGGCCTGAAGAACAAGATCCGCGCCTACGGACTCCAGGACGACGAGGGCCTCGACACGGTCGAGGCCAACGAGCGGCTGGGCTTCCCGGCCGACCTGCGCGACTACGGCGTCGGAGCCCAGATCCTGGTGGATCTGGGCGTCCAGAAGATGCGCATCATCACGAACAATCCGGGGAAGCGCGCCGGCATCGAGGGCTACGGCCTGTCGATCGTCGACCGCGTGGCCCTGGAGATCCAGCCGAACGAGAAGAATCTCGAGTACCTCCGCACCAAGAAGGAGAAGCTCGGGCACGTCCTCCACCTGATGAGCTAGGGACGGGGACGCGCCGGGCGCGCGGGGCGATCGAAAAGCCGAGGCCACCGCCTTGGGGGCCACAGGGAGCGGTACGAAGCATGTTCGATTCTGTTGATCAGGTCCTGGAGGCGCTCGCCAAGGAGCAGTACATCGGCGACAAGAAGATCGCGACCGTGGTCTTCCTGGCGCAGAAGCTGGAGAAGCCGGTGCTGATCGAGGGTCCCGCCGGCGTGGGCAAGACGGAGCTGGCGAAGGTGGTGGCGAAGGCCACCGGCCGCGACCTGATCCGCCTCCAGTGCTACGAGGGCCTGGACGAGGCCAAGGCGCTGTACGAGTGGGAGTACTCGAAGCAGCTGCTCTACACGCAGATCCTGAAGGAGAAGTTCACCGAGGCCATGGCCGGGGCGGGCAGCCTGCGCGACGCCGCCGAGCGCGTCGGCAAGGAGGACAGCGTCTTCTTCTCGAACAACTTCATCGTGGCCCGCCCGCTGCTGACCGCGATCACCGCGGACGAGAGCCCTCTGCTGCTGATCGACGAGGTCGACAAGTCGGACCCGGAGTTCGAGGCCTTCCTGCTGGAGGTGCTCTCCGACTTCCAGGTGACCGTGCCCGAGCTGGGAACCATCGAGGCCAAGCAGAAGCCCCTGGTCTTCCTGACCTCGAACAACGCCCGCGAGATGAGCGACGCGCTGAAGCGGCGCTGCCTGCACCTGTTCATCGACTTCCCCACCGAGGAGCTCGAGACGAAGATCCTGCAGACCAAGGTGCCGAACGCCAGCAAGGGCCTGGTCGAGGACCTGGCCGGCATGATGCAGCGCCTGCGCGAGCTCGACCTGAAGAAGACCCCGTCCATCAGCGAGACGCTCGACTGGGCGCGGGCCCTGCTGGCGCTCAACGCCAGCGAGCTGGACGAGGAGCTGGTCAACCAGACCTTCAACGTGATCCTCAAGTACGAGGGCGACGTGCGGAAGGCCGAGGCCGAGCTGGACAAGCTGCTCCAGAAGAAGGCCGGCGAGCAGGCCGCCCAGGCCCCCGCGGCGGCACCCGCCACGCCGGCAGCCACCAAGAAGGGCGCGCTCCACTAGCCCATGCAGAAGAAGATCCTCGAGTTCACGAACATCCTGCGAAAGAGCGGGATTCGTGTCTCCACCGCGGAGGCCATCGACAGCTTCAACGCGCTGGACGAGCTGTCGGTCGAGGATCGGGAGATCTTCAAGGACGCGCTGCGCACCACCATGGTGAAGCGCGGCGAGGAGGTCCCCACCTACGACCAGCTCTTCGACCTGTTCTGGTCGGGCTTCTACGACAACCTGCGGGAGTCGTTCGGACAGGCCGCCGAGGGCCTGGGCGACATGGACATGCAGCAGCTGCTCCAGCAGATCATGCAGATGCTGCAGAACATGGATCCGGACCAGCAGCAGCAGATGGGCGACCTGGGCGAGCTGGCCCGGGCGCTGCTCACCCAGGACCTGTCCCAGCTCGAAGCGCTGATCCGCCAGGCCGCCGAGCAGGCGGGGGTCGAGCGCATCGAGAATTTCCTCCAGGTGGGCTTCTTCAGCCGCCGGACCCTCGAGCAGATGGGGGTGGAGGGCGCCGCCGACCAGCTCCGCGAGCTGGCCGACGCCCTCGAGCAGGCCGGCATGTCGCCGGAGGAGATCCAGGCGCTGCGGAACCTGATCGAGGGCCTGATGGAGGCGGTCCGCCGCAGCGTGCGCTCCTACACCGAGCGCGAGCTCCAGAAGCAGAACCACGACTACATGGAGAAGTTCCGGCGCGAGACGCTGCTGGAGAAGAGCTTCTACCACCTGACCGAGGAAGAGATCCGCAAGATGCGCGAGGTGGTCGAGCGCCTGGCCCAGCGCATCAAGAACATCCTTTCCATCCGCAAGCGGCGCCTCAAGCGCGGCAAGCTCGACCTGCACAACACGCTGCGCAAGAACATGTCCCACGGGGGCATCCCGTTCGAGCTGATCTTCAAGCAGCGCAAGAAGGACCGGCCGAAGCTGGTGATCCTGACCGACGTGTCATCGTCGGTGGCCAACGTCAGCCGCTTCATGCTCCAGTTCGTCTACACGCTCCAGGAGGCCTTCACGAAGATCCGGGCCTTCGTGTTCGTGGCAGAGCTGGGCGAGGTGACGCCGCTGTTCCAGGAGAAGGACATCAACGACGCCATCGAGCAGGCCCTCGAGGGCGGCGACGTCATCAACGTCTACACGCGCAGCAACTTCGGCTACGCGTTCCACCACTTCTGGCAGAACCACCTCTCCGCCATCGACAACAAGACGACCGTCCTGATCCTGGGCGACGCCCGGAACAACTACAACGATCCGAGGGCCTGGTGTCTCCGCGACATCCACAACAAGGCCAAGAACGTCGTCTGGTTGAACCCTGAGAACCCCAGCGCGTGGGGTTTCGGCGACTCCGTGATGGACAAGTATCTTCCGTATACCGATGTCGCCGAGGAGGTTCGCAACCTCCGGCAGCTTTCCAAGGTGGTCGATAGTCTGCTGCTCTGATTGACTTCGCTCGCCTTCGGCTCGCTGCGCGCGGCCGTAGGCCGCTTGCGGGGTTCGAAGCGCTGCCCAGCACGCACCGGTCAGCCTGAGAGCGCGGAGGCTGGCGGCTCGGCGACCGCGACGAGCCGTGGGTTGCTTCGCGTGTACGTGCGCCCGGGCTGGCTTGGGTCGCGGACGGGCCGGCGCGCGCGTAGCTTGCGGCCCACGCCCGTATCGGGCCAACGGCTAGCGGCGGACCCGCCGCCAGCCCTCCGAGATCGG